>JAILFZ010000008.1 GCA_024697295.1 Treponema sp.
AATCGGTCTGCATTCATTATCCTGGGATACGATGCGGGAATAACGCTGAATGTTGTCCTGCCAGTCTGTCAGGATGAATCTTACGCCGCTGCTCATGTGTAAAACTTCCTGAACTGTGTTTGAATTATTTTCTTTTGCAAATGTCTGCAGGGAAACTATTGTCGTGATAAGAGCAATCGCAATAACTGTTCCGGCTATAAAGAAAATAATCTTTGCTTTCAGAGATATGTTTTTTTTCGTTGTTGTAGTATTCATTATTTCACGTCCCAAGAATTATTGATATTATCCTTTAAATTATACCCCAATGTCAGTAAATTGTCATCAAATTATTTGCTTTGTGGAAAAAGGAAGGAGGAGAGGCTGCGTTCCCGACAGGCCGCTGCGTTCGCTTACGGCTACGTCCTGTCGCCTTATCCTCCCACTTGCTCGGCGCTCACTCCGCTTCAAATCCTGTCAAATTCAAAAAAATAGAGCAGAACTATAGTTCTGCTCTATATTATCGGGATGACAGGATTCGCCTTCTGGTCACGCACTTCCTGTGCGTTCCCGACAGGCGCCTTCACTCACTTACGCGCACATCCTTGTGCGCTCATCCTCCCGTTGGTCGGCGTTCGTTACGGTTCGAATCCTGTCAAATGAAAAAAAAAGAGCAGAACTTACGTTCTGCTCAATGTTGTCGGGATGACAGGATTCGAACCTGCGACATCTTGGTCCCAAACCAAGCGCGCTACCAGCTGCGCTACATCCCGGTTGAAAAAAAAGACCTGATTCAATCAGGTCAAAATGGACAGTGAGAGACTCGAACTCCCGACAACCTGGGTGTAAACCAGGGGCTCTACCAACTGAGCTAACTGTCCGTATCGTCAATCGACTTTGATAATATAACAAACCCTAAGAAAAAGGTCAATAGCATTTTTACGAAATTTCACAAAAAAAGTTTATTTTTTTTTATTCCGTAACAATCATTCTGTCCATATCGTTTTTGATTTCGCTTTTGAACATTACAAGGTCCATAATTTTGAGGGAAATTGTAGTGTCAAGTTCGCCGCGAACTACTGATTCTGCAGTGAGTGTTGTATCAAATGAATATGTAATGTCATCATAGCCAGGGCAGGAAACATCAATTGTAAAACTTACTTTCTTTGTTTCTCCGTCTTTTTTTGCACTGGTAGCGCGCGGCCAGAAGCTGTATGTTCCTTTTGTGCTCTGGTATGTGTGGATTGGGTTTGCCCAGGTCATATCTGCCATATCAACAAGTTCGCCCTTTTGTTTGAGGGTGACGGTTGCCCCTGTGAGAGGTTCAAATGTGCTGCCTTCAAGAATTGTTCCCTGGATTGTAGGGTAGTTGAATACAGGATTTTCTGAAGCCTGAACAGTGCATTCTTTGCGGGGACTTGAGTGGAATGGACGCTTTGTTGTGCTGACAATGCGGATTCCTTCGATGCCGAGAGCGTCGATATCAGCTTTTACCTGAGGATCTTCCATTACGTCGCGTGCGTGTAAAACTCCACGGCCGCTTACAACGTATTTTGGATGAATACGGTTAAGTACATAACTGATTGTATCAAGACGGCAGTTTTCGCAATCACATGTCAACCATGTTGCATTAACTTCTTTTACCTGTTCGTATAGCTGATTAACTCTGTATACAACTACTTCTTCCATAAGGTTATGTACGTTCATCTGATTCCCCCATAAAAGTGACGGTGTGGAATTCACACCGTTACTCTATAAAACGCAATGAATGCGGTAATACAAATTATAATCCACAATTTTTAAAATCGCAAATATTTATATTAATTTCCGCCGTTGCGTGTGTAGGCAGCAAGCCCACCCTGTTTAAGAATATTGCGGCTGCGTTCAGCAAGGTCGTTGATTCCCTTGAATGTTTTGCCATTGCAAACGATATCAAATTCACAGCCTGTGTTGAGTGCTTCTTCAATATTTGTCAGTTCAATTGTGTCCCCCTGTTTAATCTGATCATAATCAGCAGGATTAACAAAATTGATTGGAATAATTCCGTAGTTGACAAGGTTGGCCTTGTGGATGCGTGCAAAACTCTTTGTAATGATTGCTCGTACTCCAAGATACATTGGTCCAAGGGCTGCGTGTTCGCGGCTTGAACCCTGTCCATAGTTTTCTCCGCCGACTACACAGCAGTCAGCAAAGTTTTCTTTTTCGCTTCTTTCATAGAATGTTGGATCGAGGCGGGTAAGAGTGAACTTTGAAATTTCAGGAATATTTGAACGCAGCGGCAGGACTTTTGCTCCTGCAGGCATGATGTCGTCTGTAGAAACGTTGTCAGCTGTCTTTAAGCGTACAGGAAGTGTAAGTTTTGATTTATATTCGCGGCATGGAGGACACTGCTTGATGTTTGGTCCGCGTAAGATTTCTACCTTCTGGGCTTCTTCAGGCGGGAGTGGCGGAATAAGCATACCGCGGTTTGTAGAGCATGCGAGAATCTGCTTTCCGGAAAGTCTCTTGTCTTTTCCGTCGAGGAGAGAAATGCGCAGGCCCTTCTTGTATGCTGGATCTTTGTAGTCGAGGGTTTCTGCTTCCGTGATAACTCCTGTTATTGCTGCAGCAGCGGCAGTTTCCGGACTTACGAGGTATACATTTGCATCAGCGGTTCCAGAGCGGCCTTTAAAGTTACGGTTGAATGTGCGGAGAGTTACACCTTCTGAGTTTGGTGCAAAGCCCTGTCCGATACAAGGTCCGCAGGCACTTTCAAGAATACGGAAACCTGCTTCAATGAGGTCTTCAAGGATGCCTGATTTGGAAGCCATCAAAAGTGTTGTGCGGCTTCCAGGTGCGATTCCGGCTTCTACGCCCGGAGCAATGTGTTTGCCCTTAACGATTGCAGCAACGCTTTCGAGGTCGTCAAGTGAAGAGTTTGTACATGAACCGATTACAACCTGAGTAACTTTTTTTCCGGAAAGGTCTTTGATTGAATTGATGACGTCCGGGTTGTGAGGACATGCTGCGAGAGCACTCAATTTGTCGAGGTCGATTTCGATGAGTTTGTCATATTCACAGCCTTCGTCGGCTTTCTGTTCAGTCCAGTCTTTACCGCGGCCCATTGATTCGAGGAACTTCTTTGTTTTTGCGTCAGACGGGAAGATTGAACAGGTTGCTCCGAGTTCGGCACCCATGTTTGTGATTGTTGCACGCTGTGGAACAGTCAGAGATTCAACACCTTCACCGAAGTATTCGTAAATTGCCAGAGTTCCACCCTTTACGGTTTCGCGTCGGAGAACTTCGAGGATGATGTCTTTTGCACCAACGCCCTTGCGCAAATGGCCTGTAAGTTTAACACCAAAGATTTTTGGCATTGCAAGGTGGAAAGCACCGCCGCCCATTGCAACTGCAACGTCAAGACCGCCGGCACCGATGGCGATCATTCCGATACCACCGCCTGTCGGAGTGTGGCTGTCTGAACCGAGGAGAGTTTTTCCCGGTTTGCCAAAGCATTCAAGATGAACCTGGTGACAGATTCCGTTGCCCGGACGGCTGAAGTAAAGACCGTATTTGGCAGCAATTGACTGCAGGTAACGGTGGTCGTCCATGTTCTTGAAGTCTGTCTGAAGGGTGTTGTGGTCTACATAAGAAACCGAAAGTTCTGTTTTAACGCGTGGAATTCCAATTGTTTCAAACTGGAGATATGTCATTGTTCCGGTTGCGTCCTGTGTAAGAGTCTGATCGATTTTGATTGCAATGTCGGAACCGCGTTTAATCGGCTGTCCTTTTACAAATTCTGTTTCTTTACAAGCTCCCGGTACGATGTGTGCCTGAAGAAGCTTCTCTGCAAGAGTAAGTGCCATAAAAAAAATACCTCATCAATTTTTTTTGTTTTAGTATATAGATTTAAGAGGGGTTTTACAAGGATATTGCCTTTAAGGATTTACAATGATTTGTACCGGACAATGGTCGCTTCCGGTTATTGAATTCAATATTTTTGAACTTTCAACACTGTTTATAAAGCCTTCGTTTACGCACTGATAGTCAATACGCCATCCGATGTTCTTTTCCCGTGCGTGGAATCTGTAACTCCACCAGGAATACTGACCTGCATCCTTGCAGAAGTGTCTGAAAGTATCCACATAACCGCTGGAAGTAAATGTGTCCATCCAGGCTCGTTCTTCCGGAAGGTAGCCTGCGTTCTTTTCGTTTGATTTTGGATTTGCAAGGTCAATCGGTTTGTGGGCAATGTTGTAGTCACCGCAGAGCACGATGTTAAAACCGTCTTTTACCAGCAGGTCACATTTTTTAAGCATCGCGTCACAGAAGGCAAGTTTATAGTCAAGTCGTGCCCCCGCATCCTGGCTGTTGGGAAAGTATGCGCTTATTACCGCAAGTTTTGAATATTTGGCGATTAAAACACGGCCTTCATCATCAAAGCGTCCGTCACCCATCAATTCTATTGAATCAGGTTCAACTTTTGAATAAATTGCGGTTCCTGAGTAACCGGCTTTTTTTGCACTTGAAAAATAAGATTTATAAGGGGAAGGGGCAAGAAGTCCTTCAGAAAGCTGAGCCGGATTGGCTTTGGTTTCCTGAATGCAGACCACATCTGCATTTGAATTTTTGAGCCATTCAATAAAACCTTTTTTTTCTACGGCGCGGATTCCATTAACATTCCAAGAAATAATATTCATAAAAACAGAATAACATTAAACAGGCCTGTTCCTCAAGTAAAGACCTTTTTGCCTGACATCAAATGCTTTTTTTTTTGAATGCGATATGTTAAAATAAAAGCAATTATGAAAAGTAAGAAAAGTATTCTCTTTTTTGAATTTTCCATTCTTTTTACAGCCATACTTATGGGGATTACGGGCTGTTCAACTAAAGATAAAAAGGCAGATTCTGATTCAGATTTGACATTGAGGGCCCAGTCAGAAAAGCGTTTTAAAGAAATTGAATGGACAGACCCGATCGAAAAAGACCGTCTTACACAAAATATTTCTGAAACCCCGAAAATCTCAAAAACAATTAAACTCACGCCTGTAATCTTTTTATGCGGAGATTACGCAAAAAATATTGAACCGGTCTACCCGAACCTTGATGGATTTGGAAGTCTTGATACTTCCGGCATTCCGGACGAAATAAAGCTTTCGGTAACTTCATTTTCAGAGAATCTGTGTACGCTTTCTGCAAATGATGAACTGATGATGGCCGGAAGCGTTTATGAACTTGCGCTTTTTGAAAGGGACCTCAAAAATGAATGGAAAAAGGTCTTTTTAGAAGATTTTCCTTCAGCTCCGGAAGATAAAAAAACAAAAGAAGGCGAATCAAAGGATAAAGAAGCCCAAAAAGAAGGTGAGGACCAGGAGCCTCTTGAACCGGAAAAGCCTAAATTCGTCTTTGACAGTTATATCATCGGAAACGGCTTTGAACAGAATTCTCTTTATGAACTTCCTGTCAGATTTAATTGCAGTAAGGGATTTGTTGATGTTATGCTATACTATTACCGCGAAAGCGTTAACTGGAAAATCAACCAGATAAAGATATTGCGCATGGAGGGAAAACATGAATAACGAACTTACAGGAATCGAACGTCAGCTGGTTTTGCAATATCTTATGGACGGTAATGTTCCGGTTACTGTTACGGAAATCTTAGCCCAGCCTGCAGAAGATGAAGAAAAGGGAAAGGTAAAATCGATTGCGGGCGTTTTTCCGGTAGCTGTCAGACGCGACCAGATGGAAGTCCTTGACCAGGGAATAATTCTCCTCAAAAACCCGGCAGAAACCGTAAGGTCTTTTGACGGAAAAAACGTAAAAGTTCAGTTTTATTTTAACAAGCTCGGGCTTTATTTTGAAACACAAATGAAAAGCGTACGGTCTGGAGACCTGGCGCTTGTTATTCCTTCTGTAATCAAAAAGGTGGAGGAACGCGTTAAAAAATCTTCCGGTTCATTTAACGCGGTAATTTATTACGAAGGTGAAGGACAGACCGATATAAAATGCGGTTTTATCGATGATTATCCGGCATTTGTAACTCCAAAATGGAGCGATGTTCCGGAAGAAGACCAGGTTACGGCAAAGCGATATCTTGAAAACGCAGTGATGCATTCAAAAACTGTCGGAAAGTCCATCGGAAACGGGCTCTTTTTGCTTTCTGTCTGCCGATATCTTGCACAAAAAACGCAAAAAGAAGAAAACTCCATCCAGGACAGAAAAAATCCGCCTGACATTATTTATATCGACAGTGAAAGAATTGTATTTGCAGGTCTTGTTCAGAATAATATTTTTACCGACGCAGGCGAATACGCTTTGATTCTCGGTTTTCCGATTGCAAGCGGTCCGATTAAGGAACGCACTGTTTATATCACGGCCCACGTTGATTCAATTTTTACAGACGACGGCAATACAAAGTACTGTGCAGTCTGTGACTATAAGTCAATCAAGGAAGAAGACCAGAGATTTCTTGAAGATAAAACGGTATAAAAAAGAGCCGCCTGGCTTTTGCAGGCGGCTCTTTTGTTCAGTTTAAGCTATTTTTTTGCTGCGTGATAAACCGGATCCTTTACTTCTTTTTTGGGACCGATTTTGTCAAAGCCGCAGATTGGGCGTAGAACTTCTGGAACTGTGATTGAACCGTCTTCGTTCTGGTAGTTTTCCATGATTGCGAGCATTGCACGTCCTACAGCGATTGCAGTTCCGTTGAGCATGTGAACGTAT
>JAILFZ010000014.1 GCA_024697295.1 Treponema sp.
AGTTATCGTTTCTGTAATCCGTCACCACCACGAACCTGACCTGGTTCATGAAGACACAAAGAAGATTACGGGACTTGTTTACCTTGCAGACATGCTTGCACACTATCAGACCGGCGAAGTTGACTTTTACCAGTTTGACTCCGACGTGCTTGCCATGTTCCACATCACGACAGAGCCGCAGCTCCAGAAGATTTCTGACCGCCTCAAAGTGGCATTTGAAAAAGAAAACGTTTTGTAACAAAAAAGACTGTCGTATGACAGCCTTTTTTTGCTCAGTGTTTCTTATTATTTAAACAAAGATTTGATTTCTTTTGCGTACAATGTATTTATCTTGTAGCGCATGATTTCCTGCTTTGCAGAAAGTTCCACGCCAACTTCAAATTCTTTTGGCAAAAGGCAAACCCTGTTGATTTTTTCAAACATCTTAAATCCGTTTTTTGAATTGATGCGCTGGTTTACTTCGCCTTCAATCAGACGGGTAATTTCCGGACGTTTAACAAGGTCTTCGTATTTTTTGTAAGTAATTCCTGCTTCTTTGGCAAAGTTTTCGATTTCTCCCTTTGAAGGAACAATAAGTGCTGCAAGGTAGCGCTGGTCCTGTCCGACAACAACTGCCGTATTAACGTATTGTGATTCCTGAATCTTCATTTCGATTGGAAGCGGTTCTACGTTTTCGCCACCTGTCTGAACGATGGTATCCTTTGTGCGTCCGCAAAGTACAATTTCGTTGTTTGCTGTAAGACGGGCAAGGTCTCCTGTATCAAACCAGTTGTTTTTGTCGATAACTTTTGCTGTAAGTTCAGGCTTTTTGTAGTAGCCCTGCATAACTGTCGGGCCCTTGACTTCGAGGCGTCCTTTTTTTCCTTTTGGAAGAGGTTTGCCTGTTTCTATGTCAACAACGCGTACAGAAACTCCGCGGATAGCGGATCCAACGTTTCCAAGTACCGGACGAGCAAACGGTCGGACTGCAACAATCGGAGCTGTTTCTGTAAGTCCGTAACCTTCAACGAGTGGAACTCCAACTGCCCAGAAGAACTTGTCTACAGCCGGAGGAAGTGCACCGCCGCCTGCTACAGCGCCTCTAAAGTTATTGCCGAGCATTGCACGGATTTTTCTGAACACAAGAGCGCCGCCCAGAAGTTTAATCGGATAACAGATGAGCCATGGCAGAACGAATGCAGGCCACTGGAGCCATCTTTTATCAATTCCATAGCGGGTAGTGCGGTCAAACAGAACGCGGTCGAGTTTTGAATGGAAAAGTGCGATGCTTACAAAGAACTTGAATACACGGAGTGTAATTCCACCTGTTTTTCTCATCTGGCGGTAAATTCCGTCGTAAATGGCCTCAAATACGCGTGGAACGGCAGGAATTACCTGCGGGTTGAGTTCCTTGAGGTCAGCCAGCAAAGCGCTTGCAACCGGTTTTGAGTAACAAAGCGTTGCGGCCTGGCTCATAACTACGTATTCGACAGAGCGTTCAAAAGCGTGCCAGATCGGTAGAACAAGAAGTCCTCTGTCGCCAGGATACAGGTAAATGCGTTCGTCAACTTCGTCGAGCTGTGCAATAAAGTTCATGTGGGTGAGCATTACACCTTTTGGCTGACCTGTAGTTCCTGAAGTAAAGATGATTGAAGCAAGTTCATCAGGTTTGCCCGCGTCGATTTCTTTTTCAACTGCGAGCGGATTTTCCCGGTTGAATTTTTTACCTGCTTCGATGAGCTGGTTGTAGGTAACAAGTTCAAGGCCTGCTGCTGCAACTTCTTCCAGAACTTTGTCACTAACGTCTTCAAGAGTCAAAAAAGTTTTGATGCCCGGGAGTTTATCTTTAATGCCGAGGATTTTTTTAACCTGGCTTTCGTTTTCTACAACAACGTTTTTGCATTCAGTAAAAGAAAGGATGTATTCAAGATCACCGATTGTAGCATCACATCCGCGCGGAATATCAATTGCACCAAGGCTTAGAATTGCCATATCCATGCGCTGCCATTCTTTACGGTTGTCAGAAATCAAGCCGATGTGTTCTCCGCGTTTGATTCCGCGGGACATAAGTCCGCCGGCAAGTGATACAGCCTCGTCGTAAGAATCTTTATATGAAGTTGATTCAAAAGAACCGCCTTTAATTCTGTACATCTGGAATGTAATCTGTGGATAATTCTGAACTGTTTCCCTGAACAGGCGTGGAAGTGTGTTTTGCATTTTTATCTCCGTTGATAAGAAGTGCACAGAAGCACTGTAATTTTATTATATAGTTAATTGAATTTATATTCCACACTTAAAAATGTAAAAAAACTGTGCATTGACAATTAAGGGCCCGCGTTATAAACTAATGAACGGTAGTCTAATTCAATTAAAAAGTGAGATTCTATGCCTGCAGAAAAAATTACACATGAACGAATTATCCGCGCCGTTTTGGAAACTGCTTTTGTAAACAGTGCCGGTGCTACTTCGCTTTCTGACATTGCAGGTATTTTGGGAATTAAAAAAGCTTCTTTATATAACCACTACGCTTCCCGCGACGCAATGATGGAAGACACTTTGCGTTACTGCGGCGATTACTGCAAACGCATTTCTTTTATCCCTCAGGATATGGATTCAACTTCGGCAAAGTACACTGCAGAAGCTGTCCTCAAGGGAATGCTGCACCGCTGGCTCAAAATGTACGAAAAAGAGCCGTTGCTTTTAATTTACTCGTTTATAGAAAGCGAAAAATACTTTGTAACAGAAGCCGCCAGAATCAGCTCAGAAAACCGTCAGAAACTTGTTGAACAAACCTGCGTTGCCTTAAAAAGTCTGGCCCAGGCTAAAAAAATAAAAACCGCTGATGAAGGCGCAATTTTGGTTAAGGCAAAAATCTTTGCTTCTCTGGTAGCAGATATTCTTGACGGATGGATGGTTCAAAAAAAGGAACAGATCCGTTCAAATCCGCAGACGGGCGAAGGCGAACTTTTTGAAGACGAAAATGCCAGCGAAAGTGACTATACAGTTCACGATTTTGCGGTAGAAGAATTTGTTAAACTGCTGTAAAAACTTTAAAATGCGGCCGGTTTTTCTTGTTGCTTTTTAGGGGTTTTGTGTATAAAATTAAACTGTGTCTACGCTATATATAGTCGGTACGCCGATAGGAAATCTTGGTGACATAACTTACAGGGCTGTTGAAACCTTTAAGAATGTGGATGTCATCGCAGCCGAGGATACCCGGCATACACTGCAGCTTTTAAATCATCTTGAGATTAAAAAGCCGCTTATAAGTTGCCGTTCGCAAAATGAATCGGTTGCTGCCCAGAAGGTAATAAAACTTCTGGACGAAGGTCAGTCGGTTGCCTACGCCAGTGACGCAGGAACTCCGGGAATCAGTGATCCTGGAGCCGTGCTTGCAACCCTGGTACGTGGTGCCGGACATACAGTGGTTCCGATTCCGGGACCGAGTGCTTTTGCGACCCTCGTAAGTGTTGCGGGAGCCGGAGGAAAAACCCTGATATTTGAAGGTTTTCTTTCTCCAAAACCAGGCAGAAGACGTTCAAGATTACGCGAACTTCTGGCAACAGGAGATGCGGTAATTTTATACGAATCTCCGTTCAGAATTGTTAAACTTTTAACGGATATTGCCGATATTGATAAAGGACGCCGTGTGGTTGTGGGCAGGGAACTGACTAAACTTCACGAGGAGATAGTAGAGGGAACGGCGGAAGAAATGAAACAAAACTTTGCCGAAAGGAGCAAAATCCTTGGCGAGTTTGCAATTTTCATTTCCGGTAATAAAAATGCTCAACTTTCGGAAGATGATGCCGATAATTAGAGTGTAAGGTAGGTTACAAATGATGATACAGAACATTAATGGAGTAAATCCACTTAACAACGTACAGAACACACGTCGCACCAACGAGACAGAAAAATTTGCAACAACTTCTGCGCCTGATTCAATCAGTGTATCTGACGAAGCAAAAGAAGCTGCAAGAGCATACTTCCTGCGCCAGGTTGCTGAAGAAACACCTGATGTTCGTGCTGATCTCGTAGCTGCCGTAAAAGAAAAGATTAAGGACCCTAACTACCTTAATTCAGCTGTAATTGGTTCAACTGCTGACCGTATTCTGGACAGTTTTGGACTGTAATTTTTAGCTATTGCTAAATTGATAAAAAAGGCAGAACTATCCGGTTCTGCTTTTTTTGTTTTCAAACAAGAAAATAAGTTCTGGAGAAAAAATGGCAGATTTTACATTTAAAATTTCACCAAATATAATTCTTGGTTCCTATTCAGCAAGCCGTCTCGGCCAGTACGCCCTCGAATACGGAACACGCTTTATGCTGGTTTTGGACCCGGTTTTGCGCTCAGTCGGAATTGCGGACAA
Source organism: Treponema sp. (assembly GCA_024697295.1). Lineage (GTDB taxonomy): Bacteria > Spirochaetota > Spirochaetia > Treponematales > Treponemataceae > Treponema_D. Next base: position 4,347 of record JAILFZ010000014.1, read on the forward strand.
AATCACACAGTCTTTGACGGACCGCAATGTTGATTATTTTGTATTTGATGAATTTACAGAAATTGCAGAAACAAAAACTGTAAGCGCTGCCCTTGAACTTGCCAGAAAGTCACATATCCACGGTGTAATCTCTGCCGGCGGCGGAAAGGCCGTAAATATCGCCAGGGCAGTCTGCACCTTCTTTAACGAAAAAAAAGACATCTACGACTTTGTAGACGGAGAAGTTCCAAAGAGTACGCCGCTTCCGTTAATCAGTCTGGCAACAACCTGCCGTGACCCGTTTGTTTTTACAGACCGGATTCCGCTCGTTGACTCAAGAAGTTCAAAATGTCTTTTATTCAGGACAAAGAGCGGGCTTTGCAAGGCTTCTGTCTTTGACCCAAACCTTTCCGTTACTCTTACAGAAAACCAGACGGGTTCCATGTCACTTGAATCTTTGTGTTTTGCAAGCGAAGCCTACCTTTCTCAGAAAGCAAATTTCTTCAGCGACATGCTCGCAGAAAAATCAATTGAATTATTGAATTTTGCAATGAACGGTTCAGAAAGCCTCAATCTTACAACTCCCCAGGAAGAACTTTTGACCCAGGGCGGATGTATGGCAAGTCTTGCAATTGCATCGAGTTCGTTTGGACCGGCCTCACTGCTTGCCCTGACAATCAATGCAAGATTTAAAATCAGCCGCTCACTTGTTTCGGCAATTCTCTTTCCGCACGTTATCGAAGACTGTATAAAATTCAAATCCGCAAAAGTTGAACGAATTGCAGAGCTTTTTGGAATCGAACGTCAGGATTCATCAAATGCCGAAGAGTTCTGTAAGATTTTTGCCGACAATATCCGCCAGCGCATGGCCAAGGCAAACCTTCCGACCCGCTTAAAGGATCTGTCGGTTACAATTGAACAGCTGTCACTTGCCGCAGAAGATGCGGGTCAGCTCGAATATGTCAATTCTCTGCCACGCTCAATGACAAGCGATGATTTGTTTGATTTGATTAAAACTGCATTCTAATCATGATTGAACCAGGCAAATTAATTCATCTTGAAGCAGGCCAAAAGCGCCGTAAACTTGCCCTCACATTCGGGGCCCTTGAGCGCGACATTGACGGAATTCCGGAAAAAGGCAACGAATACAATTACAAAACAATCTCCCGCCCGGACTACATCAAGCGTCTTGTAGAAATCATAGTAAAGGACGCCGACATGCCTTCCATGGCACGCGACCAGTTGATTCAACTCCTACAAACTGAACCATTTGATACAACAGCAGAAAAACGCACCTGTAATCTTGCGCGCAACACTCTGCTTGCAATGATCGGAACTTTTCCTGCTGAATGGGATTTAATCATCGCTCCGCACCCGGCCGTTACGGACAAAAACGGTGTGGTAAAAGAACGCGATTTTTTTAAGGACGTTTACGTATACGCAGAAGACATCCGCTCTCCGTTCAATCTTGGTTCGGTTTTTAGAAGTGCAGAAGCGATGGGCGCCCAGAAAGTCTTAATCAGTCCTCTCTGCGTTCCACCGGATCATCCCAAGGCAATCAGAAGCGGAATGGGCTGTATAGAAACTCTGGGATGGGAAAAGCTTTCAATTCCTGAACTTGTTGAATTTGCAAAAGAAAAGGATTTGCCAATTTTTGTCCTCGAAACCGGCGGAACTCCAATCGGAGAATTTAACTTTCCAAAACGAGGAATCTGCATCATAGGCTCGGAAGAACTTGGGGTAAGTCCGGCCGCTCTGGAAGCCGCAGCTTACGGACGCGTAACAATTCCGATGAAGGGCTTAAAAGCAAGCCTTAATGTGGGAGTTGCTTACGGCATTTTGATGCAAAAATGGGTAGAAAGCCTTTCCTAAATGGAAAGCATCAGGGCACCTGACTTTTTGTCGTGCTTTAATTCTTTAATTGAATCCGGCATTTTTGTTTTTACAAGGTCTCCGTTTGCCGGGTGAACTCCGCTCATATCAACTGCAAGTACAAGTCCGATTTCTGAGCATGCATAATAACCTGATTTATGAAGTTCTGTCAGGCGGATAAAATCGCTTGCAACTCTGAGGCTCAGTGTTTTTGATTTTTTTTCGGGCTTAACCAGGGCGTCACCAGTTTTTTTTGCAAGCACAAAACTCAAAACTGCGCGGTCTTTGGAAAGATTTGCGTTTTTTGAAAGGGCAATGAGTTTTTCCGGGGCGTCGCTTGTGTCAAAGGCAAAGTTGCACCATTTGCCGGCCGGGTTTGCCGTTGTGCGACCCTGCATAGGACATTCTGCAATGTGCGGGCAGGGAGCAAGCGGATTAAAGCCGCTTCTCATCAAACTGTCGCGGAAAAGAGAAACAAGCCTTGCGGAGTGCGGGTCTCCCGGTTCAACAATCAAAATCTTTGCATTTGCGTTTGCATTATTTGAATACGACAAAAGCTGTGCGGTATATTTTTTTGCAAGAAAGTCAGAAGGCATCTGGCTCGACTGGACAATCTCGTTAAACATATTGCCGCTTGTAATAAAATCTGCTTTTTCTTTGATGCCGGTTCCGAGGGCTCCTTTTACGCGGATAATCTTCCACGGTTCCTGATGTTCTTTTAGTGTTTTTGAGGCAATCGAAAGATAGAGTTCTTCGCCGGCTGCAAGTGCTGTCTGTGAAAGGTCCATGCAGTAGAATGTGATTTTTTTTGAACGTAAATCAGGGCGGCTCAGCCATAGCGCAATCGGAATCGTCAAAGGACCGCTTCCGATGTCGAGACAAATTGAATTATCATCGAGGTCCAGCGCATCTTTGTCCAGGTTGGAAAAAAGTCTTGTCAGGCGGACAAGGTTCCACCACATAAAATAGTTTACATAAGATGCAATCGTTGATGCATCGTTCATGTAGCCGAGGCGGCGGTCTGAACGGTCATCGGTCAGGCGGTGACTTAATTCCTTTATGTTTCTGGCGAGAAGAATTTTTTGTTTTGAACTTAAATTCAATACTTCGGCGGCAATTGAATCAAAATTCCGGATTATCCTGGCGCTGTCAGCCGGAATGTTTTTTGGGTCAAACATCGGCTTTGTGCATTTTGGTTTATTCGGTTTTTCCGGCCTTGCCTGGGTGTAAGCTGGTTTTGCGGGACGGGAGCGCTTTGCAGAAACTGCGTCTTTTGATTCTGTGCGTTCTTCTTTCCGGGGCTTTTGTTTTTTTGCGGTTTTTCCCCTGGCTTTGTCGTACCATGCTGTTTCTTCGTTTTTATTCATCTAAAACCTGTTTAATGCAGTCAGCGGTATTTTCTGACGGTCATGTAAAGTTCAGTAAGTTCGCTACGGATCTGGCGGATTGCGTCCAGAGCGTCGGCCTTATTGTCGTAGTCGGCATTTTCGTGAAGAATCTCGTCACGGGCACCTTCAATCGTAAATTTCCGTTCATTGATGAGATACTTCAGGCGCAGAATCATGTCGATGTCACGCTGGCTGTAAATTCTACGGCCGCCAAGGTCCTTTTTTGGCGCAAACCCCGGGATTACTTCTTCCCAGTAGCGCAGAATGTGAGCCTTTATTCCTGTAAGTTCTTCGGCTTCGCCGATTGAATAAGTCATTTTCTGTAAAACCTACAGGTTTGAATCAAACCTGTCCTGCCACTTTTTGCGGCTTGCCTTCATTTCCAGAATTACAGGAATCTGATCAAAGCCCAGATCCTGACGGATCCTGTTTTTTAAGTATGTGACATAACTTTCAGGAACATTGTCCGGGCTTGTTGCAAAGATGCGGAAAGCGACCGGATTTGAACTTGTCTGTGTCATATAGCGGATTTTAAAGTGAATTGCCTTGCTTGCCGGAGGCGGATATCTGAAGAGCCAGTCTTCAAGAGCCTTGTTGAGGGCAGATGTTTCTACCTTTTTAGTCAGCTGTCCGTAGAGGCGGATTGCAGTGTCCATCAATTCTTTGATTCCGTCCCCGTTCAGGGCCGAGAGTTTGAGAATCGGCGCCCAGTTCATCTGACCAAACATATAATGAATATATTCAACTGTGTCTTTGTAGACCTTTTTTGTCTGCTCTTCCTGCAAATCCCATTTGTTCAAAACGAATATGATTGCCCGTCCGCGCTCGTAGGCAAGGCTGCAGATTTTTTTGTCCTGGTCTGCAAGCCCTTCTACGCTGTCAATCATCAGGAAAACTACATCGCATTCATCGAGGGTTTTGATTGCACGGTTAACCGAGTAGTATTCAACATTCTGTTTTACCTTTGCCTTACGGCGGATACCTGCAGTGTCGAGAACCTGGAATTTTCGTTTGTTGTAAGTAAAGTTTCCTTCTACGACGTCGCGTGTAGTTCCTGCGTAGTCGGATACGATTGAATTCTGGCTGTGGGTCAGGCGGTTTGAAAGCGTAGACTTTCCTGTGTTCGGCTTACCCATGATTGCTATTTTAATCGGATTTTCGATAACGCCTTCTTCTACATTTGAAAAATCAAGTTTGCCCACAATTGATTTTGCAAGCTCAGTGATGTGGTCGCCGTGGTCTGCAGAAATAAAGAATAATTCATTAAAACCATACTGGAGGTAGTTCCAGCTGACATCGGTGTTGCTGCCGCCTTCGCACTTGTTTACGGCAACAATAACCCTGTCCCAGTAAGGGCGCAAAAGGTGAATGAATTCTTCGTCTTCGCCTGTGATTTTGCCGGCTTCGAGAAGGAGCAGGATCAAATCGGCGCTTTTTATAATTGAAAGAGATTTTTCGACAACAAGTTCGTCCATTTCGCTTTCGCGGCTTTTGAGGTCACGGTCGAGTTTGTAACCGCCGGTATCAATCAGGTGAACCGGCTTTCCGTCGATAAATGCGGTAGATTCAACCGGGTCGCGTGTAACGCCCGGAGTCGGATCAACGATTGCAAGGCGGCGCCTCATAAAGCGGTTAAAAAGAGTGGACTTTCCGACATTAGGGCGGCCTGCAATGGCTACGGTCGGAAGGTTGATATATGATTTATCAGGAAAAAATTTAAGTTCTTCTGTGGCGCTTTCATCTTTCTGGCCAAAATCGTCCGCATTTTCCGGAACAGAAAATTCCTTCGGCTCTGGTGCCGGCTGTGAAGCAGGAGATGGATTCAATTCTTCTTGAATTTTTTGAGGCTTTGGTTTTGAGAAATCGGGCTTCTGCTTTTTTTGTTTTTTCATAACACCCTATTTTACAATGAATTCAATTGTTTTGACGAGATGTTTTTTAATTCATTTATAGTGTAATGAGAAAGAAGTTCCTTGATTATAGAAATCTGTTTCGGGCTCATACTGAGCTGGCGGATTCCCATGCCTGCGAGGACGAGAACTGAAGCGCTGCGGCTTGCCATTTCTCCGCAGACACTTACCGGAATGCCTGCCTTTTTGCCTTCGCTGATTGTGTGGTGAATCATTCGCAGAACAGCCAGATGGAATTCATCATATAAGCCTGCGACATCTGCGTTTTCGCGATCTACGGCAATTGTGTACTGTGTCAGGTCGTTTGTACCGATTGAGAAAAAGTCGCTTACCTTTGCAAGGCAGTCGGCGGTCATTGCGGCTGCAGCGGTTTCGACCATGATGCCGATGGGAACGTTTTCGTTATAAAGGGCGCCTTCCTGGGTAAGTTCTTCACGGGCCTGTTTTGCAATTTCGAGGGTTTTACGAACCTGTTCAGTGTCTGTAATCAGAGGCAGCATGATTTTTAAGTTGCCAAAAATACTTGCGCGGTACAACGCACGGAACTGTGTCTTTAACTGGAGCGGGTTTGCAAGGCTCAGACGGATTGCGCGCATTCCCATCAGAGGATTCTTTTCTTCTTTTGTCTGTATTTCCGTTGAATTAAGGAGCTTGTCACCGCCGGCATCCAGCGTACGGATGGTAACAGGCTTTCCTTTCATGATTTCGAGAACTTTTTTGTAGGCGTTGAACTGGGCTTCTTCGTTAAAGAAACTTGAACGGCTTCCTTCGTGTTCGCTCATAAACAGAAATTCGGTACGGAAAAGCCCGATTCCGTCGGCACCTTCTTCCATGGCAATTTTGGCTTCTTCGACAGTACCAATGTTTGCAAGCACCTGGAACCGTTCGCCGTCAGCAGTGTGTGCTTCTATCTTTCGGAATTTTTCGAGGGCGAGACTGTGTTCGCGTTCTTTTTGAATTTTTACCTTGAATGAATCAAGAGAGGTCTGGTCCGGATTTGAAGAAACTTCTCCGTTGTTGCCGTCGACAATTACGGTTTCTCCCGTCTGAATCCGGGTAGTAATTTTTTCGAGGGCAAATACGGCAGGAATTCCATAGTTGCGTGCAAGAATACCTACATGGCTTGAAACACCGCCTTCTGTGAGGGCAAGACCTGTAATTTTTCTTTTTGAAAGAATAATTGTATCGCTCGGACTCATTGAGTGTGCAACGATTACGCTGCCGTCAGGAACGGTTTCGATGTTGAAAGGATGGTAGTCGAGCAAATCGTCAAGAACCCTGCCAAAAACGTCGCAGATGTCCTGAGCGCGCTCGGCAAGATAATCGTTTCCGCTGGAACGGAGTTTTTCGGCATATTCTTCTGTTTTTTGATTAAGTACAAATTCAACAGGCATGCTGCCTGCATTAAATGTGCGTTCAACGTCGGCCAAAAATTCAGGGTCGTTGAGCATAAGAACGTAGGTTTCAAAAATACCTTTTTGAACCGGATCGTCTTTTACCTGCAAGAGGTCTTTTGAAATTGCGATGGATACATTTTGAATGGACTTTTGAAAGCGCTTCCACTGGCTTTCGTGCTGATCTTTTGTAATCTGTGACTTTGGAATTATGCGTTCAACGGCATCCGGAATAACAAAGGCTTTTCCAATACCGATACCGCCCGAAGCGGATATACCTAAGAAAACGTCCATCCCTTTTATTTTATCAACAGAGAGAAATTAGGTCAAATGAATGAATTGAAAGTTATCTTAATTCAATCCTGGCATGGCCGGAGAGGGGGGATATAGATTTGATTGATATATAAAACTCTCCCGTAATATGTTACAATAGAACTAAAGAAGAAAAAAGGAAATAAAGACACATGTCACAAAACAACATAAAATCACTAGAAGACGATCTCTGGGAAAGTGCAGATGCTCTCCGCGAAGGTTCAAAGCTCAGTTCACAGGAATACTGCATGCCTGTTCTCGGACTCATTTACCTTCGATATGCATTTACCCGTTTTAAATATGTTGAAGCAGAAATTCTAAAGGACCGTCCAAGTCGTAATGGAGTAAAACTTCCTGTAGAAGCCAGTGATTTTAAATCAAAGAGTGCAATCTTTCTTCCGGAAAATGCCCGTTATGATTATCTCTTAAATCTTCCAAAAGACAAAAATCTTGGAGAAGCCGTAGACAAGGCAATGGAAGCAATTGAAAAAGAATGCCCTGATCTTTCTGGTATTCTTCCAAAAAACTATCAGACAATCTTTAAAAATGATTTGCTTAAAGACCTTCTCCGACTCTTCAACAATGACGCACTTAATGAAATTAAAGATGATGTAATCGGCCGAATCTATGAATATTTCTTGAATAAGTTTGCAAAAAACATTGCCAGTGATGACGGCGTTTTCTTTACTCCAAAATCTCTGGTAAGAATGATTGTGAATATCATCCAGCCGACACATGGAAAGATTCTTGATCCTGCCTGTGGTTCTGGCGGTATGTTTGTAAGTTCCGGAGATTTTGTAAATTCAAATGGAATTAACGCAAGCGATAAACTTACCTTCTTTGGACAGGAAAAAGTTGAGTTCAATGCCAAGCTTTGTAAGATGAATATGGCAGTTCATGGCTTGAACGCAAAAATCATAAGCGGTGATGAGGCTAATTCCTTCTATAACGACTACCATAAATTGGAAGGAAAATGTGATTATGTTATGGCAAATCCACCATTCAACGTAAACAAAGTTAAGTACGAAGCAGCTCTTAATGCCGGCCGACTGCCTTTTGGACTTCCAGGCTACAATGAAAAAACAAAAGAAATTGGAAACGCAAACTATCTTTGGATAAGTTATTTCTATGCATATCTG
>JAILFZ010000122.1 GCA_024697295.1 Treponema sp.
CCGCGTTTTTTTGCAAATACAGAAATTACATTCTGTTCGTCTGCTGAAAGGCTTGTGCTTTCAATCATTCCGTCAGCGGCCGCTGCAACTTTTGCAAGGAGAGCCTTTGCTGTTGCAATACGTGCAGGAATCTGAGCGCCTGTGTATTCGGCCTTTTTTTCTGCATTCATTTTAAGAACGCCGTCTTTAGAAAGCGGACCGAATGCTGAACCAACGTCTTTCTGTTCAAGACCGAGGCCTGCAGCGATTTCCGGGAGGGTTTTTGCTCCGTTTTCTTTAACGTAGTTTATGATTCTTTCTTCAGGAGTGCCGTCTTTTGCAAAAGCACGTCCAAGATCTGTAATTTCGTAGTAAGTGTGCGGGGTGCGGCTGTCTACAGCTATAAGTCCCTTTCCGCCAAGCCATGAAAACGCCTGGTTTGCGTGTCCTTCTTTATAATCAAGTTCTTTTTGAAGTTTTTCTGATGATAATTCATCTTTTGATGTGTAGTTTAAAAGTACCTTAGTCTCAAGTGGGTGAAGGTTTTTAATGATGTTCTGAACGTCCATTTTTAATAACTCATTAGTTCTTAAGCGGGGCCGAAAGAACGGTGAATTTGCAGTCAAAACGCCCCGCTTAAAGTGTGTGACTGTGATTTTTTTAGAGTTGCCTCTATATAAAAGTTGAGCCGGTACCTTTAAGGAACCAGCTCAAAACCGGTCGAGAAAAACTATCTCTGGAATCTTACGTACGAGAAGTACTGGGCCCATTTGAATCCAGTCTTTTCGTCCTTGTAATATTTTACAGAATCACGACGCATATATTTGTAGCTGTAGTACTGATTCTTTTCCTGGAAGTCTTTGAGAACAGCAAGTGCTGTATTCATTGCTTCGCCCTGATCAAACTGAACGGCTGCACATGTGTAATACAAACGAACTTCATCTGTAAGCGGTGTGTATTCAAGACGCACTTTTGCAGTCTTGTTTGTTACATGCTGATCTTCCGGAATAATTGTCTGGATTTCGTTTCCAACAGGTTCTTTCAAAAGATCTTCAAGTTCATCTGCAAAAACTGCACCAGTAAGACAAATCATAGCTGTAATTACAGCGAAAAATTTTTTCATATTATTACCTCCAAAATCGGTAAGATATTTGCTTTTTCATAAAGTATAATCCGCAAATGCAGATTTTAAAACTTTTCGTACTCTAATATTCTATCTGTTTCCATAAAAAAATCAAGCGTAACCTTATAGCGGCCGCTGTCTACCGCAACTACAGGCGGAGCACTTAGCATTATTCTGCCGGAAATTTCGCGTGGTTTATTCTTGATTTTCGTACGCCAATACTCGCGGACAGCCATTTTTATGGCCTCCTGACAAGCCAGACGAATTCCATCAAAACCTTTATTAAGCGGAGCATACCCTGTTCCGCGGATTTTCGGATTGGTTATCGACTGCCAGGAGCGGTAAAGATTTTTCTGCTCCTCAGTTCTGTCATATTCAACACGGCAGTAAAGGCGGTCATCTTTAAGGGCAGTATTTTTGTATCTGATTGAATTCAATTCACCAGGCAAAAGCTCACGCACCGGCGAAAAATCCATATATTCATCTACTTTTCTTGCCTTATCCGACGGCGTATATTCAAAATTCCAGCCGTACAATAGTCCTCCGACAAAAAACGGTGCCGTCTGCTTTAAACGGTTTACAGGAATCGTGTAATCATCTTCTCCGGCCGATTCCGATTCCACAACTTTTGAATTCCATTCGACGCCCGGATAAACTTCGCGTTCTGCCCAGAGAATAAATTGAATACGGTTATTTTGAGATAAGTTCTGCCCAGACAACGGCAGCAGGGACGAAAAGATAAAAACTAAAAAAGCCGCTTTCTTTAGCGGTATGCGTCTTTCCATACTCTTATCGGGTTTACTCCCATTCTAATCACAAAGTACAGGAATGCAAAAGCAAAACCTGCCAGATGTGTCATATGTGCTACACCGGATCTTGTTCCGGTAAACTGACTCAGAAGTTCAATTACAGCGTAGGCAATTACAAGTATCGGCGAAGGAACAGGAATTATTCCCCAAATAAATATTTTATTTTTTGGAAAAATTACTGCATAAGCAAAAAGCATTCCGTAAATTGCACCACTTGCACCTACCAGATAAACCATCAACATATCAGTAAAAAAATAAACCAGCAGAGAGGTTACACCGCCGAGCACACCAACTGTCAGATACATCAAAAGAAATTCGCGGCTGCCGATTGCGCGTTCAACAGAAGTGGCAAAAAAGAAAAGTCCGAGCATGTTAAAAAACAGATGCTGGAAGTTTCCGTGCACAAACATGTAGGTAAAAGGCTGCCAGAACATTCTGCCGGCCAGGCAGTTGTAAACGTTTAATGCAAGATAATAATCGAT
>JAILFZ010000135.1 GCA_024697295.1 Treponema sp.
GCAATCAATGCTCCTACGAGCATTGTGCTTAAGATTTTTTTCATAAAAATCCTCCTATTTTTTGAGGAATTTAAACCAACGGTTTTTCTTAATAATTCCCCTTTTTACTCCTAGAATAACACGGTGTTTTTCACTAGTCAACAATAAAAATGCTGTTTTTTATGTCAATTTTTTAGATAAAACTGCGTTTTTTCTATATGTTTAGGATTTTAACGGATTAAATTCTGCATGATTCGAGGTTTTGGACATTATTTTGACTTATTCATGGCTTTATTTATAGAAACTACAAAAGCCCCGCCGAGAGGCAGATTTGTTGAATTATAAATTTGAAAAAATCAAAATTTGACCTTATAATCATTTATATGAACAATTCCATTAAAAAGATTCTTATTACAGTCGGTGTTATTGCCGTTGTCGCAATCGCACTCTACAGTTGTACTGCTGGTAACTACAATAAAATGGTTACCTTGGATGAAGAGGTTTCTACTGCATGGAGCCAGGTTCAGAACCAGTATCAGAGACGTATGGATTTGATTCCTAACCTCGTCAGTACTGTTCAGGGCTATGCAAAGCATGAAGCTGAAGTTTTGACTCAGATTGCCCAGGCACGTGCCGAAGCCGGCGGAGTAGTTAATGTTGATGAATCAATTTTGAACGACCCTGAAAAATTCGAACAGTATCAGAAGATCCAGAACCAGCTGGGCGCAAGCCTTCAGAGACTTCTCGCAGTTACAGAAAACTATCCTGAATTAAAAGCAAACCAGAACTTCCTTGCCCTCCAGGATGAACTTGCAGGAACTGAAAACCGTATTGCAGTTGAACGCAAAAACTTTAACGAAGTTGCAAAAGGCTACAACACAATGATTAGAAAATTTCCGCAGAGCATTCTTGCAGGCATGTTTGGTTTTGAAAAACGCCCTTACTTTACAGCTTCTGAAGAAGCCCAGAGCGCTCCACAAGTTCAGTTTTAATGAAGAAATTTATTCTATTACTTCTATTATGTTCTCCGCTTTATGCAAATATCCCTGCATTGAGCGGACGCATAGTTGATAATGCAAACATAATCGACGCAGAAACAGAAGCCGGACTCACAAACTCCATGGAAGCCCTGGAAAATTCAACAGGAATTCAAATCGCGGTTCTGACGGTTGCATCTCTCGGAAGCTATGCCACTATCGAAGAATTTGCCCAGGAAGTTTTTGAAGAATGGAAACTCGGCCAGAAAAAACAAGATAACGGCCTTCTTCTGTGCGTAAGTTTTGCAGAAAAGAAAATCCGCCTTCAGACAGGATACGGACTGGAAGGAACTTTAACAGACACAAAATGCGGAATCATTATCCGTAATTTTATCGTTCCTTTCTTTAAAGAAGAAAACTACAGTGAAGGAATTAAAAACGGTATAGATTCAATAATCGGCTACCTCAACGGAGACGAAACAATCACTAAAAAAGTTGACGCCCAAAAAAGTTCAAAAGCACCGCTCATTCCTTTTGCCATGTGGTTTTTCTTTGTTGCAATCGTAATTATTTCAAATATTCACGCACGAAAAACCGGACATATTCACACCGGAACAGGCTTTGGCGGACCGTTTGACGATCACCACAGACGCGGCGGAGGATTTGGCGGCGGCTTTGGCGGAGGCGGCGGCTTTAGCGGGGGCGGCGGCCGAAGCGGCGGGGGCGGTGCGTCCGGAGGATGGTAAAACCTGTGGCAGGGGCTGTAGAGGTGGCGAAGCCAGACCTGCCGGAGGCAGGTCCGGAGCGCGCAAGACGCGGAGCCTCGAAAGACCCGGCCGGCGCGTAAGCGCCGGGCCACCCGTATAAATCTCTCTTGAGAATTCCACTTTTTTAGAGTATCCTATCTTTATGTCTTATGAAGTAACTGCCACCAGGCGACGGCCGCAAAGGTTTGAAGACCTTGCGGGACAGGAATTTGTCGCCGAAACTTTTAAAAATTCAATTCAATCAGGTAAAATCGCACACGCATATTTGTTTTCCGGCCCGAGAGGCTGCGGTAAAACAAGTACGGCCCGCATTCTCGCAAAATCCTTAAGCTGCGCAAATGGTCCCACTGCAACTCCATGCGGTCACTGCCAGCAGTGTATGGAAATTACAAAGGGAACCTGTACTGACGTTATAGAAATCGACGGTGCTTCAAATACTTCTGTTAACGATGTAAGACAAATCAAAGACGAAATCCTTTTTCCACCTCAGAGCTGCCGCTACAAGATTTATATCATCGACGAGGTGCATATGCTTTCGATGCCGGCATTCAATGCCCTTCTCAAAACCATTGAAGAGCCGCCTCCATACGTTATCTTTATTTTTGCAACTACCGAACTTCAAAAGGTTCCTGCAACAATCAAGAGCCGCTGCCAGCAGTTTAACTTCCGCCTGATTCCAATCGAAAAGGTTAAGGAACAGCTTGCAGAGGCCGCAAAAGAAATCAATATCGCTGCCGATGACGAAGCCCTCTACTGGATTGCACGCGAGTCCACAGGTTCTATGCGTGACGCGTACACTCTTTTTGACCAGGTGGCAGCCTTCAGCGGCGACAAAATCACTTACGACAAAATCCGTGACAAACTAGGTCTTGTCGGCGTTGACCGCCTTAATGAGATTTTTGAAGACTGTGCCCAAAACAAAAGTCAGGATGCTCTTCAAAAACTGGACACCTACCTTCAGGCAGGTATTTCTATTGAACAGTTGATTTCAAATTCAACTGATTATCTGCGCTCACTTTTGCTGATTAAAAACGGAATTCAAAAAGAGGCTCTGCTCGGACAAAGTGCCGGCCGCTACAGCCAGATTGTTCTTGAGCGATGGAATTCAATTCAAATTGAACGCGCAGTTTCCCTCTTTTTGCAGCTCTACCGCGATATCAGATACTCGCTTAATCCGCGTTACGAACTTGAACTTGCATTCAGCCGTCTTAGCTGGCTTTCGGACTATGTAAGCCCGGTAGAAGTTAAGGCTGCAATCGACAAGGCACGCGCACTTTTGGAGGGCGCTCCGTCTCAAAACCGTCCTGCTTCTCAAGGTGCAGCACCGGTAAATAATTTACAGGGCCACCCGGCACAATCTCAGCGACAGTCTCCGCAGGGAAGTTCTGCCCCGCGCCCGCAGTTTTTTAGCAACGAATTAAACCGGACTCCGCAGGGACAAGAGCCTTCTGCAGGGCCGTCTCCGGCAGTTCCGCCAGAGCAAAGTGCTCCACAAACAACGGTTCCGGAACAAAATCAAGGACAACCACCGGCTTTTAATCTGGGCGGCGCTGAACCGCCTGAACAAGCAGCGGTCAGTCAATACAGTTATGCCCCGGAAGGCGAAATGCCGCCGGATGATTTTTTGAATTCAGAACCGGCTCCGCAAATTGAACCGGTTATTACAGCCCCGACCGGTGACATGCACAACATGGATAACCTCAAAAAGGCCGTAATCTCGGATCTTTCTCTCAAAGACAATGAAATTCTTGCGGCAACTTTAATGCAGACAAGCGCCTGGTCTTTGACAGAAAACCGCATTTACGCGACAGTCACCGCTGAATTCACCAGGACTACGATTCAAAAACAAACGGCTCTGATTAACCGGACAATTTGCGCTCTGTACGGAAGCCCGCTTACCTTTGTAGTTGAAGTTAAGCAGCAAAAACCAAAAGAACAGGTTGTAGACTCGCCAAAAGAAGTCCAGCTGTTGTGTTCAGTTTTTAAAGGACAAATTGTATCGCACACAGAAACTATAAATGCGCCTTCAACCCCGGCTCCACAGCCTGGCCAGACCGAAGCAAACAGCACGGAAAGCGACACAAGCGACGACACGCAGGAAACAGAAGAATTGAATTCTGAGGAGGATGACGAATAATGAATCCATTTGAACTGGTAAAGAACTTAAAGGATATGCAGGGCCAGATGGAAAAAATGAAGGACGAAATGAAAAATATTTCCGTAACAGGTTCTTCAGGCGGCAATATGGTTCAGGTTACAATGAACGGAACCTTCGAAATGACTTCCATCAAAATCGACCCGATTGCCGTAGACCCGCGCGATGTAAATATGCTCCAGGATCTGATAGTGGCAGCAAGTCACAACGCCATGGAAAAAGTCCAGGAAGAGATTAAATCAAAAGCAGGTCCCATGCTTGGCGGCTTAAACCTCGGCGGACTCGGCGGGCTGGCATAAGCAGGACTCTACCATGAACGCAATTGATGAATTGACCGACTGTTTTGCACGCCTTCCCGGCATCGGCAAAAAAAGCGCAGGCAGACTCGTAAACTATATTCTTAAGGCAGACAGGGTCTGGGTAAATAATTTTTCTCAAAAAATGGCATCTCTGCAGGACAAAATCAAACCGTGTTCAATCTGCGGTTCGTGGACAGAAAATGATCCGTGTCCGATTTGTTCCAATCCATTGCGCGACCAGTCGGTTATCTGTGTTGTTGAACAGCCGCAGGATGTGGCAACACTTGAAGGAACTCATGAATTCAACGGGCTCTTCCATGTACTCGGCGGTGTCATCGCTCCGCTCGAAGGGGTCGGTCCGGATGATTTAAGAATTGCGAGCCTTGTCAAACGGGTCAATGAAGGTTCAATAAAAGAAGTAATTATCGCAACCAACCCGACAGTCGAAGGCGACACAACCGCGATGTATATTCAAAAAATCTTAAGCACAATCAGTGACGTAAAAGTGACCCGTCTTGCAAGCGGACTTCCGGTCGGCGGCGACCTTGAATACGCAGACAAACTGACCCTCGCACGCAGTTTCCGCGGCCGAATCAACCTCTAAAAAAAATCCAAAAAAAATTAAATTTTTTGCTAAAGTCAATTTTTCTGTCTCCGATATGTAATATATAGGGTGGTAAACCCGGGGACTACAGCGCAATGTAAACAGTTGACTCTGTAGTATTACAACCAGATCTTACAAGGAGATAATATTATGGTTATTAATCACAACATGAGCGCACAGTTCGCACAACGTTCTACTGGACTTACAGAGTTAAGCAACACAAAGAACATGGAAAAGCTTTCATCAGGCATGAAAATTAATCGCGCCGGTGATGATGCATCAGGATTGGCAGTATCTGAGAAAATGAGAGCACAGATTCGCGGTATGAATCAGGCTTCTACAAACGCTCAGAACGGTATTTCTTTTATCCAGACAACTGAAGGATATTTGCAGGAAACTACAGATATCATGCAGCGTATTCGTGAACTTGCAGTACAGTCTTCCAACGGTATTTACTCTGACGAAGACCGCATGCAGATTCAGGTTGAAGTTAGCCAGCTCGTAGCAGAAGTTGACCGCATCGCTTCTCAGGCTCAGTTTAACGGCATGAACATGCTTACTGGTCGCTTTGCTCGCCCAACTGGTGAAAATACAGTTACAGGTTCTATGTGGTTCCACATCGGTGCCAACATGGATCAGAGAACACAGGTTTACATCGGAACAATGTCTGCAGCAGCTCTCGGCTTGCGCAACGTTGGTTCTGAAGAAATCATGTCTTTGGCAGCTCCAGACGATGCTAACCGCGCAATCGGTACAATCGATGAAGCTTTGAAAAAGATCAACAAACAGCGTGCAGACCTTGGTGCTTACCAGAACCGTCTCGAAAAGACAGTTGTAGGTTTGGACGTAGGTGCTGAAAACCTCCAGGCTTCTGAATCACGCATCCGCGATACAGATATGGCTAAAGAAATGGTAGACTTCACAAAGAACCAGGTATTGAGCCAGGCTGGAACAGCAATGATTGCACAGGCAAACCAGAGCGCACAGAACGTTTTGAGCTTGCTCCGCTAGTAAGGCTTTCCGGGACTTATCCCGGAAGTGAAACTTCTTTACAAGAGACCGCCGCAAATGTGGCGGTCTTATTTTTTTATCTTGCTGTTCTTACAACCCTGAATCCCACATCAAAGTCTTTACCGTATTGCACGGCAAAATCCCTGTAAGTTACAACACAATGAAAGTCTGCATCATAGTAACCGCCGCCGCGGATACTTCTGTAATACGGCGGAATCCGGTCTTCTTCCTTAACAGAATAATAACCGTACCAGTCCCAGGTTAATTCCCAGACATTTCCGCTCATATCGTAAAGTCCGTATTCGTTTGGCTTTCTGGTTTTAACCTCCCGTGTTGAACTCTCAGAGTTTCCCAGGAACCAGGCAAATTCACCAGGGTCAGTTTCTGTGCCGCTGTAAAACGGAAGACTGACATTTTTGCTGCCACCGCGCGCTGCAAGTTCCCACTCGGCTTCGGTAGGAAGGCGGAATCCGTCTGCCTTAAAATCGCATTCCACAAGTGTCCATTTTTCTTCATTAACAAACGGAATTTCTCCCCATTCATCAGGGTTTGTTTTTCCGTTTATTGAATAACACGGCTTAAAACCTTCGTTTACAGAACGCCTGTTGCAGTAGATAATTGCCTCGTTCCAGCTCACCTGTTCAACCGGACGCTTTGCAGGATCCTCAGAAGAATTGTCCCTGTACGCAAAGAAACTCGGATTGTATCCCATTACGCTTTCAAATTCTTCCTGGGTCACTTCGTGGTCCTGAATATAAAAGTCATTCAGCACAGCAGCCCGATGAACCGGCAGAGTGTCCGTAAAACCGTAATTACTGCCCATCATAAAAATTCTGCCCTCAAGGAGAACAAAACCGTCGTAAGACCTGGCTTCCCTGCAGCCGGCAAACAAAGCCAGAACAACCGGAATAAATGTGCTCATTTTTAATAATTTTTTCATAACGTACCTCCAGCAAAGGAATTTCAGGAACAAATAGAATTCGCCCTGTGACAGTACAAATATGACATATCCGGAAAAATTTTAAATGGAAACAATGCAATAAAAATCGGCAAATCTGCAATTAGTCCGGCAGGACTTAAAGCTTTTTTCTGTAGAGAGCGGGAGTTAATTCGTACTTTTTCTTAAACGCCCTCTCAAAATGTGTTGAATCTGAAAATCCTGTCCGCTCAGCAATTTCTGCAACAGGTAAATCAGTGTCTTTTAGAAGTGTTGTGGCAATTCTTAAACGAAGGTCAATTATGTATGAAATGACAGACAGTCCCGTCATCGCTTTAAATTTTTCATTTAAGGCTGTGCGGTTGGTCCCGAACTGGCGCGAAAGGCCTTCAAGGGTAAGTTTCTGATTGTAATTTTCCATGATGAAATTCAGGATTTTCTTGAATTCATAAGGAACATTATCCATTTTTTTTGTCTTGCTTTCGGCAATTTTTTCCGGCTTTGCAGACTCTACAAGCTGAACTGTCAAAAACAAAAGTTCGGTCAGAAAAGAGCGTGTTCTGCACGGCCACCAGCCTGAAGGCTGCTCCGTAAGTTCGATGCGGGCACTTTCCATCAGATTATCAATTCGTTTTGCACTCTCCGGTGCAATCTGAACGATAAAGGAATATCTTTCATTCAGGATAAAAGGCCTGAGGAGCATGCGGTTCTCTATAACCTCGCTGTCAGTGTTCATGCCTTTCTGACGGATATTTTCAAAATTCAATTTTTTGTTTAAAAAACACGGATGAAAGTAGAAGGTCCTTGCTTTGACTGCGTCAGGCTTTTCCAGGGTGATTCTGTCATTTTCGTTGAGGCAGATGATGCAGGGGGCAAAAAGCATAAACTGACTGCCGTTGATTTCTGCAGACGTGTTGCCTTCCTGAACAAGAATTATCCTGAACCGCTCGGGTGAAAAATGTTCAATTCCTGAAATTTCAGACGAAAAAACAGGTTCAATACGCAGTTTTTCGGACTTTATCGCTGTCGTAGAAAATTCCATTTTTACCTCCCGGAGCTTTTTTGATTATAACAGACACTTTAACATTTGATAAGGCGCGAATACGTCGAGTCAAGGCACGCATACGCTTAAAGCCTTGACTTCGCCGTTTTTAGGGTTTGTAATAAACCCTAAATACAAAAGCAGACCTGCTTTTATAAACAGGCCTGCAGCTTGTAATCAAACTGATTTTCTATAATCCGGAATTAGAATTTGTTGAGGAAGTTCTTGAGAGCATCCCATGTTTCTTTCTGAGCGTCTGAATCGCTGTAAAGAGCCTGGCTGCCGTGCTTGCTTGGAGTTTCAGGTACAAAGAGTGTTTTGTCCTCTGAAGCAATGTTGTCAAAGATTTCTTCAACTTTTGTCTTTTCGCTGGGCTGGCATGAGATGAATGTCGGAACTTCTACGCTGTCTGCCATGAAAGAAACCCACATTTCTGATCTGCCCATTGAACCAAAGTATTCGCCCGGTGAAAAACTGATAACGCCGTTTACCTTGTCAGCATTCTGACTGAACATGGTAATTACAAGACTTGATGAATACGATGAACCCCAGAGAATAAATTTACCCTGTACATAATTCTTTGTAACATAATCAATACCTGCCTGGATGTCCGGCATTGCATCGATAAAGCGGTTCTCTTTGCCCTTTGAAAGAGCAAGTTTTGCAGTTTCGTTTTCTACACCATTGATTGCCTGGCCCGAGCGCTGGTCAATTGCCACACAGTTGAATCCGAGAAGGTTCAGTTTTGGGGCGATTTCCCGATACTCGCCCCGTGACCATTTTGCACGGTGACACAACAGAATCATCGGTGCTTTTTTGTCATAAGGCATGTAAACGTCAGCAGTTACTGTAAGCCCGTCCGATGCTTTAAAAGTTACTGTTTTTGGTGAATCAACTTTTTTTCCTGAGTATCCTGCACCAAACAGCGGAAAAAGGCTTCCAGCCAGCAAAATGCAAAGTGCGCAAACCATTGTTCTTTTCATAATAATTCTCCTTGTTAAAGCTTCTGCACCTGCCGCCTTTTTCAGGAGGTCAGCGGTCAAATGCAGGCTTTGTTTTAAGATGTCTTTATAATGCACCTGAATCAAAGAGAAAAAAATTGAAAACTTACATTAGAATTCGGCAAATCTGCAATTTATCCTTTCATGCAGTTTGTACAGCCCATAATCATGACGTGTTTTTTAGTGTCGCTGCGGTTAAAAAGCCGGGCAATCAGATATCCTTCCGGCAAAACTTCTTTGCCGCATACAGGACAGCGGCGTTCAGCCCCCCGCTCTGTATGGGGATAACAATGAGGACAGCCCATAACGTTCATCCGCTGGTCTGGAGTGTTCATCGGGCGGAAGATGCGGCTTGTCAGTTCTTCGCCTTTTGCAAGCGGAGTATTGCACATGGGGCAGCGTACAAATTCAACCTTGCCGGACTCGGTTTTTTGCGTCTTAAGCCGGCTTTCGGCATCGTTTTTGAGGGAACGGGATAAATTCAACTTGTAAAGCACTGACAAAAGCCAGATTAAAACAGCCAGCGCAATGGCTGCAGCAAAATATACCATAATAAAAACATTATATGGTCATATTACGAGTTTTTCAAACTGCCAATACAAATCTGCCTCTCAGCGGAAAAAAGCCCTCTACTTCTACAACATTGTTTTTTCCATTATAATTTACATTAACTTTAATCTTACAAGAGGAATAAAATGAAGGCACTTGTTGTTGGAAGCGGCGGACGCGAACACACTATCGCATGGAGACTCGCTCAAAGTTCAAAAATTGATGAAGTAATCTGCGTCCCGGGAAACGGCGGTACAGGTTTTGAAACCAAATGCCGCAATATCGATCCAAAAGATCTGCCTGCAGCAAAAGAGCTTTCTTTAATCGATGCTGCAGTAAAAATCGCAAAAGACGAAAAGGTTGATTTTGCCGTTATCGGCCCGGAAGACCCGCTCGCAGACGGAATCGCCGATGCCTTGTGGCACGCAAGCATTCCGACAGTTGGTCCAAAGTCAAAAGGCGCTGCCCTTGAAGCATCAAAAGACCTTTCAAAAATATTCATGAAAAACCACGGAGTTGCCTGTGCAGCTTCCGAAACTTTTACAGAAAAGGAAAGCGCACTTGCCTACGTTCGCAAAATGGGCGCTCCAATAGTTGTTAAGGCTGACGGTTTAGCCGCCGGAAAGGGCGTAGTTGTTGCACAGACACTGGAAGAAGCAGAAAAAGCCGTAAACGACCTGATGGAAGGTTCTTTGGGAGAAGCAGGTAAAAAACTCGTAATCGAAGAATACCTCCGCGGAATTGAAATTTCAGTTCTCGCCGCTGTAAGCGTAACAGAAGAAACTGCCAAATCCGGCAAGGCATGTATCAAGGCATTCCTCCCGGCCCGTGACCACAAACGCCTCATGGACGGCGCAAAGGGACCAAACACCGGCGGAATGGGTGCCATCTGCCCTCCACAGGATGTTACAAAAGAAACAATGGATGCTTTTGAAAAAACAATCCTCCAGCCGACACTCAACGGTATGATTAAAGAAAAGATGGACTACCGCGGATTTATCTTCTTTGGCCTTATGCTCACAAAAGACGGTCCAAAAGCACTCGAATACAATGTCCGCCTCGGTGACCCTGAAACACAGGCCGTTCTTCCTATGATGGATTTTGACTTTGTTGAACTCTGCCAGTCCATCATGAACGGAACTCTTTCTGACTTTAACATGAAGTGGAAGCCGGGCTTCCAGGTGGCCCCGGTTGCAGTAAGCGGCGGATATCCGGCCAAATACGCAAAAGGCAAAGAAATTACATTAGACCAGAAAAAGATTGATTCAACAGGTGCAAAAGTCTTTATCGCAGGTGCAATCAAAGACCGCAGACAGGATTCTTCAGGGCTTTTGACAAGCGGAGGACGCGTTCTTGCCTGCTCGGCGCACGGAGACACATTTGACGAAGCATGGAATAAAGCCTACGAGGCCCTCAAGGGAGTTGATTTCCAGGGAATCTTCTACCGCAAAGACATTGGTCTTCCGGGCGCTGCAGAAAGCAACTGATTTTATTCAGTAACGGTGATGTTGAATTTGTCTGAGTAAGATGAATATTCACCAGCTGAAGAATTATAAGCAGAACAATAAAATTCAATACAATATGAGCCGGTGCAAGCCGGCTTGATTTTTATCGCCCGATCAATCGATTTCTGATCATCATAAGAAAGTTTTTCCGAAATCCCGGATGTTTTTATCCAGAGTTCTGACTGCCCGTCATTGTAAGTAAATGTCTGCTTTTGAGAATATTTTTCCTGAGTATAAAGGTCTATATCAAATCTCGTATTTTTATATTTTTTATCAAAAGCACCTGTTACAGTAAGCGTACAGTGTTCACCAGGGGCAAAAGATGTTTTATCGCAGGAAGCACTCACACATTCTAAAACAGGAGATTCATTTTCTTCCTCTTCATCGTCTGCAAAAAATGTTCCAAAAGGAAGAAAAGGTATACATGAATTCAACAGAACCGAACTGAATAATACGGCCGCAATCAATATAAGTTTTTTCATCATCAGCTCTCCACAATAATGGCCATTGTGTCAGAAAATTCACCGACACAGTTCTCTTCTTCCGAATTATCTGCGGTAAAATAAAAATGAAGCTTATAAAGTCCTTCTGCAGGAATTAAAACCGTAACGGTTTTATTTATTGAATTGAATTCTTCTGCCGTGACAGTCTGTCCAGCTGACCAGCCCCGGTTCCAGTCCTGATCGCCGTCAGCCTTGTAAATCATTTGAATCTGTTTAAACTCAGAATCTATATCTTTATAAAGTTCGTAAAAGATTTTGCAGTTTTTGTATTTTGAATCGACCGTTCCAGTCAGAGTAACTGTAAAACTCTGATTTTTTTGAATTGAATATGAACTTAATCTTACAGAGAGTGTTTCTATCTTTTCTGTTTTCCAGTTAATGTCAGAGTAATAGCAGTTGTAAGGACAGCCGGTAAAAAAAATCAAAAGAAAGACAGCAGGTATCAAAAAAATCTTTTTCATAAAAATCTCTCTTTTCTTAAAGAAATCTTATTTTAATTTTAACTTGTGCGGGATAAGAGTTCAATACGTCTGGTCAAGGCACACTTCGTTCTTCGGCCTTGACTCAGCCGTTTTGCAGGCTGAATAAAAATTTTCAGCCTGCAATCAAGAAAAAACCCGGTTTATCAGGAACCGGGCTTTGCTTTTATACTCTGAACAGCAAATCAGTGTAGCTTGGGAACGGTTTGTACCTTTCGCCAAGGATTGGTTCTATGCGGTCGGCGATTGCGCGTGTCTTTTCCATCTGAGGAATGATTTTGTCCGCGTAGTCGCGTGCCTGTTTTACAACATCGTCCACAGCATTTACATTTGAATGCATTTTAATCAGCTTCTGGGCTTCGTCATCGAGCCAATCAGCCAGAGCGGTAATCTGGCTTAAAGTTGTTGTCTGAGCTGTACACTTAGCCCCTGGAACAACTGCCGTAACGCGTGTAACTGATTCTGCAACGTCGTTCATGTAAGCGTAGCTTGCAGGAAGGATGTCTTTGTAAATCATATCAATCATCGTGTTTACTTCGATATTGAGGACCTTGCAGTATTTTTCGAGTTTAACTTCGTGGTGGCTCTTCATTTCGGTTTCTGTGTAAACACCGTACTTGCTGAACATTTCGATATTCTGCCTGTCCAGGTAGTGTTCCATTGCATCCGGAAGAGTCTTAAGGTTCATCAGGCCGCGCTTTTTGGCTTCCTTAACCCATTCGTCATCATAACCGTTTCCGTTAAAGATAATCTTTTTATGTTCTTTAACAGTCTTTTTAATCAAAGCCTGAAGTTCAGTATTCAAATCTTTTGCAGATTCCAGCTGTGTTGCAAATTCATCAAGTGTTTCTGCAACGATTGTATTCAATACAACATTTGGCCCGGAAATTGAAAGTGATGAACCAAGCGAGCGGAATTCAAATTTGTTTCCTGTAAATGCAAACGGAGAAGTTCTGTTGCGGTCAGTTGTATCTTTTGGAATTGCAGGAAGAACGGTTACGCCAATCTTCATCTTTTCCTTTGACTTCTGGCTGTAAGGAGTTCCATTTTCGATTGAATCAAGAACTGCCTGAAGTTCTTCACCGATGAACATGGAAATAATTGCCGGCGGTGCTTCGTTTGCACCGAGACGGTGGTCGTTTCCTGCAGATGCAACGCTGTCGCGGAGCAAATCCTGGTGCTTGTCAACTGCCTTGATTACGGCTGTCAAAAGCAGGAGGAACTGAGCGTTTTCACGCGGAGTTTCGCCGGGTTCAAGAAGGTTGAATCCATCGTCTGTGCTCATAGACCAGTTGTTATGCTTGCCTGAGCCGTTTACGCCTGCAAACGGTTTTTCTGCCAGAAGACAATAAAGCCCGTGCTTTAAGGCAACCTGCTTCATAATCTGCATTGTGAGCTGGTTCTGATCTGCACTCAGGTTTGTTGTAGTAAAAATCGGAGCCATTTCGTGCTGGGCAGGAGCTACTTCGTTGTGCTTTGTCTTGCTTAAGATGCCGAGCTTCCACAGTTCGTTATCAAGGTCAGCCATAAATTCTGCGATGCGCGGCTTGATTGAACCATAGTAGTGGTCATCCATTTCCTGTCCCTTTGGCGGCATGGCGCCAAAAAGGGTGCGTCCGCAGAATATCAGGTCTTTGCGCTGTTCCCAGAGTTTTTTATCAATTAAGAAGTATTCCTGTTCAGGACCGACTGTTGTGATTACGCGTTTTGCTGTTGTGTTGCCAAAAAGACGGAGAATACGGAGGGCCTGCCTGTTGAGGGCTTCCATAGAACGCAAAAGCGGAGTTTTTTTATCGAGAGACTCGCCGGTGTAAGAACAGAAGGCTGTCGGAATGTACAATGAACCGTCTTTAATAAAAGCGTACGAAGTCGGGTCCCATGCTGTATAACCGCGTGCTTCAAAAGTTGCACGGATACCGCCGCTTGGAAAAGATGAACCGTCAACTTCGCCCTTAACAAGTTCCTTTCCGCTGAATTCCATGATAACTCCGGAACCATTCGGCGAAATAAAACTGTCGTGCTTTTCTGCGGTAACACCTGTCAACGGCTGGAACCAGTGTGTAAAGTGAGTTGCCCCCTTTTCCAGTGCCCAGTCTTTCATGGCATTGGCTACGATATTAGCCACATCAAGTTCGAGCGGCGAGCCCTGCTGAATTGTTCTTTTTAATGATTTGTAGGTATCTTTCGGGAGTCGTGCTCTCATTACATCGTCATTAAAAACCATGCTGCCAAAAAGTTCTGGAACGTTTGTCATTGGGATCTCCGTTTATCGTTTATTATCGGATGTTAATAGTGAATTCATGGTAATTCTAGCATTTTATAACAAAAAGATAAATAGAATTTAAATCTCCATTATCT
>JAILFZ010000155.1 GCA_024697295.1 Treponema sp.
AATTACAGACCCTGTATTTGACAGTCTGACAGCAATCAGCGGTAAGGGTATCCTCTTTACAAATGAAAACTTTACATACGAAGATGTAGCTGCATTGGAAGGTATGGAAGAAGATTATGAAAATACAACAAGCCTTGCAACACTGACATATCTCCAGTTGAGCTTGTGGGATACAGTAAATATTGCAGAAGACTCAGGAAGCACATACATTGCAACAAAGGATACAACAGATTCAACAACCGGTGAGGTAACTTCTTACGGTAACCAGTACACATACATCAACATCCCGGTTTATATTGATGTAATTGATGGAATTAATCCTGTCCCAGTATTTGAAGATCCGACTCCACATGCCGACGGCGGACATGTAGAACTTACTTCTACATTACCAGCTGCAAACTTTACAGGAGTAACTGGTGAATTGGATAAAGATAGTAAGGTTTCTGGTAAGATTGTATTTACCGGTAGTGTACAGGACGAAACCCGCATCAGTTCAATTACACTCAAGTCCGGTAAGGCAATTAACAGCAGCCTGACAAGTGCAGTTACAGTTGCTTCTTATAACGCAACAGACGGCTTGCTTGAAACAACTGCTGCTGCCAGTGCAACGACCGGCTGGACATTTGAAATTGATGAAACAACTCCTGCAACCCAGTTCTCAAGTGCAAATGGTCACCTGATAAACTGGAAACTCACAATTGATTCAAGTTATGTAAGTGGAATAGCAGCAGACGATGTATTATTCACACTGACCGCAAACGACGGCACAAACAGTGCAAATGATACTTATCAGGTTGATATTGTGCCTTATATTACTTCTATCAGACGACTTGTTGCAGATAGTGATGCAGAATCTGATTATGTAACAATTAGTACGCAGAAATATGTAAATGGAAAAACTAACCGTTCACGCTATGGTGATTATGCCGTAGTTAAGGGTGAATATCTGAAAGTAGTCGGTTATAACCTGCCGGATGCTGATTCAACAACAGCAGTTAAGGTAGGAAGCAATACAGTTTCTACAACTAATATTACCTCAAAGAATGAATTTGTATTTGCTGTTCCAGACCACTCTGGTGAATTGACTGTAACAGTAAGTTCAATGACTTCCCTTAACCATAAGAACTCAAATACAGTTGAGTCAAACCTCGAAAAGCGTAATGCAACTTCTTACTACTATGATAACCGCTATCTGAGGGTATG
This sequence comes from Treponema sp., assembly GCA_024697295.1. Taxonomy (GTDB): domain Bacteria; phylum Spirochaetota; class Spirochaetia; order Treponematales; family Treponemataceae; genus Treponema_D. The sequence goes on from JAILFZ010000155.1 coordinate 1,204, forward strand.
GGATATTGACCACCAGTTTGCCGCAATTCCTACAACTGCAACAACTCCTGTTATGGCAATAGGTGATGACGGATCTCTGTATGGCCAGTATGTACGCGGTACCGATGCTCAGGTAATGTTGATTAACGGTCTTGACGGAACAGGACGCCAGATTTTCCGCTGTTACGACCAGCCGTTAACAACTACTTCGCTTTCTGTAGATACAAAGGCTACAACAAACGGTGGCGGTGCTTCTTCAATGTTCTTTATGGCAAACGTAGGTAACTCTGGTACAGTAGACAGCTGGGCTATGACAGACGTTGCAAATACCGGTAGTGTTGCCGCCGTTGGTTTGACAAGTGCTCAACTGACCAATGCAGCCACAAGTTTTGGCACGGGTAAAACTGTTACCATTGACGGCAACCCACTTATGAGATTGGATTCAAATGTACAGACTTCATTCTACCCTCTGGCAAGTTACTCAATGAAGCGTGAAATTACTCCTGACCTTTTGACTTCTCCTAGAACGGCAAAATATGGTACTGCCATGCATAATGTCTTCTATGATTCTCAGACAAAGGGCCTCAAGTATTCGTATGTTTCTACTACAGAAAGTGGAAATTATATGGAAGGTTGTATGACTGGATGGGTTGTAATTGACGGTGGCTATAACGGTCAGGACCGCCTGCACACATGGTCGACATCTGCATACACAACAGGTCAGTATGGCCTTTCAAAGACGAAAAATAATAATAATACTTTATTTACAAGTACTACGGACTATAAAAATACCACCGGTGCAAAGAACGGAAGTCAGGGTGCAGCTTATGAAGCAGATCTTATTCAGCTTACTCCGGGCAATAAATCTGCTACAAGCTGTACTGTAACTGTAAATAATGCAAATTACTGGGCAACCCGTCTTGTAAAAGGAGCCACAATTGCCTTCTTAACAAACGGCCAGTCTTATACTATTGACCTTACTACAATTACTAATGTAACACACAACGGTACAACTTATACTTTAACTTATGAGTCATGTGATGCTGCCGCAAATGCAACTTATGCAACTATTTACACAGGCGCTTATAATGTTGTAGGTCTTACGGCCGCAACTGCTGCAACAACAGACAGCAGAAATACAATTACTGCCCGCAGCTCGGCAGCCGGTAAATATTCGGATATTGATGTTACAACTGGTGGTTATCCGGTAATTGCATACTTTGACTCAAAGAACGAAACAGTACGCGTAGCCTATGCAACAACTACAAATCCAACAGCAGCTGCAAACTGGAACCGTGTTGGAATTACCGGTGTATCAGGTGGTACCCATGTTTCAATGAAAATTGACCCTAACAACATTATGCACATTATGTACAGAAACTCTGAGGGTCAGATGGAATATGTAAAGGGTACAATTGCTGGCGGAAGTAATTCTGCAATTACAGGAATTACATTCGGAAGCGTTGAAACTGTTGATACAGACAGTACAACCGGTACTTATGGATCTATTTCAACCATTTATAACTTCGAATCATCAGATGGTTCTTACACACCTTGTGTAACTTACCTCAATTCTGAAGAAACAGCAGACGCCATTAAATATGCCGTTCGTCGTGTAATTGATGATGGAAGCGGTTCATATTCATGGGATGCAATTATACTTCCTGCTACAGACCGTTATGCTGTAGGTGGCAGCCGCATTTACCTTGGTGGTAAGAGTTCTAACTGGACGACTGTAACAAACGACGGCGTAAGTGTTGCCGATTGTTATGCAACAGTTGGATATCTTTCATCTGGTATGGATGTTGTATTCCTTAAACAGGGAAAATAAGATTTTCCCCTGCACAGGGACAGCTTCCTTGCCGCAGACGTTTACCGCCTGCGGTGGATGGAGCACTCTAACACGGAAAAAAATCCCTTGCTTTTTGCATATAAGTGGGGTATATTAAAAAAAAAGAGGGCACTTCGCAATTTAGCGTCTTGCCTCACGTTTATGGTTCAAGACCGCCACATGGGTTGAAGACAGTGGCGGTCTTATTTTTTACTCAGATTTCTTCTTTTTAGGAAGGCTCGTAAGTAATTCTATGATGAGAATAGCAAAATTAATTGCTAACGAAAGGATTTCGTAAATCGTCATCGTTGAGCCTCCGTATCAATTATTTCCATGCATGCACGGATTGAGTCCGGAGGCAAGACCGCCATTAACTGCGAAGTGCCTATTTATAATAGCAAATAAATAGTGATTATTCAATTATAACTATACAAAATATAGCATAAAAATATTGACCTAAGCGGGAGTCTGAGAAAATCTATGCTTGCCGGTTTTTGGCAGGCATGGTAGATTTTATCTTGCTTTTTGAGAGTAAGTGAAGTATTTTAAGAAAAAGGCGCTTCGCAATTTAGCGTCTTGCCTCTATGAAAGGGTAAATAACCTCGTCACTTTGGGTTGAAGCTTTGTGGCGGTCTTATTTTTACTCAGATTTCTTCTTTTTAGGAAGGCTCTTAAGTAATTCTATGATGAGAATCACCTAAAATGTCCAGCAGACGCCGACACTCGGTTCAACTGCAAAACCTGTGTTGTCGTATGAGACGGTGGTTTTTACGGTGTGTGTTTCTCTGGAAAGTTCGAAGGTTCCGGCCAGGGCGCGGACATTAAAGTCTGCGTACATACCAAAATGTTTTGCAAACCTGAACTTGGCCAGAACGTCCAGACCGAGTGTTAAATCAAGATTGTTGGCTTCAAGGTCGAGTGTCGTTCCTGAAACTTCTTCTTCCCGGCTGTAGTTTGCGTAATCGATTCCAATTGTAGTAAAAATGGCAAGATTGAATGCCGGCTGTTTAATTGCTGCGATGCCGAGCCCGAGAAGAATGCCCATGTACTGGCAGTCCCAGTCTTCAAACAAATCACTTTCTGCAACGCCCAGATCGAGGGTTGTTTTGAGGGCAAAACGACCTGTGTCCGAGACATGGTAGTAAAAGCCCTGAATTCCAGCTTCGTTCTGTTTTATGTTATCATAATCTTGAATTTCTACTTTTGTTGATGTGTAATTAATGCCGAATCCGGCTGCGTTTTCTGCAAAAACGGTAAGAGTAAAAGCGAGTGTGATAAGAGCGGCGGCTATAATTTTTTTCATCAAAATCTCCACAAAAATATATACTTCTTAAATTATCATCCGCAAAATTTCACTTGTCAAGGTTAGTTGATTTTCTTTTTTTAAGTGCTTTACCGTTCTAACACGTTTTTTAATTGACCACTTTGGAGTATTCGAGCATAATTTAGGAATGAATGGCGAATTACGCAAAGATGTCCGTTTTGAAGATTTTGGACGCGTTGAATGCAATGAACTTTGCCCGTTTTCCGGAGTGCTCGATGACATCAGTATTTCCGGTTGCAAAATTCATTACGACACTCCCGTAAATCTCGACATGGACAAAGATTATGAACTTCGCATCAGACTTTCACGCGCAACCCTTGAACCATTGGAGCTGGTATGCCATCCTCAGTGGCAGAAACAGCTGGAAGATTCATCAATTCAAATCGGGTTTTCAATTTTAACTTCACCAGATACTGTGCGCTTAAACGAATACATCAATCAACTTCATGAAGAAGAAAAATCAGCAGAAATAGACTCTGTTTTGCCGGAAGAAGAGCCATGTCAGTTCGTATAGAAAAACTTTCCGGCCGGGCATTTTTGGCCTTTCCTGAGATGACAGGTCTTTTAACCAGCGAACTGTCTTCCCGTTTTAACTATGGTTCAATTCAACAGGCGGCGACCATCAGTGGTTCTGTATTTAACGGCGATAATGCGAGCTGGTACGGCGAACTTTTATTCTGTCCCGATTTTGATTCAACAAATAACGACACTCCTTACTGGGCCCGCACCACACTGCTCGAACCTTTTCTGCTTCATTTTGAATCAATCGGAGAAGCCGCACGTGCCTTAAAAGAAATCCAGAGAAACTGGGCGCCTTATCAGTATCAGCTTTTCCGCCGCGGATCCCTGATTCAGGAAAAACTTCCGTACATAAACTTAAAGGATAGACAGTTCATAAAGGACGGAAAGTGTTCAATTAAAATCCCGGACTCGGCTATGGGCGTTTACACTTTGATTGACGAAAAAACAATCATCGCAAGCGCAAAGACTTCAAACTGTTTTCCGGCCGGTGCGATTCGATTTGTGGAAGACCATGAAAACCCGCCGAGCAGGGCTTATTTAAAAATTCAGGAAGCATTGGTTCAGCACAATCATTATTTTGGGGTTGAATTCCCATCGGCCTCCTCAAAATGTTTTGAAGCCGGTGCATGCCCGGGCGGCTGGACATGGGTTTTGCGTGCTCTCGGTGCAGAAGTTTTTGCCGTTGACCGCGCTCCCCTTGCAGACTCCCTGATGAATGACAAAATGGTTCACTTTATGGCTCACGATGCCTTTACATTAAAGGTAGAAGAAGTGTGCGCCCGGTTGAACTGCGATAAACTCGACTGGGTTTTGAGCGACGTAATCTGCTATCCTGAGCGCCTTTTTGAATGGGTCAACATGTGGCTCGACAGCGGCCGTGTGGCAAACATGATTTGTACGATTAAAATGCAGGGCGACATCGACTGGGATTTAGTCAAAAAGTTTGCAAGCCTTCCCGGAAGTCGTGTCGTTCACTTGAACTACAACAAGCACGAACTGACCTGGCTGCATACGGAAAGCTTACGCTGAAAAACTATTCAAAATCGTATGGAGTTTCCTGGTAAACGTAATAGTTGAGCCAGTTTGAATAGAACAGATGCGCGGTGCTTCTCCATGTGTTTGCCGGATGTTTTGAAGGGTCGTTGTCAGGATAATAGTTTTTTGGAATGTCAATGGGAAGTCCCTTTTCAAGATCGCGTCTGTATTCTTTTGAGAGAGTTTCTGTGTCGTATTCAAGATGGCCGGTCATAAAAATTGAACGGCCGTTTTTTGATTTACAAAGTGTTACTTCGCCGCTTTCGTTTTCTGCAAGAATCTCGAGATCCTTTATTTTTTGAATCTGTGCCTTGCTCATCGTTGTGTGACGGCTTGTGGGAACCGGAAATTCATCATCAAAGCCGCGTAAAAGAGGTTCCAGGGCCAGAGAAGTGTGATTTTTGTAAATTCCAAAGGCTTTTTTGTCGAGCGGGAGTTTTTTGATTCCATAATTGTGATAAAGGCCCGCATAAGCGCCCCAGCAAATGTACAGGGTTGAATAAACATTGTCTGATGCAAAATCCATGATGTCGCAGAGTTCTGCCCAGTAGTCAACGTCTTCAAAAGGCATCTGTTCAACCGGGGCTCCTGTGATTATCATGCCGTCCCATTTTTTCTTAAAAAGCTGGCTCGACGGAATATAAAAGCGTTCGAGATGTTCGCCCGAAACGTGTGTGGATTCATGATTTTCCATCCGCACAAGGCTTATGTCGATTTGCAGAGGAGTATTGCCCAAAAGCCTCAAAAGCTGGGTTTCGGTCGTTTCCTTGGTAGGCATGAGATTTACGATTGCAATTTTAAGAGGGCGGATATCCTGTGTGTCGGCGCGTTTTTCTGTCATTACGAAGATGTTTTCGTTTTCGAGAATTGTGCGTGCCGGCAGGTCGCTCTGGATTTTAATCGGCATGCGCACAGTATAGCAAATTGACTTATTTTTTGCTATAATTTTCTTATGTCTACACGTGGCGAGCGTTCAAACGCGGTTAAAAAATTAAAGAATCTTATTTTTACACCAAAAACAGAAGTTAAGACTTTCCGTCAGAAAATGGACGACACCTTTTCTGATGTTATGTTACCTAATCGTGTTGAATACACCGAGCGCGAGTGTGCCGGCGTTTTGTGCGACGTTTTGAGTCCGGAGATTTATAATTCACACAGGATCGTTCTTTATATCCACGGGGGTGCCTTTGTAGGCGGCTCAAGAAAGGCGTACCGTCCTTTTGCTGCGGCCCTTGCCCATGCAGTAAGCTGTCGCGCAGTTCTCCCGGAATTCCGTCTGGCACCGACTCATCCGTACCCGGCTTCGCTGGATGATATTCAGAATGTTTTCAGGACCTTATACACCGAAGAACTCGTTGCCCGTTCACTCGACAACAGCGGTGACATTGATAAGGCAAAACCCGAAATCATAATTATGGCTGATGGTTCCGGCGCATCTATCGCAATGGGACTTGTTTTGAGTTTGAGGGACAGATTTCGTGCGGCAATTAAAAATGTAATTCTATTTAGTCCGTGGCTGGATGTTTCTGTTTCTTCAAAAAATCTTTCGGTCAAAAAAACTCCGGATGATCTGCTGTCGGGAGAATGCATCCGCCGTGCCGCAGAACTTTACACCTATCAGGATAACCGCGAGATTCCACTTGTTTCTCCATTAAAGGCAACTGAGGAACAGCTTGATGGTTTTCCGCCGGTGTATATTCAAATGGGCGAAAAAGAACTTTTACTCGACGACGCAAAAAAAATGCAGGAACTTCTGCAGAAAAGCGGATGTCAGTGCGAACTTGATGTTTGGCCTGGAATGATGACAATGTTCCAGCTGGCCGATGAACATCTTGAAGAAAGCCATCTTGCAATTGAACGCATTGGTCGTTATCTTACTTTACGAAAAGTAACAGAGCAGGACAGTCAGAAAGAAATTCAACTTGAACTGGAACGAAAAGAACAAAGAGGAACTATTGATGGAATTAGTATGCCCGGCAGGTAATATCGAAAAACTTACTTACGCCTACAACTATGGTGCCGATACCGCTTACATCGGCCTTAAAAGATTTTCTCTGCGCGTCAAGGCAGACAACTTTTACGAAGACGAATACAACCGTGTTATCGAATTAAAAAAGCGCTTTCCGGGAAAACGCCTTTTCTGCGCCTTGAATATCGCTTTTCACAATCAGGATCTCAAGCTCTTTTTGCAGAATCTTGATTATTTTAAGCAGTACCCGCTTGACGCATTTATCGTTCAGGATCTGGGAATGGTGGATTTGCTGCAGAAAAACTTTCCAAACGCCCACCTTCACCTGAGTACACAGGCAAGCTGTATGAATAAGGAAGCCGTAAAAATGTACGGACGGCTTGGTTTTAAGCGCGTAGTTCTTGGACGAGAAGTAAGCCTTAACGAAATCCGAGAAATCAAAGACGCAAACCCTGACATGGAACTTGAGTGCTTTGCTCACGGAGCCATGTGTATAGCATACAGCGGACGCTGCCTTATGAGCGCTTATCTGACAGGACGCAGTGCACAGAGCGGATTCTGTTCGCACACATGCAGATGGGACTATAAACTTGGAACGGAAGTTCAAAAATTGAATCAGACAGGCGGTGTCATTAACGCAGAGACTGCCAAACAAATCGCCGAGTCAGGAATTCTCCGCCTCGAAGAGCAGAAACGCCCGGGCGAATACTTTCCTGTTTTTGAAGGCGACAATTTTACTGCAATTTTATCAAGCAAAGACCTGTGCATGATTGACCACCTTAAGGACATGAAGGACGCCGGTGTTGACGCCTGCAAAATCGAAGGCCGCATGAAGTCAATCTACTATGTTGCAATGGTTACTCGTGCTTACCGAAAGGCTCTGGACGCTCTTGAAGGAAAAATCTCTGACAAGGAAGCCGCTCCGTTTATCAAGAGCCTTGAAGAAGTTGCACACCGCGAAAGCACAACTGGATTCTATTACAGCCGCGCACACGCTGACGAAACTACAGTCGGTGCAAGTGACAGCCCTTACATTCTTGCAGGAACAGTTGAAGAAGAAATTGCAGGAAGCGACTTTGACACAATTCTGGCAAACGGAAAGGCTCTTGTTGATGCGCACAATGCGGAACTTGCAGCAATGGACCCGCGCGAACGCGCAGCCCGCGAGCGTGATTTTGAAGCCCATCCAGAAAAAGTTCCTCAGGCAATTGAAAAGAAGGACGGCTATAAACTTTACCGTTACAATGCCCTCAATAAAACTGACAGTGGTACTGATCTTGAACTTGTGAGCCCGGATGTTCTTTCAAGAAAACTTGACGGAAGCGGCTATATTTTTGTTAATTCTAAAAACGGTCTTATCGTTGACTGGGTAAATGCAGATCACGACTGTGCAATTTACACTAAAGAAGATATTTCGCGTGGAACTCTTGTCCGTGTAAAAGACGAGGAATATGTTGAAGGTGTGGTTAGAACAACTGCACGCTAAATGCCTGGCAGCCCTTTGCATGGTGCTGCCGGCCTGCATGGTAAGTCTCGCTGCTGAGCCATCCATGCACATAGACTATACACTTGCTTTTAACGATGACCGCGGCACAGAAAGCTCCGCGGTAAGTGCCGGCATCGAATACGGGATTGATTTTTCGGACTATACTCGCGTGCTGACCGGCTTCCGCGTGAATGAGTATTCAAAAGACATATTTTTTAATTCAATTTTTACACCGCTAAAATTAAAAACCGACATATGCAGTTATGACTTTGCGCTCAGCACAACATGGCACTACCTTGATTATTCAATTTACTCCAGGGAGCACGACATTCTTTTTGAGCCGTACTTTTGTTTCAGCGGCCGGCGCAATTTTACCCTGCAGTCTTCCATCGGAATGGGAGCCAAGTTTTCCAAAATCCATGGAATTGACGGCTGGATCAAGGATTTGTATCTGACAACTAAAACTCAGCTCAACTGGAATTTTAATTCAACAGCAAAAATCTATTTTTCCCTTGCAAACCACAATACATACCGTTACCTTCTGATGCCTTCTCCAGTCTGGACGCTTGGAACTGTTTTGCCTCTTTTTGACTCGATTGATCTGGGGCTTCAATACGAGGCCTTTGCCTGCGATATGTTCATTTCCAAATTCTTTCTTGAGAGCCAGACTCTCACTACATTTGTGAGGATAAAAATATGAAAAAATTGAATTTGTATTTTGCCCTCAAAAAGTCTGGTTTTCGGGGTGCTTTAATTTGTTTTCTCGTTGTTTTATTGAACTCATGTTCGTTCGGCTGGTATCAGTTTGCCTTTACAGATGACACTGTAGAAGACCGCGTAAAAACTTACGACGCGCTGGACTCTACGGATACTCCGCAGGTGAGCGGAACCGGCTCATACAGTTTTTTGATTGTTTCGGACATGCATTTTGGTTCAGACAGAAATGACGTTGAACATGAAGATTTTTACGCAAAGTTTACTGAACTTGTTCAGAGCGCTGAGGCAGAAAAAATTCCGCGCTTTGTGATAAACCTCGGTGACACATCGGACGACGGCTCGGCTGAGCATTTTGACCAGTACAACGAATGGTGTGCGCGCGTAAAATCAATTGCCCTTGCACAGACCGGCGACAGCAGTTTTAAGGTTTACGCCCTGATTGGAAACCATGACTTGTACAACGACGGCCAGAAGAACTTTATAAAACTTGTCTACCCGAACAAATATGCATATTACTTTGATTTTGCCTATGATAATTCAACAGAAGGCGTGGGCTTTTACTTTCTGGACAGTGCAAACGGGACCCTTTCAAACACCCAGTACGAACTTGTCTCAGAAAAAATGAAGGCCGACAGCCGCCCGAAAATTGTCCTGACTCATTATCCGGTTTATGCGGGCGGCCATCCTTTTATGATTATGCACAATACTCTTGAGCGCGCAAAGATTTTGTCTCTTTTTGCAGATAATTCCGTAAAGGCAGTATTTGCAGGACATGCCCACCAGCATTTTTATTACGACTACGGCAGCTTTTTTGAATACGTAACCGAGTCTTACCGCTCAAGCCACGTCTGTCTTCTTGTTACCGTAAACGAAGATGCCGCCTCTGTTTCGGAAAAACTGATTGAGTTCTGACAGCGGGCGGCTTACTGGCGCTTTTCCCATTCAACCTTGACGAGGCGGTTTTCAATATTTTCGATGCGCTGGAATGTGAGACAATCGGCGCGGTGCACGATAACACCTCTGTTTGCACTTACATAACCTGTAATCGGGTCGCCTGGCCGCGGGTCACAGCATCCGGCAAGCTTGCACATTACGTTTTTTGTTCCGTCTACAATCAGGTTGCCGGTGTACTGGCTGCGTAAAACAAAATCCGGATCAGGTTTGTCTGTGTGCGGGCGTCTTTTTCTGCGTTTTTCTTCCTGAATTGCGCGTGAGTGCTCATTCTGGCTCTGAAGGTCTGCCGCGCGTTTGGCTTCTGCTTCCTTGTCGATAAAGGTCGGATCGTTTGCACTAAGCCATGCGTGGATTCTCTGGCGTGCCTTTGAAGTTTTGACGGCCTTGAGCTGGTTTTCGGTCGGGCGTGCCTGAGGGTTTGTGATGATTTCTATGATCTGTGTGTTTTTTAATTCCTGGGTAATCGGAATTATTTTGCCGTCGGCCTTTGCCCCGACAATCTTTTCTCCTACCGCGCTGTGAACATGATAGGCAAAGTCGATTGCGTTGCTTCCTGCAGGCAGCTGGACAACGTCGCCTTTTGGAGTAAATACAAAGATTTCGTCGCCCAAAAGTTCGCCCTTGAGCTCGGAAAAGAAAGCATCATCGGTTAACTTTTCGTCTTTGAGGCTCTGGAGCTGGTTAAAAATTGCAAGGTTACTTACATCTACCTTGTCGTGGTTTGTTCCTTTTTTATAAAGCCAGTGACTTGCGACACCGTGTTCAGCCTGGTTGTGCATGTCCTGCGTGCGTATTTGAATTTCAAGCGGGCGTCCTTCGCACATGACGGTCGTATGAAGAGACTGATAGCCGTTTGCCTTTGGCATTGCAATGTAATCCTTAAAGCGTCCGTCCATCGGCTTCCACAAGCTGTGAACAATACCAATCAGGGTGTAGCACTCAGGAACCGTCGTACAAATTACGCGGAGAGCAAGCAGGTCATAAAGCTGTCGTGCCGGCACGTTGCGCTTCTGCATCTTTTTGTAAATTGAATAAAAATGCTTTGCGCGGCTCGAAACTGAAATTTCAATTCCGGCTTCTTTTGCCTTATTTATAATCGCATTGACTGCCTTTTCGAGGTAGGCTGCGCGTTCGTCCTTTTTCTGGCTTACAATTGCTTTAATCTGTGCAAAAACTGCCGGATTCGAATACTTGAGGCTCAGGTCTTCAAGTTCGTTTTTGATGGACTGCATACCGAGCCTGTCGGCGAGCGGGGCCCAGATATCGATAACTTCTGCCGCGATAAGACGTTGTTTTTTTTCGTCGATGGACTTTATGTTTCTCATGCGGTCCAGACGGTCAGCGAGTTTTACGAGAATAACGCGGACATCATCTATCATTGCAAAAAGCATTTTCCTGATGTTGTCTGCCTGCTGGATTGTTGTCGCGTTGATTTTGAGGCCTGTTATGCGGCTCGTGTCTTTTACAATATTGAATACGACCTGCCCAAAAAGTTTCTGGACTTCTTCTTCGGTCACGCCTTCAATCGAAAAGATATTGTGCAGAATTCCGGAGGCAACGCAGTCGCCGTCCATTTTGCTCTGTGCAAGAATTGCTGCAACGCGTAAAGGATGCAGATAATATGGCTTACCGCAAGTACGTGTCAGGCCGGAAGTTTTATTCAGCAAAAAATCCCATGCACTTTTTATTTTAGCCTTTTCTTCAGGAGTAAATGTGTCAAAGGTTTTAAAAAATTCTTCTTCAAGCCGGGCGGTGTCGGTAACTTCGTTATTTGTAAGAATGTTGAATTCCATTTAACCTCCCTAAAGAACGGATGTTCCTTAATTAAGAATTTACTTATTTTTGTTACGTGTTGCAAGAATTTTGTTTATCTAATTGTAAGAATTCTAGTAAAATAAAGAAGGTGTAAAAAATGAATTTTAAACGGCTTTTCTGTTATTCGATATTTTTCTTATTTTTGAATTTAATCTGGGCTCAGGAGACAAAGACTCTTTCGGTTGAAGACGCAGTCAGCCTTGCCAAACAAAACAATGTTTCTGTCAGCCGTGCACAGATTACCCTCGATGCGGCAAAACGCGCACATGCTCACTCCTGGAATTCAATCAGTCCGACTGCAAGCGTCGGGGCAGATGCTTCGGTTCCGGTAGATGGCCTGAGCGATACGGATTCAAATTACACGGCATCCATTTCAATCAACGCGACAGTTTCTCTGAACCTGAGCGCAAACCTCTACACGACAATGAATTCTGCCAGAATTGAATACGAGTCCGGCAAACTTACATTTGACCAGGCCGTTAAATCTGTTGAACTGAGCGTGCGCCAGGCGTTTTACGGGCTTTTGTACGAAAAGGAAAACATCACTCTCCAGGAGCGCAACCTCCAAATTGCAAAAACCCAGTACAACAACAACCTTGCAAAGTACAACCAGGGCCGTCTGAGCGAAATCGATGTTCTTTCCGCAGAGGTAAATTACAAAAGCAAGATTCCGTCTGTGGAGAGCGCCCGCACTACTTACCAGAACGACCTGGATTCGTTCAAGCAGACTTTAGGGCTCATGACTGATGACAAAATTGAACTTGAGGGCTCCCTCGACGAACTTATAAATTTGAATTCAATCGAACTCGACGTTACAAAGCTTGAGTCACCGGCTGTTCAACAGCTGGAATACAAAATCCAGTCAGCCAGAAATCAGGTCCTGGATAAAAGATTTTCTGCATTCTCTCCGTCACTTTCTGCAAACTTAAAATGGAAAGATTCATCATGGTATATGGGCTATGACGGCACCGCACCGGATGCAAAGAAGTCTGCAAGCCTTTCGTTGTCGGCAAGTATTCCGCTCGATGGGGTTTTGCCGTGGTCCAGCCGCAACGACGCAATTGACAGCGCAAAAGACAGTGTAAAAGACCTTGAGTTGCAGCTTGATAACGAAAAGAAGAATTTTAAGCGGACCGTTGACAGTTCGCTCCGTTCAATCAAACAGAGCCAGGAAGCTATCAAATACAAGCAGGCAAACGTCAAGCTTGCACAGCGTACCTACGACATGACAAGCGAAGCCTACAACCGCGGAACAAAAGACCTGCTTACACTTCAGAACGCAAACACATCTCTTTTGAATGCAGAAGTCTCGCTCAAGAGCGAAGTTTTAACGCTTATAAAAACAATTTTAAATCTTGAAAACACAGCAGGAATTCCATTTGGAACCTTGGGAGATAAATAATGAATTTAAAGAAACTTACCAAATCACAGATTGTAATAATTCTGGCAGTTGCCCTGACAATTCTGTCCATTATCTTTTGCCTCACAATCGGCCGTAATGACAGCGGTTCTAAGGCCGGCGGCCGTGGCCGCGGCGGAAACACAGTTTTTTCTGTAATCACACAGACTGTTCAGAAAGAGGTTTTGCACGGCTACGTAATTGCCAATGGCGAAATCGAAAGCCAGAACTCAGTAAATGTTTATCCTGATGTTGCAGGAAAGGTAATAGAAACAAACGTAATGCTCGGTTCATCAGTAAAAAGGGGAGACATCATTGCCTATGTTGACCCGAGTGCTCCGGGCCAGTATTACAAAAAGAGCCCGGTTTACGCTCCAATCAGTGGAAGTATTATTTCTACCCCGCTCAAAAACGGAACTACGGTAAGTACAAACACAACAATTGCAATTGTCGGTGATATTTCAAACCTTCAGGTTACAGCCGACATTCCTGAACGCTATGTGTCAGTATTGAAAGAAGGCTTAAAGGCAGAGATTTCCGTAGAAGCATATCCGGGAGTTGTTTTTGAAGCCGTTGTAAGCCGCGTAAGCCCGGTTGTAGATACAACAAGCCGAACAAAGGAAGTAGTCCTTCATTTTAACAGGCGTGATGAGCGCGTAAACGCCGGTATGTTTGGCAAGGTAAAACTCTATACAAAAGATTATGAAGGTCAGGTGGTAATGCCTTCTGATGCCCTTGTTACCCTTAACGATGAATTTTATGCCTATGCGGTAAAAGAAGACGGTCAGAGCGTTGAAAGACGAAAAGTTAAGACCGGGGAAAGCGTAGACGGAAAGGTTCAGATTCTTGAAGGTCTTAAAGAGGGAGAAAAAGTTGTAATCCAGGGACAGACTTCCCTCAACGACGACTCAAAGATTCGTGACATTGGAAACGCCGGCGCAAAGAGTGCAGATACAGAAAATACCGGTGACGAAAAAAACGAAGCTGAAAAAAACGTAGCCGAGAAAGCTCATTCAAAAAACTAGAGGCATAAAATGAACATTTCCAAAACCACACTTGAACATCCGGTTTTAACGCTCATATTTTTTGCCCTCTTAGGCATAATGGGAATTTTTACCCTTAACAACGTTGCAATCAGTTTGATGCCGGATATCGACAGCCCTTACCTCAACGTCAGAACCACTTACACAAATGCCGGTCCTGAATCTGTTGAAAAGACAATTACAAAGGTGCTGGAAGGCCAGCTTATTTCCGTAAGCGGTCTCAAAAAAATGACTTCAACATCCCAGGAAGGCTCTTCCCGCATTTCCCTCGAATTCAACTACGGAACAGACCTGGACATTGCGACAAACAATGTAAGGGATAAAATTGACCGTGTCCTCAAAAGACTTCCTGACGATGCAGACAGTCCTACCATCTTAAAAATGGACTCTGATTCAATGCCGATTATGCGTATTGCAGTCCGGGGCAACAGGAGCCGTGACGAACTCAAAGTTCTTGCGGAAGACACAATTGTAAGCCTTCTTGAACAGACAGACGGCGTTGCAGAAGCGACAGTTTCCGGCGGCCGTACAAAGATTGTCCGCGTAGACATCAGCCAGAACCGTCTTGCGGCTTACGGATTAACCCTTTCTCAGGTAAACAGCGCCCTTTCCAAACAAAACCTTGAACTTGGCGGCGGTAAAATTACTGAAGGAAAGACAGATTATTCAATCCGTACAACCGGTGAGTTTTCAAGTATTGAACAAATCAATGACGCCATAATCACTACAAAAAATGACTACGTTGTCCGTCTGAGCGATATCGGTACTGCCTACATGGGCTACAAGGACAAGACAAACGAGGTTTACATCAACGGAACTCCCGGTATTTATGTCAGCGTAACCAAGCAGTCCGGCAAAAACAGCGTAACGGTTGCAAACAGGGTTTATGAAAAGCTGGAAGAAATTGAAGAACTTTTACCGACAGACGTTAGTCTGGAAATTATCAGTGACACGACGGACTCAATCCGCGACACCATCAATACGCTTCTGGACAGCTGCTGGCAGGGACTTTTGCTGGCCGTTCTGGTACTCTTTCTGTTCTTAAAGAACTTTAAATCAACAATTATCATTGCGATTTCGATTCCGCTTTCCATCGTTATCACAATGCTCTGCATGAGTTTTGCAGGAATCACGCTCAACATGATGACTTTGACCGGTTTGATTCTCGGGGTCGGAATGATTGTAGATGCTTCAATCGTAATGATTGAAAACATCTATGTTTACAGAAGCCGCGGTGCCGCACCAAAGGTTGCAGCAGTTCTTGGTTCAAGCGAAATGGTAATGTCGGTTCTTTCGGGAAACCTTACGACAATCTGTGTATTCATTCCGTTTTTGTTCTTTATCTCAGACCTTGGAATGATGGGCCAGATGTTTAAGGGAATCATTTTTACCGTTGTAATCAGTTTGATTTCTTCGCTCTTTGTTGCGGTTTTTCTTGTGCCGGTCCTTGCAGGCAAGTTTTTGCCTCTTACAAACCGTAACGAAAAGCCGGTTACATTCAAGCCGTTAAAAAGATTTTACGAATTGCTTGATATTCCGCTCGCAAGACTTACAAAAGTTTATCGCAAAGTTCTCAAAAAGGCTTTGACTCACCGCGCCGTGACTGTCGTTGTCTGCGTTTGTGCCTTGATAATTGCCCTTGCCTTTGCGACAACGCTGAATGTAAACCTTATGCCTTCAGGCAAGGACGACAGCGTTACAATGAACGTTACACTCCCGATCGGTACAACCCTGAGCGAAACAACCACCGTCCTCGAGCAGTTTGAACAAATCTGTCGTGACGAAATAAAGGGTTACAAGGCTTTGATTACAACAATCGGAAGTTCATCTGCGTCGTATAAAGGTTCAATTGAATTAAAGCTGCCTTCAACAGAAGAACAGATTGACAGCGCCCAGGATATCCAGAAAAAACTTCGCGCTCACTTTAATGATTTTGCAGGTGCAAAGTTTAGTTTCCGTCAGGGCATGAGAGGCCAGATGACAGGCAGCGACATTAAAATTAAAATCCGCTGCGATGATCTGGAAAAGGCACTCGACATTTCGGACCAGATTACGGCCGTGATGAAGAAAATCCCTGACCTTGGCGAATCATCCGTTGACATCGAAAAGGGGGTTCCTGAAGTTGAAATCGAAATCGACCGTCAGCGCGCCTACGCCTTTGGTGTTGACGTAACCACAGTCGCAAAAGAAATCAACTACGCAATGAACGGTGTAACTTCTACAACTTATCGTACGGGCGGCAAGGATTATTCGACAGTTTTGATGTATCAGAAAGAAGACCGCCAGAAGGTTATAGATCTGGAACAGATTTTTGTTAACGGAACCAACGGCAAGGTAAGCGTTGCAAACTTTGCTTCTGTTAAAAAAGGTCTCGGTCCTGTAAAAATTGCCCGCGAAAATCAGTCGCGCATTGTAACCGTAACCTGTGACATTATCACGGAACGCTCTGCATACGATGTTGAACAGGAAATAAAAGAAGGAATCGCACAGAGCTTTATCGTTCCTGACGATGTAACCCTGGTTTACGATGGAGCCTGGCAGAGTATGCAGGACCAGGGAAAAACCTACGGTTCAATTATTCTGATGGCGATCTTACTCGTATTCGGTGTAATGGCCGGAACTTACGAAAGCTTTAAGGCACCTTTCATCAACCTGTTTACAATTCCTTTCCTTGTAATCGGTGTCGTTGCAATTTATAAAATTACGGGCCAGGCAATCAGTATGATCAGCTGTGTCGGCCTTATCATGCTCGTCGGAATCGTTGTAAACAACGGTATCATTCTCGTTGACTACACAAACCTTTTGATTGACCGCGGCTACAAAATGTTTGACGCCTGTCTTGAAGCCGGAGCCAGCCGACTGCGCCCGGTTTTGATGACAACTTTGACAACAATCCTCGGTATGCTTCCGATGTGTTTTGCCACAAGCGGTTCTGCCGGAATGGTCCAGCCGATTGGTGTTGCCGTAGTAGGCGGTTTGACGAGTTCGACCTTTGTAACGCTGTTCTTTATTCCGGTTTTGTATTCGCTTGTAATGAAAGAAAAAGGCGTTAGAAAATCAAAAATTCAATTATTGCTGACGGAGGAAAAATAATGTACCGCTGCGAAGTTATTGCCAATCAGTCAGTTCAGGACGAACTCATTACGCTTCTTGAAGAACATATCGAAGGCTGCCTTTACACGATTATTCCGATGGCAGTCGGACGCGGTAAAAATTCGTACAAAATGGGTTCTTCAACATGGCCAGAAACAAATTTTGTTCTTATTACCTATGTTCAGGATGAATTTTTGGCGATGGTCAAAAGCATTGTCGCATCTCTAAAAGCAAAATTTGTAAATGAAGGCGTCAAACTCTTTGTCGTTAAGGCAGAAGATTAATGCGTCATAAAAAACAACCGTCAAAGTATTATTACTTTATGATGAATAAAGCTTCCGGAACGGTGTGTTCAACTGTGAGCGACAGGCGGCACACCGTTTACGAGGTTTTTCCGGCCGGCGAACTGAATGTGGACGGTGTCAAACTGCACACAGTCGGCCGCCTGGACGCGGACACGGAAGGCCTTCTGCTTTTGACAAATGACGGAAAGTTTTCTGACTTTTTAAGCCGTCCCGTAAATAAAATTCAAAAAACATATCTTGTAACTCTAAAAAACTGCGTCTCTATCGATGCTCAGCTTGAATACAAATCTCTCGCCTCTGCAGGACTTTCTCTGCCTGCAGAAAAAAAAGCCCCGGTCCAGCAGGCAAATCCCGCCTCAATCGAATGGATTGATTCAACAAAGTGCAGAATCAGCGTAACTGAAGGCAAGTTCCATGAAGTCAAGCGGATTTTCCGCGCACTGGGAAACGAAGTTATTGCCTTAAAAAGGGTCTCTTTTGGCAGTCTTGAACTTGACGCCTCTCTTGCCCCAGGTCAGTACCGTAATCTGACGGAGAATGAAGTTAATTTGTTATATAACAATATTTTCTGTTGAATTTCAGTGAATTTATAGAAAAATAGGGTAAATTTGGTCTAAGAGGAGAACGGCACTGTTAAATTGGGTGGGAAAACTGCCGATACTGACAATAGAAAAAAGTTTTTTTGCCGGTATTTTACTGCATAATTAGGTCTTTTTTTTAAGACGGAGGTATGTATGAAATTTGACTCTCGACGTTTAATTTTCTCTTTTATTTGTGGAATTTCTCTTAGTTTTGCTTTTCTTTTTACTGCATGTAAAGAAAATGTCGGTTTGGGAGAATCCGTTGATACTGAAAGTCCTACACTTTCCATTACCTATCCGCCATCGGCAGCACAGATTCGCGGAACTTTTGTCTTTGCCGGAGTCTGTAGTGATGATAAGTATGTTGAATCGGTAAAACTTACCATTAAAAATACCACTACAAAAGAAACTTTTACCGCAAATTCGGTTGAACTCAGCGAGGATAAAAAGAGCTGGTCTGTAAACGTCAACGAATATGACAATACAAATGCTTCTTATTACAACGGCTGGCAGCTTCCTGACGGAAAATACGAACTCAGCGTTGTTGCGTACGATAACGCAGGTCACTCATCTGACTCTTCTTCCCGCCAGTTTGAAATCGATAACACAGCTCCTGTATTTATTCTGACAGGTCCTGGAAGTACAACAACTCCAAAAGCATACGGTTCATCATTCTCGGTTGCCGGTACAATTGCCGACGAACACTCAATTTCTTCAATGGCCGTAACAGTTTATGACAGCGAAAAGAACGTTCTCGCAAGCACAGATACAACTCCGTATACAATTCAAAACGTTTCTACTGCCGGCGGTACAAATGTCACAGTCCTCCGCATGAATGCTGCAAACGGCAGATATGAATCCATTTACGGACAAAACTCAGGAACCGTAAATTTTTACTGTACAGTTTATCTTGAAGACAATACTCACACATACACAGAACCTGTTTATACAACAAATTACACAGACGAAAACACTTCTGCAGGTAACAGGACTTCTGCTTTCTTTTTGAACGACGATATTTACAACAGCCTCCTGAGTTCAAGCGGTTACGGACTTTCTGCATCCGACCTGATGACAATCATCAACGGAAACTATGCGGCAAGTGATGATTCTTCTGCCCGCGCAATTGCAATAGGAAACGGAACCCTCACAAGAGAAGAACTTTCTCAGGTAAAAACCCTCCTGTCAGAAAAATTCGTTGATACAAAAGAAGATTATCTTGCATTCTCATTGAACCCGGAAGTTAATCCTTCTTATACAGTTGCCGGAATGGTTTTGAGCACCGCTCCGACTGCAACAAGCGGTTCAAAGGCAACAATTGTCTGCAAGGCAGGCCTTGACCAGACAACCTTCCTTCCAAACACATTGAAGGCATATATCAAGAAATTTACAAAGGTAATTCCTTCGGCTTCTGATTACGAAAGCTTTATTTTAAATCCGGCAGAAGATGCGGATGCCATCCTTGTAGCGTCAAATGCCGAATCTACCGAGTCTTCTGTAGAGTCATACAACTGGACTGTTGTCCTTCCTGAACTTTCGGCTGACTATTACTACGTAATCGCTCTTTCGGGCCAGGATATGGACGGAAACGAATTCAGAAGTGACGGCGTATTTGGCTTTAAGGGAGCCCTCTCTGGAACTCCACCTGTCGTAACAATTACAAAGCCGGGTCTTACACAGACAGTATTTGCAAATTCTGCGGCAGTTAAGTTTATCGGTTATGCTGATACTACAGACGTAGATCTTGAAACTCTTGAAATTTCGGTTGCCGTTACAGACCTTGAAACCGGAACCTCTCTGGGAACCTTTACCGGCCGCTACGATATGAATTCAACTTCGAACACAATTTCTATCGTTCCGGAAACTGACGAAAACGATGATGTTCACAACAAATATACATTCAATTTTTCTGACGGAACCGGTTATGAAAACTATGAAGTACAGCAGGACAGCGGAAAACTTTATTCATATGCGGTTACTATTACCGCAACTGACACTGTCGGAAACACTGTAACAGAAACAAGAACAATTAACGTGGACGCTGCGGCTCCTGTTGTAGAAATCAACACTGTAAGCCCGAGCGTAAGCGGTTCACTTTATGACAGCTCTCTCAACACTTACGTTAA
>JAILFZ010000172.1 GCA_024697295.1 Treponema sp.
TACGCTGCTGGTTGCTGTTGTTTTGTCAGCCCAGGCAACGGACAAATCCGTAAATATTGCCACAAGAAAACTGTATAAGGTTGCGGACACGCCGCAAAAAATTCTTGCCCTGGGTGAAGAAGGGCTTATTGAATATATCAAGTCGATCGGATTATATCGTTCCAAGGCAAAACACGTTATTGAACTTTGCAAAAAACTCATAAGCGATTTTAACGGAGAAGTTCCGCGCTCGCGGGAGCAGCTGATGTCGTTGAGCGGAGTCGGACGAAAGACTGCAAATGTGGTGCTCAACGTTGTCTGGGGCGAACACACAATGCCGGTGGACACACATCTTCTGCGCATCTGCCCTAAAATCGGCCTTGCCGAAGGCGACACACCCGAAAAAGTTGAACAGTCTCTTTTAAAACGCATCCCGGACAAATATATGGAGCACGCACACCACTGGCTGATTTTGCATGGCCGTTATGTCTGTACCGCACGTAACCCCAAATGTGAAGAATGCGTGATAAGTGATTTGTGCAAAAGGAATTGAAATCTGTTGATTTGACAGGTGAAAACAGGTGATAAGCATTTTAAGTTTATACAGGGCTTTTATCCTGAACTGAAATTGTACGGGGAATGAAAAGGGGCTGCCTGTAAGAGAGATAATTGTTACCCGTAACTCCCCTTAACGCCATTTAAAGAACTATCTTTTTTATGCTATATTTTTCTTATGACACAAACGGAACAATCAAAGGCTGCAAAAAAGTTCAGTGAAGACTGGAAAGATAAAGGTTATGAAAAAGGCGAAAGTCAGAAATTCTGGCTTGATTTGCTTTGTAATGTTTTTGGAATAAAAGACTTTGCAAACTTTGTATATTTCGAAAATCAGATAAAAGAAAAGTTTACGGATAAGACAATCACTAATTTTATAGATATTTATATTCCATCTACAAAAGTAATGATTGAACAGAAAAGCATCGACAAAGACCTTCGCGAACCAATCCGCCAGTCAGATGGCACTCTCTTAAATCCCTTTCAGCAGGCACGAAAATATATCTCTGGACTTCCATTGTCGCAGCATCCTCGATGGGTTGTTACAAGCAATTTCAAATCATTTCTTGTTTACGACATGGAACAGCCAAACGGAGAGCCGGAAGAAATTCTCCTTGAAAATCTTGAAAAAGACATTTGGCGGCTGCAATTTCTGACAGATGCAAAAAACGAACATATAAAAAAAGAACTTGAAATCTCAAAAAAAGCCGGAGATATTATTGGCGAAATTTATGATGCCATTCTTAAACAGTATAAAGATGCCGACAATCCAAGCCCTGCCACTCTAAAAAGCCTCAACATGCTCTGTGTCCGCATTGTATTCTGTCTTTATGCCGAAGATGCCGGAATTTTTGGACACAAGGCAATATTTGGTGATTATCTTAAACAGTTTGAGGCAAAAGACCTTCGCCGTGCATTGTTAGACTTGTTCCAGGTTTTGGATCAGAAGGAAGAGGAGCGGGATGAATATCTAGAAGAGTCCCTTGCGGCTTTTCCGTATGTAAACGGTGGTCTTTTTACAGAAGAAGATAAAACGATACCGCCACTTACCGAGGATATAAAGGAGCTTCTTGTTAAGCACGCTTCGAGCGAGTTCGATTGGAGCGAAATCAGCCCGACAATTTTCGGAGCAATTTTTGAGTCAACTCTTAACCCGCAAACACGCCGCTCTGGTGGTATGCACTATACGAGCATTGAGAACATTCACAAGGTAATTGACCCACTCTTTCTTGATGATTTGAAAGCTGAATTTGAAGAGTTGAAACAGATAAAAAATACAGCAAACAGAATTGAAAAGGTAAAAGAATTTCATAAACG
Organism: Treponema sp.; assembly: GCA_024697295.1. GTDB lineage: Bacteria > Spirochaetota > Spirochaetia > Treponematales > Treponemataceae > Treponema_D. The sequence continues at coordinate 1,852 of JAILFZ010000172.1, forward strand.
GCTGGGCACCCTTAAATTCTTAGACCCTGCCTGCGGGTCCGGGAACTTCCTTACAGAAACTTATTTGAGTTTACGAAAGCTCGGAAATGAATGTATCAAAGTGGAGTTGAATATTGGTGAAGGAGAACTTGCCCTGGCATACAAGGCAGAAGATTTAATCCAGGTTTCCATTCAGCAGTTCTACGGAATTGAGATAAATGACTTTGCGGCTGTAGTCGCAAAAACTGCCCTCTGGATTGCAGAAAGCCAGATGATGAAGGAAACTGCAAAAATAATCGAGAAAGAGTTGAAGTTCCTCCCATTGCATACTTACGCAAACATTATTGAAGGAAATGCTCTTCGAATTGATTGGGGAAGTGTAGTTCCAAAAAATGAATTAAATTACATTTTAGGAAATCCTCCGTTTGTAGGATATAGTTTACAATCAGAATCACAAAAAAAGGATATCTTGGAAACCTTTGTCGATGAAAAAGGAAAGACTTACAAAACTGCTGGAAAAATTGATTATGTAGCAGGTTGGTATTATAAAGCTGCAAAAATGATGCAAGGAACACAAATAAAAGCAGCCCTTGTTTCTACAAATTCAATTACACAAGGTGAGCAAGTTGCAGCAATTTGGAAACCCTTATTTAATCAATTTGAAATACATTTTAATTTTGCTTATAGGACATTCAGATGGGATAGCGAAGCAAATATCAAAGCTCATGTTCATTGTGTTATTCTTGGATTTAGCTCTTGTGAATCTAAGAACGATAAAATTATTTATTTGAATGAAAGCCAGAAAACAGTAGCCAAAAATATCAACGGTTATTTGATTGACGGTGATAATGTCTGGATTGAAAACAGAGCAAAACCTCTTTGTAATGTTCCTGAAATGGTAACAGGAAACAGACCTGCGGACGGTGGACATTTAATCATTGAAGCAGACGATTATGATGGTTTTATTAAAAAAGAACCGAATGCAATAAAATATATAAAGAAACTCTTAGGCGCAGAAGAATTCTTAAACAATAAAAAGCGTTATTGTCTGTGGCTTGTAGGTGCAAATCCTTCTGAAATACGAAAAATGCCTGAGATTATGAAAAGAGTTGAAGCTTGCAAACAAGACAGATTGAATGGTGCTCCAGACAGGCAAAAACTTGCTGATACACCAACATTATTTAGAGAAACTTTTAATCCAGAATCATTTATTGTTGTTCCGGTGGTTTCTTCTGAAAACAGACGGTATATTCCATTTGCATTTTTGACATCAGAATATATTTGTACTGATAGAATAAAATTTTTGCCAGATGCAAAGCTTTATCATTTTGGGGTTTTGAATTCAAATGTTCACATGGCATGGATGCGAGCAGTTTGTGGTCGTCTAAAGAGTGATTACAATTATTCAAAAGACATTGTCTACAATAATTTCCCCTGGTGCAATCCAACAGAAGAGCAAAAGACAAAAATCGAAGAAACAGCCCAGGCAATTTTAGATGCCCGTGCAAAATATCCGGATTCTTCTCTTGCAGATTTGTATGACGAAACTTTAATGCCGCCGGAACTTCGTAAAGCCCACCAGGCAAATGACCGTGCCGTAATGGCAGCCTATGGATTCAGCACCAAAATGACAGAATCTGAGTGCGTTGCAGAGCTTTTTAAGATGTACGAAAAACTTACAGAAAAAATACAGTGATTGGCCTGGATTACAAGATTACCCAACCTTCCGAAAACGGATCAACTGACGTTCCACTTGATAGATGAGGATGTTGATAAACTGACATCCTCTTTTTAAATGCTTATTTTGCTCTATTATATATTTTTTTCTCGTGATAAAATGGGGGGCGTTGCGGGGGAGAACCGCACCCGCAGAAGGGGTAGCGTAAGCCGCCGCGGTCTGCCGTGGAGGCTGGAGCGCAGGGGAAGGCTTTCCCCTCCCGTATGGTTTTATAAGGAGTAATAAAATGAATGAAATGACTGAAGGTGCAATGAACGTTGCAAGCCAGACTGTAAATCAGATGCAGAGCTTTTTCCATGT
>JAILFZ010000200.1 GCA_024697295.1 Treponema sp.
TCCATCTTTTGCAAACAATTTTTGGGCAAAAAAAACGCCAGAGATTTACTCTGGCGCCCTGATGGTCAATTGATCGCACTAGACTTTTTGTCTTATAAGGATCATTTAACAAATTCCCCTCGATAATTATTATATTTAATAAAAATTTTTTTGTCATCACAAAAAGTCAAAAATTATATAAATTTTTGAAAATTTTATTAAAAAATATATATTTTTAGGGTTGTATTATTGCTAATTCCTTATATTATAAGGAATTAGACTTGTTTTTCTTCTTTATCATCGTCATTTGCAACTTTATCAAAGCCAACAACATAATCCGGCGAGTCAATATTTATAACCCTTGTACCGGAAGAAGCTCTTCCCTGTTTAGAAATTGCATCTGCCTTTAAGCGCAATGTTTTTCCCTGGCCTGAAATACAAACGACTTCATCTTTTTGTGCAACTGCAAGTGCTCCAATAATTTCGCCTTTACCATCGATATTGCCAAAGATTTTTTGTCCGCCGGTTCCGCGACCGTGGTTGTTGTACTCGTTAAAGTCAACGCGTTTTCCATAACCTTTTTCTGTGATAACGAGACAGTCGCATCCTTCTTCAACCCGGATGGCTGCGGCAAGTTCATCACCGGAAGCAAGTTTAATTCCACCGACACCTGAGCTTGCGCGTCCCATTGGTCGAACAGAAGTTTCCGAAATTCTCAAAGACTGACCCCGGCGGGTAATCAGCATCAAGTCATCGTTGCCCGATGTCAAAATACTGCTGACAAGTTTGTCACCATCTTTAAGGTGAATTGCGATTACACCGCGTGTTTTTGCATTTGCAAATTCTGTGGTCTTACACTTTTTAACTACACCATTTTCGGTAGCCATAAAGATGTACTGATCATCTGTGTAATCTTTCATTGTTACGATAGTTGTAATTTCTTCATCTGCAGAAACCTGGAGCAAAGATTTTACGCTCGAACCTCGGCTCGCTCTGCTTGCCTCAGGAATTTCGTGAACTTTAATCCAGTATGCTTTTCCTTCGTTTGTCATGAAGGTAATGTAAGATTTTGTAGTGGCAATAAAAATCTGATTGATGTAATCGTCTTCAATCAGGTTGGCACTCATGCTGCCCTTGCCTCCCCTGCTCTGTGCTTTGTACTGAGTCAGCGGAACACGTTTGATATAACCAAGTTTAGAAATCATAACTACGACTTCTTCTTCCTTAATCATGTCTTCTGTGTTAATTTCTTCAACTTCGTCAGCTACGATATCTGTGCGGCGATCGTCTCCGTATTTGTCAGCAAGTTCATTTGTTTCATCTTTGATAAGTGCAAGAATCTTTTCGTGGTGTGCAAGCAAATCCTCGAGGTGATCGATGAGTGCCTGAAGTTCACGGATTTCTTTCTGCAAGTCTGCAATCTGCAGATGAGTAAGACGTTTGAGCTGCATATCGACAATTGCCTGTGCCTGCTCATCATCAAAATTAAATCTCTTTTCGAGTTTAAGTTTTGCGTCTTCTGTGTTTTCACTGCTTTTAATAATTTGAATTACTTCGTCGATATTATTGATTGCAGTAATCAAAGCTTCCAGAATGTGCATCTTGTGCTTTGCTACTTTTAAATCATAAATTGTGCGGCGTGTAATTACTTCGTCACGATGTTTGACAAAGTGGAATATAAGCTGTTTGAGATTTAAGATTTCCGGCTTAAGGTAAGTCTTTTTGAGAGTCAAAAATCCCGGTTCATCATAACGCGGTTCACCTTCCATTTCCTGTGGAACAAGAGCCAGGTTGATTACACCGAAGTTTGACTGCAAATCAGTTTTTGCAAAAAGCTGGTTAAGAACTAATTTGGTGACTGCACCTTTTTTAAGATCAACAACAAGACGCATACCGACACGGTCGGAAGTTTCGTCATTGGCATCGGCTATACCTTCGATAATTTTGTCATCGCGGAGGTCGTTAATCTTTTTAATAATATTTGTTGTATTTACTCCATAAGGAACTTCTGTAAATACAATTTTTTCGCGTCCGTGTTTATCAACTTCAATTGTAAATTTTGAACGAATTGTGATTTTTCCGCGACCGGTTCGATAAGCCTTTTTGATTCCTTCGCGGCCGTAAATTATACCGCCTGTAGGAAAGTCCGGTCCCTTGATGTATTTCATCAATTCATCAATTGTAATTTCCGGGTTATCGATATAAGCACTAATTGCAGCGGCAACTTCGCGGAGATTGTGGGTAGGCATGTTTGTTGCCATACCAACCGCAATACCTGTTGTACCGTTACAAAGAAGAAAAGGAAATTTAGAAGGAAGTACGGAAGGTTCCTTTGTTGTATCATCAAAGTTAGGAACCATATCAACAGTATTCTTGTTGATGTCCGCATTCATTTCTTCTGTCATTTTTGACATTTTAGCTTCGGTGTAACGGTAAGCTGCGGCAGGGTCACCGGCGATAGTACCAAAGTTTCCCTGTGGGGTAATCATTGTATAGCGCTGAGAAAAGTCCTGTCCCAGACGAACGATTGCATCATAAACAGAAGCGTCTCCGTGCGGGTGGTAATGACCGAGTACTTCACCGACGATGGTAGCACATTTTTTTGTTTTTCCACCGCTGGTAAGATTCAACTTGTCCATTGCGTACATGATACGGCGATGTACAGGTTTAAGACCGTCACGAACATCAGGCAAAGCGCGCTGCACGATTACTGACATTGAGTAGTCGATATAGGCCTGTTTAACCTCGTCCTCAATAGGAATTTTTATTACGGTTCCACCCTCAGGTGTTTTTGCTTCTTCTAACATTTTTTACCCTAAACTAAATATCAAGATTTGCGTAACTTGAATTACTTTCAATAAACTGTCGGCGAGGTTCAACTTCTTCGCCCATGCAGACTGTAAATATTTTATCTGCGGCTTCTGCATCAGGAATTGTAACAACCCTCATCTTGCGGTGTGCAGGATCCATTGTTGTTTCCCAAAGCTGGTTACCGTCCATTTCACCAAGACCTTTGTAACGCTGAACGTCTGCCTTATCACGCTGGTCTCCAAGAGCAGCGAGCGCTTCATCACGTTCTGCGTCAGAATAACAATATACAGGTTCTTTTTTTCCAAGCTGAACTTTGAACAATGGCGGCATCGCAAGGAATACGTGTCCCTGTTCAATAAGCTGAGGCATATAACGGAAAAAGAAAGTTAAAAGCAAAGTCCGGATATGCGAACCATCGACATCGGCATCGGCCATGATGATGATTTTATGATAGCGAAGTTTTTCGATATTAAAATCTTTTCCAAAACCTGTTCCAAGAGAAGCAATTACCGGCTGAAGTTTGTCGTTTCCAACAACCTTGTCTGCAGTAACTTTTTCTACATTAAGCATTTTTCCCCACAAAGGCAGGATAGCCTGTGTTTTTGAATCACGTCCTTTCTTTGCAGAACCACCCGCAGAGTCACCTTCTACAATATAAACTTCACAAATTTCAGGATTATCTTTAATAGAACAATCAGAAAGTTTTTCCGGTTTCTGAAATCCAGCAAGTCCTGTTTTTTTACGCATGCGCTCTTTGGCCTTTCTGGCTTCTACGCGGGCACAAGCTTCGCCGATCGATTTTTCAAGTACTTTTTCGAGAACCGACGGGTTCAATTCAAAAAAGATAGTAAGTTTTTCTTTAACGAGCGAATCAACAATCGTGCGAACTTCAGTATTGCCGAGTTTGTCTTTTGTCTGACCGACAAATTCAGGCTCAGGAACTTTCATTGAAAGAACTGCAACCAAACCGGCCCTTACATCTTCACCGGTGAGCTTTTCTTTTTTATCTTCACCCGGTTCAAACTTACCATCGCGGTCCGGCATCTTTTTCTTCATTTTTTCGTTGCCGTCGAGAGCCTTGTTCAATACCCACAAAAGTGCAGAACGGAAACCGTCAAGGTGAGTACCGCCATCTCTTGTGTTGATATCGTTTACATAAGTATGGATGTTTTCGCCGTATGTTTCGTTGTACTGGAAAGAAAGCTCGGTAATTACATTATCCTTTTCGCCGTTGATGTAAATCGGTTCTTCAGGATAAACAAATTTGCTTTTTTCGTTTAATTCCTTTACGTAATGAACGATACCGCCTTCGTATTTGAGAACTTCTGTTTTTGGAGTTTCGAGGCGTTCGTTTTTAAAGTAAATTACGATTCCGCTGTTAAGGAAGGCAAGTTCTTTTAAGCGTTGAATCAAAACATCGTAGTCGTAAGTTGTGGTTTCTGTAAAAATAGTTTTGTCGGCCTTCCATCGGATTGTAGTACCATGAAGATCCGAGTCGCCGATAACTTCTACTTTTGTCTTTGGAATTCCCTTTTCGTATCGCTGTCGGTAAATGTGACCATCGCGCTGAACCGTAGCTTCGAGCCATTCAGAAAGTGCGTTGACACAGCTTACACCTACACCGTGCAAACCACCGGAAACCTTGTAGGAATTTTTATCGAATTTACCGCCGGCATGAAGTCGGGTCAAAACAAGTTCAAGGGCGCTGATTTTTTCTGTCGGATGGATATCAACCGGAATACCACGTCCGTTATCTTCAACACGCACTATATCATCTTTTTCAAGAGCAACGGTAATTTCTGTACAAAAACCGGCCATTGCTTCATCGATACAGTTATCTACAGTTTCATAAACAAGGTGATGTAGTCCTTTAGGTCCTGTTGAACCGATATACATACCAGGTCTTTTACGTACAGCTTCAAGACCTTTAAGAACTTGAATATTCCCTGCTGAATAAGAGGCAGTCATTTTTTATTTCCTTACAATATATAAATTTAATGATTACTTTAAAAAATCGAAAAGAGATTATAAGTAAGGCAAATTATAAGTGTATTGAAGAAAAAAGTAAAGGTGAATTATAATTAGCCTATGTCTAATCAAAATTACAAAGAGTTTTTTACCGAAGCAATAAATCAAATTCATCAGGAAATGATAGCAGCAAATCAGGAAGATGATTTTAAACTCTGGTTCAATATGGAATATGTAGATGACTCACTTTCCCAGATAAATGTATCTGTACCGTCAGAATTTATGTGGATGAAGATGATTCAGAACGGATATATCACAAAGACAGAAAATAAAATCCTGGAACTAACTGGTCAGACAATAAAAATTGAACACGCCGTAAAAAAAACTGCCTCTCCTTCTCCATCAGTTCAGAAATTAGAAGAACCGAAAAAAGAAGTTAAAAAAGAAACAAAATCCCACAATATAGAAACTAAAAAACATCCTCAGTTAAGGGATGATTTTACATTTGAAAACTTTGTTCCAGGCGACAATAGTATTTATGCATACAATGCTTCTATGGCAGCTGCAGATAAACCGGGTAAAGCTTTTAACCCGATATTGATTTATGGTGGAGTTGGCCTTGGAAAAACTCACCTTATGCAGGCAATTGGAAATCAAATATATGCAAAAGAAAGCGATAAAATAAAAATTGCTTATTTGAGCGCAGAAAACTTTACAAATGAATTTACAACTGCAGTAAGAAATCAATCAACTGACAGACAATCAATGGAAAAATTCAAAAAAAAGTACAGAAACCTTGATGTACTTTTACTCGACGATATCCAGTTTCTTGAAGGAAAAGACCAGACACAGGAAGAGCTTTTTCATACATTTAATTCAATTTATGACAGAGCAGGACAGATAGTATTTACTAGCGATAGACCGATAAAAGAAATCAAAGGTTTTACAGAAAGATTAAGTTCAAGATTTAGCCGTGGTTTAAACGTTGATCTTCAGCCTCCAAGTTACGAAAACAGAATTGCAATTATTCAAAAAAAACTTGAAATCCAGGGAAAGGAAATTCCAAAAGATGTAATTGAATACATTGCTAAAAACTGCCAGACAAATGTGCGTGATATTGAAGCATGTATTTTAAAATCAATCGGTTATGCAGAACTTGTTAAAAAAACTCTCACAGTAGAAATTGCACAGAACATTTTGCGCGATACAATCAACAATCCGTATTCCGGGACAATTACGATAGAAAATATCCAGAAAGTTGTAGCAGAACATTACAATATTTCAATCAGTGACATCAAAGGAAAAAAGAAAGAAAGAAAATTTGTAATGCCGAGACAGATTGCAGTTTATATTTCCTGCTCACTTACTGAATATTCAACTACAGAAATCGGAACGGAATTTGGCGGCCGTGATCACACGACTATCATGCACGCAAGAGATAAAATTGAAAATATGCTCAAAACAGATCCATCGCTGGATTCAACCATAAATCTTTTGACACGAGAGGCAAAAGACTATAAAAAAATATAATTTTGTGTAAAATATGATATAATATTGTGAACAACTTGTGGATAACTCCGCAACCTGTGGAAATGTGAATTTAAAGTGAATTCAAATATTGAGTTATCAACTTTAAATTTCATTATAAAACAAAGAGTTAAGTGAGTTATGCACAAATTCACAAGCCTTATTATTACTATTACTAAATTTATATAAATTTAATAAATTTAGAAAGGAGACTTATATGAAATTTACCTTTGACAGAAATTCGATGATTAACGAAATTTCAATCGCTCAGGAAATTATTTCGACAAAAAGCAATGTATCTATTCTTTCAAATGTAATGTTCATTGCTCAGGATAATACCTTAACAATCAAAGCTACTGACATCAAAGTAAACTTTGAAACAAAGATTCCTGTTAACATCGAAGAAGAAGGTTCAACAACAGTCTTCTGTGATAAATTTCTTGGAATTCTGACAGGTCTTGATGAAGGTGAAATTGAATTTGTTCTCCAGCAAAAAGATAATCAGACAATCGCATTGATCCGACATACAACTAAAAAAATCAAGTTCCAGTTAAAATGTACTTCTCAGGATAAATTTCCGGAATTTCCAGTAGCAGAAAATGTACCGTTCTTTGAAGTTCCTGCCAAAGAAATTAAAAAAATGATCAGCCAGACTTCTTTTGCAGTTAGTGCTGACGAAACAAGATACTTTATGAACGGTGTTTATTTTGAAAAGAAAGACAATAAACTTGTTCTTGTTGCAACAGACGGACGCCGTCTTGCTTATGCTTCAAAAGAATTTGCAGAAGGAATCAGTGATTTTCCGTCTGCAATCGTTCATCCGAAAGTTTTGAATATTGTTGCAAAACATGCTTCTGACGAAGGTAATGTTTCAATTGCAGTAGTAGATAAAATGATTTTCTTCAGATTCAGTAATTATGAATTGAGTTCAACTTTGATTGACGGTCAGTTCCCTAATTACATGAGAGTAATTCCGGAAACTCAGCTTTATAACTTTAAGGTAACCAAAAGTGAACTTGTTGAATCTTTGAAACGTACTGCGATCATGGTTGATAAAAAAGCTGGAAGAATTTTCTTTAACATCTGCCCTGGCGTTCTTAAGTTAACATCTCAGGAATCTGACAACGGGGATGCAGAAGTTGAAATTCCATGCGAATACGCCGGTGATGAATTTACAATTGCAATGAACTACCGCTACATCGAAGAACCACTCAAAGTAATTACAAGCGATAAAATTAAATTTGAATTCTCCGGAGAAATGAAGGCAGTAACATTGCTTCCGGAACCTGCAGAAGAATATTTCCACATAATTATGCCGATGCAGATGGCCTGATGCGGAGATAAATTTTTCGCAATAATGCCAGTACTTTCAATTTCGTACATTAATTACCGGAATCTTCAGGATTCGACAATTGATTTAAACTCAAAGGAAGTCTTTTTCGTTGGAGAAAACGGACAGGGAAAAAGCAATCTCCTTGAATCCGTATATTATTCTGCCTACGGAAATTCGTTCCGTACCCGGGCAGATGCGGAAGTATGCAAACAGAACTTTAATGAGTTTTCTGTCAGAACTTTATACCGTTTGGAAAACAATACTACAGAAAATATTTCCATAATTTACGAAAACGGCAAAAAGAAAATAGATAAAAACGGTAAATTCATCAAAGATAGAAAAGAGCTTATCAACACAATGCCGTGCGTTCTTTTTTGCCATGATGACCTTGCCTTTGCAGTCGGTGAACCAGAACGTCGCCGCTTTTTTATAGATCAGTGTCTTTCTATGTATGATGTTTTGTATATCGATATAAACCGCAATTACCGTAAAATCCTTAAAAGCCGGAATATGTGCCTGAAAGAAAAAAAATACGAAATGCTGGATATTTATGATGTTCAGCTGGCACAAAACGGAATCGAAATTGAAAACAAAAGACGCAATGCGATTTTTCAGTTTAACCAGATTTTTGGAAAGCTTTACGAAAAAATTACAGGAATCGATGGAATTTCAATAAAATATGACCCTTCGTGGAAGTCGCAGTCAAATGTACTTCCGGATTTGTCTGAGGTAAAACAAATACTGCTTTCCAAGCGGGAAATTGATAAAACGATAATGACAACAATGAGCGGCCCGCACCGCGACAAAATAAAATTTATCCGAAACGGAACTGATTTTATTCCATGCGCGTCGACAGGTCAAAGACGTTTAACCGCGATTCTGCTAAGAATTGCACAATGCATTTTTTATACGCAGATTACCGGAAAAAAACCGGTTATTTTGATGGACGATGTTCTTCTTGAACTAGATCCTGATAAAAGACAGGCCGTTACCCTCGCCCTCCCTGAATATGATCAGCTTTTTTGTACATTTCTGCCGGGCGAGCCATACGAACGCTACATGAAGAATTCGACAAAGATATATGAAATAAAAGGAGGCTGCTGGAATGAACGACAATGAAATAATGGACGCCAAAAGCATGATTCTGCAGGTTACAGGCAATCTCCAGGCTAAGATGAAAATGGGCGACAAAATAGTAACGCTCTGGCAGCAAATTGTTGAATCAATAAAATCGAATTCAATAAACGGCGACAACATCGGCAAAAATATGGCAAGCCACTCTCGCGTAAATGATTTTGAAAATGGAATTCTGCTGATTGAATGCGACCATCCGGGTTGGATTCAAATGCTGCAGACACACAAAAAATACATTCTCAAAGGTTTTGAATTAAAAGCTCCGGAATTGAAAATTCAATCACTGGCTTTTAAACTTTCCGGTACGACAGCCGGTCTCAAAAAAATAAAGGAAAAGGATCAGATTGAAAAACAGAACAAAATTCAAAACGAAAGAATGGAACAGGAAGAGAAAATTTTAGAGGAAAAAGGTTTTGGGTATCAAAAGCCGGCTCAAAAAAAAGAATTGCCTCCTGAAATCCAGAAAATATTTGATGAAATGAAAGACGATATGTTGACCAAAAATAAATAAATTTGATACACTTTACCGCACTACACTTTTTTTGAAAATTTTGGAATCTGTATCAAACAGATTCTGTATATAAGGAGAATGTTCCGATGTTAAGAACATACCAGCCAAGTAAAGTTAAAAGAAATAGAAAATTTGGATTCCGCGCACGCATGGCAACAAAAGGCGGACGTGCAGTACTTGCTCGCCGTCGTGCTAAGGGTCGCGCAAAACTCACAATTTCTGACGAAAAGAAGCCATACTGATTTTTTATTTTGAAAAATGAAAACACTCTTGGTAGAGTCAAAGCGTTTTGTTCTTGAAGAAAGAATAAAACGCGCTTCAGAAATCAAGAATCTGTTTAAAAATGGGAAAAGAGTAAGTGTAGAAGGAGCAAAACTGTTCTTTTTACCAAATGATAACCAGTTCAATCGAATTGGTTTTCCTCTGCCCCGTGGTTATGGCAACGCTGTTCAGAGAAATTATTCTAAACGGTTAAGCCGGGAAACTTTTCGAAATCTAAAATCGCACCTGAACACCGGCTACGATATGCTGTTCCTTGTATATCCAAGTGCCGAAAAACCCTCGTTCCACTCGCGGTGCGATCAATTTCTTTCATTGTGCAAAAAAGCCGGACTTTTAAAAGAATGGGAAAATTAATTTCTAAATTTTTTTGTAGTCTGATTCGATTTTATCAACTCTGTATTTCACCGATGTTTCCATCTACATGTCGATATACACCTACGTGTTCTCAGTATGCGCTGGAAGCTATTCAGAAATATGGAGCTCTTAAAGGCTCATGGATGGGTTTTAAAAGAATTCTCAGGTGCAATCCTTTTTGTAAAGGTGGCTATGATCCGGTTCCGTAACCAGTTCTTAATGGAATCTCTAAAAATTGCAATTTTTAGAGATAACACTGAAATTGCGATGTTTTAAGTCGTGATATTACAACGACTTAAAACTCGGCGGTAATCGCTAGAAATCTACAAAAGTTGATTTCTAGCGATGCCCATGATTAATCACTTTAATTAATTAAACGGAGTAAACGATGGAAAAAAACACAGCATGGGCAATTGGATTGTCCTCAATCGTTTTGATTGGTTTTTTCTTCTTACAGACTTTTTTAGCACCAAAACAAAGTGCTCAAACACCTGCCGCTTCAAATTCAACTGAACAGGTTTCTTCCGGACAGCCTTCATCGACACCAGTTACAGATTCAACAACAGAACCAGAAAAAACAATCAACGCTTCTGCAAAAGATTCTGTAAAAGAAGAAACATTTGTAATTGAAACAAACAAATTAAAAGTTACATTTACAAACCGCGGCGGTGACGTTATCGGTTATGAATTAAAAGATCATAAAGATACTGATACCGGCAATTTTATAGAAATGGCCGACAATATCACAAAAACCAACCGCGCATTTGCACTCACCCTCGGCGGAGCAAATGAAGCAATAATTGATGATATTTTTAATGCACGCAAAATCAATGACAATACAATCGGATTCTTTAAGAACTACAGTGTAAAAAATGCCGACGGAACAACAGGCGTTTTTACTCTTGTTAAAACTTATGAATTCAACCCGGACGACTACGCATTTAAACTTACAGTAAATGTTGACGGAGCGGAAAACTTTAAGGGCCTTGATGTAAACGGTGCCGCTTATTCTTTGAGAACATCTCCTCAGATTGGACCATTCTACAACCCGAAAATGAACCGCTATGAAAACCGTCAGTTCATTGCTTATAACGGAAACAAAAAAAAGAAGGTAATTCTCGGAACAAACCAGACTAAGGCCTATGAAAAAGGCTGGGAATGGGTTGCAATGGCCGGAAAATACTTTGAAGTTCTTGCCTGCCCTGCAGATAACTCGACAATGCTGGACAAGGTTGTTTATACATCAAAATCTGACATTGCCGACAAGACAAACTGCCAGGCAATAGTAACACGCCGCGCAATTGATACGACAGCGGCAGAAGATGTTTACTACATTTATGTTGGACCACGAAACGAAAAAGATTTGAGAATTTACAACGTTGCTGACAAAAACCCATGGAAACTTGAAGGCGTTCGTTTTGATGACAGTATGCAGACATCAGGCATTTTGAGCTGGCTCGAAGTTATTCTTAAATTCCTTCTTGAACTTATCAATAAGGTTGTAAAAAACTGGGGTATTTCAATTATTATCCTTACAGCACTTTTAAAATTTGCAATGTTCCCGATTACTGCCAAGACTGCAAAATCAACTGTTAAAATGCAGGAAATGCAGCCAAAAATGCAGGCTCTTCAGGAAAAATACAAGGATAATCCGCAAAAGCTTAATGAACAGACAGCAAAACTTTACAAAGAAATCGGATACAACCCGCTTTCCGGTTGTCTGCCGATGGTATTCCAGTTTGTAATTTTGTTTGCAATGTACAACCTGTTCAACAACTACTTTGAATTCCGCGGAGCAAGTTTTATTCCTGGATGGATCAGCGACTTGTCTGCCGGTGATAATATAAAAACTTTGGGATTCAATATCCCGCTGCTCGGTAACCATATCAGACTTCTGCCTGTTATTTATGTAATCAGCCAGCTTCTTTTTGGTAAGATTACAAATAACGGCGGTACAACTGCCAGCCAGAATGCAGGTCAAATGAAGATGATGATGTACGGTATGCCGATTCTTTTCTTCTTCTTGTTCTATAATGCTCCATCCGGATTGCTGCTTTACTGGACAATCAGTAACTTGATTCAGCTCGGACAGCAGTTGTACATTAATTCCAAGATAAAGAAATAATTTTGAATTCAATAATTAAGGGGAAATATAATGACTTACGAATTTGAAGGTAAAAATGAAAAAGAAGCAATTGAAAAAGCAGTTGCTGAACTTGGTCTTGAACGAGATCAATTTGACGTTGAAATCATCGAAGCACAGAAAAATACATTGTTCAAAAAGGGATATGTAAAAATTCGTGTTCATACAGTAAGTGACACAGAAGTTGCTTCTTACGAAATGCAGGAAAAGAGTTTTTCTTCTGTTAAAAAAACAATTTCTAATCCGCTTGCCCAGGACGAATTTGAACAGAAACTGTTGGATTTTGTAAATGAAATGATTACAAAAATGGGTTACGAAGTAGCTGTAGAAATTATGTTCCGTGAAGACAAAAAAATCGGAATCAAACTCAGCTCTTCTTCATCTTCAATTTTGATTGGCCGCAAAGGTAAAAACCTTGATGCAATGCAGCTTTTGGCAAATGTTTACGCAGGTCACCTCGGCCGCGAAGATGTACGTGTAATTCTCGATACAGAAAATTACCGCGTACGCCGCGAAGAAAGCCTTGTTCATCTTGCTTATACAACTGCCGACAGAGTCCGCTCTAACCGCCAGTCAATTCTTCTTGAACCAATGAATCCTTTTGAACGCCGTCTGATTCATACAACTTTAAACGACATTCCTGATGTAGAAACAATCAGCGAAGGCGAAGGCTTGTACAAACAGGTACGCGTACTTTACAAGGGATTGAGCTACTAATTTTAAGAGAAGTATGAACAAAAATTATTTGATTCCCGGTGTTTTATTAATTCTAGGATGTAGCGCAGTGTTTGGTGAACAGAATGTTCAGCAGAATGTATTCTTAAACAATGACAAAGTTGAACTTACTTTGACTCCGGACACTCCACTTGCACAGCAGGCTGTAACTACCTGGAATTCAAAAGAAAAACCTCGTCTTACAAACGAAAAACTTTTTTCACTCAAAAAAAGTGAGCTTCCGGAAGGCGTGGATATCAACAAAATTTCTAAAATTGTCCGCTCCATTTCTACAATGAAGGGACAGACTTATTATTCAAACAGACATAAAAAGACGGAAGTTTTGTACCACGATGCATATTTGATTGATGGTCCAAAAAGCAAAAAACCCGTAGCAGACGATACAGAAGGCAGCGCCGAGGGAAAAGTACTTTACTGCATGCAGGATGATAATTCATTTGGAAAATGCTATTACAAGTTGAATTACCATCAGACTCAGAACGAAGTCAGTGTTTGTTTTGACAATTTTGAAAGCCTCAAATTCGGTTTTATTACCGCAGCAAAGGCTCACAACATAAAAATTAATTTTGTTGCCGTTGATAACGAAGACGAATTTTTAATTTACCTGATTGTTCAGGCATATTATCCACGAATCTCAGTGCTGGAAGACAAGATGATTGATTCTTTTAACGCGAGAGTGGATTCAATATATAAATGGTTTGTTGGTCAGCTGGCAGACTAAAACATGCGAGGTGCGTATGAAACGAAATTTATTTGCAGCAATATTTACTTTGCTTGCAATATCTTTTGGAGGATGTAAATCTATGGATAAGGAATTGAAAGCAATCGAAGGTAAAGATGGTGTTTTTGCAATTATGCAGACATCTAAAGGTTCAATCGTTCTTGAACTTTTTTATGACAAAACTCCACTTACAGTAACAAATTTTGTTGGTCTTGCAGAAGGCACTCTTGATGCTGCAAAAGGCAAACCATTTTATGACGGTTTAACTTTTCACCGTGTAATCGCTGACTTTATGATTCAGGGCGGTGATCCGGAAGGAACAGGCCGCGGTGGTCCTGGTTACCGTTTTGCAGACGAATGCATGGATGATCTCGTTTTTGATAAACCTGGTTATCTTGCAATGGCAAATGCAGGTCCGGGCACAAACGGAAGCCAGTTCTTTATTACACATGTTCCGACTGAATGGCTTAACGGAAAACATACAATTTTTGGGCAGGTTGTAAACTCAGACAGCCAGAAAGTTGTAAATGAAGTTCAGCAGGGCGATAAGATTGTAAAAGTCACTATCGTAAGACAGGGTGATAAAGCAAAAGAATTTAAAGCCGGCCAGGAAGAATTCAATAAACTTGCTGAAGAGGCAAAAGTAAAAGCTGCTGAAAGAGCAAAGGCTGCAAATGCAAAAAAAATTGCAGAAGTAGAAAAGGCATTTCCAGGTTTTAATAAAGACGGCAACGGAATTTATTATAAAACAACTAAAGAAGGTAACGGTAGTAAAATTGGCGGACGCAAAAATGTAGCCTGCGAATACAAAGGTTATCTTGTTGACGGACGTGTTTTTGATCAGTCAAAGGGTCGTGGTCCACTTGAGTTTGTAACAGACGGCGGACAGATGATTCCTGGTTTTGATATTATGGTTCAGGATATGAAAGTGGGCGAACACCGTACTGTAGTAATTCCTTCAGAACTTGCATATGGAGCAAACGGTATCCCTGGTGTAATACCTGGTGGTGCTTATATTGCCTTTGATATCGAACTTGTAAGAGCAAGATAATTAACTAACGGTTGTTAGCAAACTAACGATAGTTATTTACGCCGATTAATTTCGGCGTTTTTTTTTGGAGGTTAATATGGCAAATGGTGCAGAAGACTTAAAGGAGAAAAACAAATCTCAAAAGAAAACAATCCGCCAGGGAAAATATTCTGAATGGGCAAATTTTCAGGGGAAGGAAGATGCTCAAATGCTATATGAAAAATCAAATAACTGGTATTCTATAAAAACAAAGAGAGAGTGGGAAAAGGACAATGATTTGCTGGAGGATTGAGCATGGATATTTTTCTTGTCATAACTTTTTTGTTTTGTGTTGGTAATATTTTTGGCTGGGTTCTTGAACTCTTTTACAGGCGTTTTATTTCAAAAAGTAATATCGAACGCAAATGGATAAACCCGGGCTTTTTGAATGGGCCATATCTTCCTCTTTATGGTTTTAGCCTGGTTATTCTTTTTACACTTTCATATATTGATGTCAGTTTTATAGAAAATCCATATTTACAGAAAATTGTATTGTTTGCCCTGATGGCATTGTGTATTACCCTTTTTGAATTTATAGCAGGATTGATTTTTATAAAGGGAATGAAAATTAAATTGTGGGATTATTCAACCTGCTTTGGAAATATAAAAGGAATTATATGCCCGCAGTATACTTTTTACTGGTGGCTTTTGAGCGGTTTATATTATTTTCTGGTTCATCCAAAAATACAGGAATGGCTTTTCTGGTTTACCAACCATCTTTCTTATTCATTTTTTATCGGCTTTTTCTATGGGATTTATGCCGTTGACATTTGTTATTCATTTAATATTTCTGCAAAAATGAGAAATTTTGCTAAAGAAAATCAGCTTGAAATTAAATATGAAAATCTTAAGGAAGCAATTCGAAAGAGAAATGTTGAGTTAAGAAAAAAGAGAAACTTCCTTTTTCCATTTATGTCCAAAGACATTACCCTCAAAGATCTCCTGAAAGAAATTTTTGATAAGAAATAAAAAAAAGCACCGCCAGAACTTGAACTTATGTCCAGATTCAGCGGTGCTGATTTAGCAATTTTTATTAAAGACTATTTACCAAAGTAGGCAAGAGCATTACCGAAGCTGATATCTTTTACAAACTTAGTAAGCATATTGATGTCATTTGGATATTCGCCGTTTTCTACCCATGTTCCGAATATATTGCAGAGAATTCTGCGGAAATATTCGTGGCGTGAATAAGAAAGGAAAGAGCGTGAATCTGTAAGCATTCCGACGAAAGCAGGAATCATACCAAGGTTACCGAGAACCTTAATCTGCTGTTCCATACCGTCTTTGTGATCACAGAACCACCAGCCTGAACCAAACTGGATTTTTCCCTTAATTCCGCCGCCCTGGAAACAACCCATAATAGTTCCGATTGAGTAATAATCTTTTGGATTGAGTGAGTAGAGGATAGTTTTTGGAGTGCCGCCAGCAGCCTCAATCAAAGAGAGAAGACCGGCGAGATTTTCTGCCATTGGTTTGTCGTGGCTTCCGTCAAAACCTGTGTCTGGTCCGAGTTTTTCGAACATTGCCTTGTTATTGTCGCGTATAGCGTTCATGTGCCACTGCTGAACGATGCCTCTCTGTTCGTAAGCGCGTCCGAGAGCAACAAGAATCTTTGTCTTGTAAGCTTCAGCTTCTGCTTCAGGGATAACTTCGCCTTTGAGTGCGCGTGCAACAACTGCATCAATATTTGCATCTGAATCAACCTTGCATGGTGGATATTCAAGAGCGTGGTCTGAAGCACGACATCCCATTTCGATAAAGAAATCGAGACGTTTGATAAGAGCTTTGATTACATCGTCAGAAGTCTTGATTTCAATTCCAGAAACTTCAGAAAGTTTTTCGATGTATCCTTTGTATGTAGGAAGGTTGATGTTAAGAGCTTTGTCCGGGCGGAATGACGGGCGAACTTTAGTTTCGATTTTACCGATTGGAGCTGTTCCTTCGGCGATTGCCTTGTGGTATTCAAGTGAATCGATCGGATCGTCAGTTGTTCCGACAGCGTAAACATGGAATTTCTTGAAGATTCCTTTTACTGAAAGTTCTTCAGTTTGGAGAAGTTTGTTTGCTTTTTCCCAGATACGTGGAGCTGATTCAACAGTAAGCGGTTCATAAATTCCAAAGTAGCGCTGGAGTTCAAGGTGAGTCCAGTGATAAAGCGGGTTTCCGATAAGGTGTTCGATAGTTTCTGCCCACTTGAGGAATTTTTCGTAATCAGGTTTGTCGCCTGTAATGTAATCTTCTGTAACACCATAAGTTCTCATCTGGCGCCATTTGTAGTGGTCGCCGCCGAGCCAGATTTCAGTAAGGTTTTTGAATTGTTTGTTGTTTGCAATCTGCTCTGGTGGAAGATGACAGTGATAGTCCCAAAGTGGTTCATCCTTGCAGGCAGCAAAAAGCTTTTGCGCAGTTTTTGTGTCCAAAAGGAAGTTTTTGTCCATGAATTTTTTCATATTAAAAAGGCCTCCGGATTTTCTGGTTAAGAAAATGTTGAGAAAAATTATATCACGAATAAGCCTTTTTTACTACTGCCAGCGTCTCTTCGCTTATATCTACTTCCTTGCCGAATCTCAGGTAGAATAATTTGCACTTAATGTTTTCCGGAGGGACTCCCTGCATCTGCGAAACTGCAAAACGGTAACTTGCAAGCTGCTCATAATAAATTTCGGGTTCGATTGTTGAATTTGTTTTGTAATCTACCACAGTGTAGTGTCCCTGCGAACTTTCAAAAACCAGGTCGATTGTTCCTTTGAGGATTTGTGAATTCAATACGGCCTTGAATTCATACTCGCCCTTGTGCCAGATCGAATTTTTTGCGTCTTTTCCGAGAGGTGAGTTTTCAAATTCGGCGCACATTATTTTGCAGATTGAATTTATTGTGTTGATTTTTTTCTGATTGCCGTTCAATCCTGCAAGATCGCGGTTGGAAATTTTAGGCTGTTCGTCGTTGATAAAGGCTTCCATGTAGGCATGCGCTATCGTTCCAAAGTTTGCATAACTGAATTTTGGTTCCTGGTCTGCGGAATTTTTTGGAATCGACTCCAGGACGATTTTGTTAATCTCCGGGTAGGGCGATGTGTCCGATGCCGTGCGCAATTTTGCAGAACTTGTTTCTTCGTCGTCTTGATGCAGTTTGCTTGGAAGAAGATATTTTGCCGGAAGAACTTCTTTTTCTATCACTGTTGAATTGTTATAAAGGTCTTCTTCGTTCAAGTTTTGAATAAGAGATAGTTTTTGTGTCACTGTGTTTGAGCGGGTCTTCTGTTCCTGAGATTGATTTCTGTCATACGGGGGAATTGTTTCGAGCGTAAAGAGTTTATTGTTTTCTTTTTTTGCTTCGTAAAAATCGATTACCGGCTGTAAAATCTGATAAATCTGAGATGTCTTTTCGTGACCCGGGGTATAATCAATTGGTGCTTTTGCAGGGGTATAACTTGATGTAGAAATAAATACATAATCAATAGCGCGGGTGACGGCAACATAGGTTAAACGGCGCAGTTCTGCAAGGTTGAGCCGTTCAATTTCTTCTTTTACAAGAGAATAGAAATAATTGCTGGTTGCCCTGTCTTTTTTATCCATCTGCGGAATCGAGGGTGTATTTACTGTGTAACCGAATTCCTTAGAAATAAATGCCTTGGAACTGTTTTGATTATTATTACGGCCGGCATTTGTTTCGGCTACAAAAACTACCGGAAATTCAAGGCCCTTACTTTTGTGAATCGACATGATGTGCACACCATTTGTCTGTTCGATCGGGATGTCCAGGTCCTCAAGTTTTTTTCCGGCGTCAGTGTATATGCTCAGCTGATCCAAAAATTGTGAAAGGCTCTGGGCATCTAATTCGGCTTTGCGTGCGAGTTCAAAAATATAATCGTACATTTTTGAATACATACTAACTGTCTGGTTCCACATGGTTTCGTAGCAGTAACCGTATTCGTACCAGAGTTTGCTGATAATTTTGGTGAGCTTGGATTTTTTGGCAAATTCTTTTAATTCAGCAAAAATTTCTCTGGCGTGATTGTATTTTTTTAGGCTGCCCGGATTCAGGAATTGAGAAGCGTCTAAATCAAACGGTTTTGAACTTGATTTAACGATTGCGGCAGCTTCTTTATCTGATAAATGTACAAAATGTGAACGCAAAACTTTTGTGTAGGCGAGCTGGTCTTTGTCAGTTACGCAGATTTTTAAGAATGAATAAATATCGTTTACAGGACCGTCGCCAAAAAAACCTGTGATTACTTCTGTATTGTATGGAATTCCATTTTGCAGGAAGTAGCGTTCATAAACATTTTGGTTGGTGTATCGCTTGAGAAGAATGGCAATGTCGCTGTATTTGTAAATTTTACCGTTGATACCCTCTGTTGTGAGCTGTTTGATTTTTTCACAAATCCAGGTTGCTTCAGCATCGATATTTGTAAGCTGGTTGAATTCAGCTGTCTGACTATCATCGTAACGACCGATAATGATGTGGCTTTTGTAAACTTCGTCGGGAGTGTTATTTTGAATTTCTTGTATGGATTTTTTTCCTAATTCAACTTTCTGATAAATTGCTTCGTAATCAGGAATTCCTTCATTTTTTTGTGAAGGTTTATAAAAACAGGCCGGTCCCTGGCCGTCAGTTTCTTCTGCAACCGGAGGATATTCAAACCCACCGAAGAAGGTATTGAATGAACCAATCAGAGCAGGACATGAGCGGTAGTTTATTGACATTGTCAGATTGCCTGCTGCAAAGTCACGTGACAGACCGCGGAAGACTGAAACATCGGCCCCGCGGAAACGGTAAATACTCTGTTTTTCGTCGCCGACAAAAAAAAGTTTGTCTGGGCAAAGTTCAGAAACCTGCGGTACTCCTTTATCCATTCGTTCCAGGTTTTCTGCGAGCAAAAAGAGAAGGTCACGCTGCATCTGGTTGTTATCCTGGAATTCATCAATCATGATTGCCTTGTATTTTGCCTTTTCGATTGCGCGGATGTCCGGATAGTCTTTCAGGGTCTGCATTGCAAGGTCAGAAATATCAGAAAAAGTTAAAAAAGAAGTCTGCCGTTTAAGGTCGTTTGTAATCTGACTGAATTCTTCGAGGAGAGGAATGAGGGATTCGATAATTCTTGAATTTACAATAAAGTTCAAAAGCTGCACTGCCTTGGAATAGTTATCACCTGCGGCTTTGAGCATTTCGTTTATACCGGCGGTACCTTTTGTATTATGAAAATTGAAGTATATAAATTCCCGGTAGTTTTTGAGGGATTTAATTGCTTGATCATATTCCTTTTGGCGGTAATTTTCATAGTTAAAAACTGGTATCGGAGTAAGCTTTGAATACAGTAAAACGTCGAATTTTTCCAGGGTTGGAGTTTTCTTGCCGGAAAAAGCTGCATACTCGTTTTTTACAGAAGAAACAAGGCCTTCAAGAAAGGCTGCCATTTTTTCCCATTCAATGAGGACGGTTTTTAGCTGCTTTTGATAATCTGATCTAAAATTGTGCGGATGAATTATTGTCGATTGAAACAAAATCGGGGCAACAAAAAGCTGTTTGGCAACTTCCTGGTAATGAGTGACATTTACGAGAGATTTAATTGCAATATTGTCTTTGTGTTTCAGGATGAATGAAACTGCGAGTGCTGTTAATTTTTTTTCAAGATAATCTTTGTTTTCTGTAAAATTCGGCGAAACACCATAATTGTGGGCGCCCATTTTTGCAATACTTGAACAGTAACTGTCGATTGTCTTGATGTTTGCCTTAAAAAAGATTTTTGCCTGTTCAGGTGCGCGTTCTTTTAAGGTCTGATAGATGCGGCTCGACATTTCTACAGTTGCTTTTTTTGTAAAAGTCAGAGTGAGAATCTGGTCAACATTGCAGCCACGGTTAAGAACAAGATCCAGAAAACGTTCTGCCAGAACGCGCGTTTTTCCGGAACCGGCTCCGGCGCTTACGACGGTGTTTATATTTGAATCAATTGCCTTTTGTTGATATTCATCAATCAATATATCTGCCATTTGAACCTCCCTATTCTGACTTTCCTACGATAAATGTGTGGCGGCAAACAGCTTTGTAATCGCAGCCATAACAGTCGGCAATTTTTTGGGTGCGTTCCTTTATAATATTGCCGTCAGAAACTGCCTGTACAAATACTTTGATTTTTTCCTGCAGATAATTAAGTTCCAGGTTGATGTTTTCACTTTTAAATTCTGTAAACTTGTGTTCATTGATTTTATAGAAAAATGCCTGTTTGAAAGGTGGCACGAACGGATTATTTTGCAAAAGGTAAAAGTACATCGGCATCTGAAAATTTAATGTTTCTCCTTCCGGGAGCAGGCTGTAATATAATTCTTTTTTTGTTGGAACATTATTTGTTTTGTGGTCAATCAAAATTAGTTCGTTGTCGGCCGGATCCTGAAGGAGCAGGTCGATTTTTCCTTCGCACAGAACATTCTGGTCAGGGATTTTGAAAGAATAGTTTTTTTCTACAGCGTAAACGTAGTGCTCAGAAAACTTTTTGCAGATGCCCTGAATTGCCTCGGTTATGTCCTGCAGGAGGTCGAGTCTGGTGGTATTAAGCAGGAATTGTGCCATTGGTGAGTTTTCGTTATCGTCAATTGCTTTATCGAGACAAACAGCGATGAGATTTAAAGTTTCCGGCAAAAGGATGTCTTCGGCCGTTGGAAGCAAAAGGTGGTGTTCCTGATAGTGTTTAAAGAAAAATTCCATAACTCTGTGGTTCAGGGTTCCTTTTGCAAACCTGTCCATCAAATCAGTTTCCTGGTTGAGTTCTTTAATATGTAAAATTTGATTGAGGCAATATTTAAACGGACATTCAAAAAAATTGTTCAAAGCCGTACAAGAAACGTTGCAGTTTGTGCCATCCTTCATGCGGTTCTTTTTGATAATCTCATTTACAACTTCAAAAGCCTTAAGAGTGTCGGCCTCGTAATGTTCATTTGCAAGCAGCCAGTTTATGGCGCCGGATTTTTGAATTGAATAAATTGAACCCGGGAATTTTCCTTTTTCCAGATACCAGTTTTTTTCCTGGGTAAAAAAGTTCTGGCTGATAAAGTCCGGTGGATTTTTGGTAAAATCCTGTTCGGTCAGGTCGCTTGCAGACTGCGCGTACCCGGTAAAAGTTTTTGACGCGCACGAAAAATAAACCATTTTGGAAAGTGAGTTCATTTTGTAAAGGCGTAAAAAAATTCTTGTAACGTTCGGGTCTTCGTGATCAAGGCCGCCAAGAATTTTTAATCTTTTGTCTTCTCTTAAAAACGAAAGGGACTTATAAATAATCGAAGTTGCAACCTGACTAGCATCTACGATAAAGTGGCAGTCAAAAGGAGAAGAGGATCCGGTTTTGTACGGCAAAATCTGAACTCCGCGTTCGTTGGCCTGTTCAAGGTAAACTTTTTCGTCGAGGAGACTTACAAAAAAATTATATGGATTTGGAATTCTGCATTCGCTGAAGACTTTTTCCAGGTCGATTAAACCGCCAAGTTCAATGATGCAGCGGCTGATGATTTTGTCAGTAAAGTCGCTGCATTTATCCATATCAAAAAACTTTTCGCGGAAGGCAAAGTAATTGTCGCGGATTTCTTCAAAACTTGCTGAACTTGTAATTTTAACAAGGGCGTGCTTTAAGTTTTTGTAAAAAGTAATAACGTTTTTGTCACATGGAATTGAATCAAAGGTTTTTTCCCAGATGTCGACCGGGCTGCCGTCTATTTCAAAATTGCACAGACAATTGTTGTTTTGACCGAATGAAATAAGTCTGTCGTTTAATTCGCTGTCGGACCATGGAAGTTCAACCGTCAGCAGAAAATTTTTGAGGGAAGTAAAACTAAAGTTTTCGTTAACACACTCCCGGATTAAATTGAATAAGGAGCCGCCTGCAGTCTGCGACAAAGGGCGTGCAGAGCGCACTACGTGCGGAATCGAATACAATTCAAGTTCACGGTCGATGTATGGACCGTAACTTTCCATATCAGGAACGCTGACGGCAATTTTATCCCATTCAATTTTGTCGTTGTCATGTGCCTGACGAAGCCTGATTGCGAGATTTTTAATTTCGGTGCGTGAATCTGTAAAAAAGTCCACGTCGGCAACCGGCTTTCCGTCGTCATCTGTAAAGGAAACGATTGTGATAAACTCTTTGCATTCATCCAGAATCGGGCGGTATTCTTCATAGTCGGTCAGAATTTCCGGAAAGAAAACAAAGTAGTGTTTATTGTCGGCTTTAAACGGCGGTTTTTCCCAGGCCGGATCAAAAAGAGAATACTTGTCCAGAAAATCCTGGTAACGCTTGTAAATTTCGAGAATATCCCTGTCTTCATCGTCGATGGCTTTTGGGTTAGAGGCGGTGTTTTTGTCAAAATACTTTTTCCAGATGGAAAGGCTCGACAAAATCGTTGAAATCCAGTTTGCAAAAGCGCCGGCAGTCTTTGCGTAATCTGATGGAATAATTGAATTCAAAAAGGGAGTTTTTGCATTTTGTTCGATAAGCTGAATGGTAAAGATTTTACGCATTTCGCTCGGGATTGAATTTTTATCCTGGAGTTCGCTTCGGATGGCGGTTGCTTTAAAGTCATCCCACGGAATAAAACGCTCCATTGCAACGGCTTTGACCGGAGAATTTTGAATAGTCCAGTCTGCCCATAAATCGCAGGCGATTTGGGTTGGAAAAACAAATATATTTTCTGGTCTGGAAATGTTTTGAACAAGAGTCTGTCCGATAAGATTTTGAGCCATCAGTGTTTCCCCTCAAATACAATTATACTTTTAAATGCTGTAAATTCAATAAAATAAAAATGTAAAAAATAACAACATTTTTTATTGCATTCTTGCGAGGTCGTGTTATGATTAAATCGTGGTGAGGAAAGAGATGAGGACTTACACCCGCTGCACGACAGGAGGCGTTATGCAATTTCCGACAAAAATAAATGACCTGCCGAGGTTAAACGTACGTTAACAAGCTTTCTGCAGCTAAGCAGAGTATAGAGGTGATGCTACCCGATGAGTGGTATTTGCATCCAAAAGGGCGCCGAACAAGGCGCCTTCTTTTTTTTAAATTTCTTCTATGTGGTAAACGTAGTCCAGGGTTTGTAATGCCTGGATGATTTCTGTGTGGGTTTTGTACTGCTTTAGTTCATTACTTTTTATCGTAAGCGCAATTGAATAAACGCTCAGGCCGGAATTAGCGTAGGCATTGTTCATTTCGATGGCATCGATTGTGAGCCCGAGTTTACGGATTGTAGTTACAAAGTTCTGAAGGTTGAGGCTGTTTTTTAATTCGAGGTGGATTTCAAAATGATTGGACCGGTTTTTAAGATAAAATTCCAGGGCCGGCAGGCTTGAAAGACAGAACAAAATTAAAATAAACGCACACAAAGTGACTGTGTAAAATCCGATTCCAAGGCCAAGTCCGAGAATGGAAGTTGCCCAGAGTGCAAAACTTGTTGTGAGGCCTGTGATTTGATTTCTTGAACTAAAATAAAGTGTTCGGGTTGCGATGCGTGCAACGGAAATGATGGAAATTGCCGAAAATAAAAATATTTTTACGCTGTAGTTTTTTGTGATAAAAATATCGAGCATCATAATCATGGAAGAAGTCAAACTTACCATGATAAAAGTGCGGAATCCTGCGCTGTGACGTTTGCTTGAACGCTCCCAGCCGATAATTGCTCCAAGTAAAAGTGAAATTCCAAGCCTCAAAAAAATTGAATACAAATTTAACGAAACGGACCATTCTCCGAGCAGTTGTGCGATTGGATCATTTATCATTTTACTTTTTTCTCCTTATCGGTTGTTTAAAATTGTCTTTTTGAGTTTGTGCGCGGCCTGCAAAATGACTTTCTGCGGCTTCTGTATAAGCTTCTTCTTCCTCGTCAACTGTGTGGCTTGGAAGTTCTTTTTGAATCAGTTGAATTCGTTCGATTAAAAGTTCCAGCTGGGTTTTTTCTTTGCCGTCCGTTGTGCTTGATTCAACAGAGACAAGGTCTTCAAGTTTATTTGAATATGAACCTGATTTGTACAAAGCAAACTGGGCTGCTGCAGGGCCTATGATTTCATACAAAATGCCGGATGCCAGAATGATTGTCATCAGGGCACTGCCGGTTTCGCCGGAAAGCGAGCGGGCGCCGAGTTCGGCAAGACCGATGGTAACACCGGCCTGTGGGATTAAGGCGAGTCCAAGGTAGTTGCGTGTGTTTTCGGTTTTTTTTACGATTGAACAACCTGCAAAAGCTCCAGCATACTTTCCGATTACACGCACGATAAAATATAGAATTACGATGACGAGTAAAGAGGAGTTTCCGATTGAACCGGAAGTGTCTACCAGCGCATGAAGGTTAAAGGTCATACCTGAGCGGACAAAGAACAAAAGCAGAATCGGCGGAGAAAAATAAGCCAGCTGTTTAAAAAGTTTGTCGTCATCTGTCATGTTGATGTAAGTTGTGCCCATAGACATGCAGCCTAAAAGAGGCGATACATCAAAGAAAGTACAGACTCCGCAGAATGCAAAAAGAAGTGCAACAGAAATGATAAGACGGTTGTCCTTGGTGCGTGTTTTTGGGCGGAGAAGAATTGTCATCAAAACACCAAAAACACATCCCAGAAGAATGACCAGACAGTTATGTCCGATTGGAACTAAAACTTCTGCAATCGAAGCACTTTGTCCTGAATATGAATGTGCTGCAATCGAAATTGCAACACTGTATGCGATTAAACTGATAATGTCATCGAGGGCAACATCCTGTAAAAGGGTTTCTACAAAGTCTCCTTTGGCGCCGGTCTGTCGTATTGTCATCATTGTTGAAGTCGGAGCAGTTGCTGCAGCTAAGGCGGACAGAACGATTGAAAAGGCAAAATTCAACTTGAGAATTAAAAAAGTTACGGCAAAAACAAGGGCTGAGGCAAAGAAAGTTTCGAGAAGGGTGATGATTGTGACCTTTAAACCGTTGGACTTTAATTTATTTAACTTAAAAAACTCGCCGGTACCGAATGCGATAAATGCAAGGGCGATGTCTGGTAAAAATGCGGTTCCTTTTATAATTGACTGTGGGATTAAGTTGAGGCAGTACGGGCCGATTAAAA
This sequence comes from Treponema sp., assembly GCA_024697295.1. Lineage (GTDB taxonomy): Bacteria > Spirochaetota > Spirochaetia > Treponematales > Treponemataceae > Treponema_D. The sequence goes on from JAILFZ010000200.1 coordinate 25,639, forward strand.
TGCCGGCTGTAATGTATGCTGTTACATTGGGAAGGCGGAGCTTTTTGGTGATACGTGTCATCAAAAAGCCCAGCAGAAGAATTGTTGAAATTGAAATTACTGCAACAGAAGCTGAAGAGCCTGTAATATCGATTTTCTCTATCCAAGACATTTTTTAAGCCTCCGCCGCAGTCAGGTCAACTTACAGTGTAACTCCGTCTTTGAAGATTGCGATTTCGCGGTAACCGTTGAGTTCATTTTTTGTAACTGCACGGCCGGAAACGATGTCGCAAATCAAAGCAAGCAGTTTATTACGAACTTCATCGCTTGGTCTGTCGAGCAGTTCTGCAGCGTCAAAGTCGATCCAGTTTGCCTTGCTCTGGGCAAGAGGATGGTTAGTTGCAATTTTTACAGTTGGAACCGGAGCTCCAAGAGGAGTACCACGACCTGTAGAGAACAGGATGATGTTTGCACCGGCACCTGTCATGTCTGTTGTAGAAACGATGTCGTTTCCAGGACCTTCGAGGAGGGTCAGACCAGTTGTATCCTGAGGGAGACGTTCGCCGTATTTGAGAACGCCTGTTACAGGAGCCTTACCGCCTTTCTGAACACAACCGAGTGATTTGTCTTCGAGGGTTGTGATACCACCAGCTTTGTTTCCCGGAGACGGGTTTTCGTAGCAAACCTGGTTATGTCTTGAGTAGTAGTCTTTAAATCCGTTGATAAGGTCAACTGTCTTTTCAAAAGTTGCGCGGTCAACACAGCGGTTCATAAGCATCTGTTCTGCACCGAACATTTCCGGAACTTCAGTGAGCATTACGCGTCCGCCCATTCCTGTCATTGCGTCACAGATACGGCCGATCAAAGCGTTTGCTGTGATTCCGCTCATACCGTCTGAACCACCGCACTTCATTCCGAGAACGATGTCTGTGAGAGGACGTGGTTCGCGCTTGAATTTCTTAACGTAAGAAGCAAGTTCCTTAAGGAGCTTTTTACCGTCGCTGAGTTCATCTTTGCTCTGCTGTGTTATCATGAATTTTACACGGTTTTCATCGTATTCACCGAGGAATTCCTTGAAATAAGGAACGTTGTTCTCTTCACAACCAAGTGAAACTACAAGAACGCCGCCTGCGTTAGGGTGGTGAACAAGGTCAGCAAGAATTTTTGCTGTGGTTTCCTTATCGCCGCCCATCTGAGAACAGCCGTAAGGGTGTGTCCAGACCTGAAAGCCTTCGAGACCGCCTTTTTTGTTTGGTTTTGGCTGACCCTTGCAGTATTTGGCATTTGCCCAGTTTGCGAGGGTTTCAGAGATTTTATTTACACAGCCAACGAGAGGAACAATCCAGATTTCGTTACGGATACCAACGCGGCCGTCAGCTCTTTTATATACATTTACTGTTGGAACGTTCTGGCGCAGAGATTCTGTTTCTTTGAACCATGCGTCGTAAGCAGCCTTTGCCTTTGCTTCGTCATAAGAGTAAGAAGCGGCTTCACTTAACAAGGTGTGGATGTTATGAGTATGAACGTGCATTCCGACATCGATATCTTCCGAGGCAGCACCAATCGGATAACCATATTTGATTACAGGTTCATCCTTTTTGATCGGACGAATTGCAAATTTATGACCTGCAGTAATATCTTCCTGCAACGTAACTGTAACTTCTGGAACATTGTCCATAGCTTCGAGGGTAACCTGAGTTCCCTTTGAAAGCGGCTGGAGTGCAACTGCAACTGCGTCAGCCGGGTTAATTCTGATGGCAATTTTGCTCATTAGATACCTCTAAAATATTTGATTATAATATTCTAATTGTAATTCATAAAAATGTCGACTGCACTATAAAAAACGCTGATAACTAACTGTTAAGTTTTCAATTTAATTGAGAATTCAAGATTTTGGTGTGATAATAAAAGTGAAGGAATCCAGGCTCATGAGAGATCTAATTAAAAAGATTAAAAAAACATTTTCGATGTA
>JAILFZ010000203.1 GCA_024697295.1 Treponema sp.
GGATGCGCTAAACTGGAGCGAGCCGGTTGAATTGTGCCCGGCGACTAAAAGCGCGTACAGGTCTTCCGGCGGATGGCATGTAAACAATAATACTCTGGTTGCATTTATCAACGAATGGCCGTTCAACCAGAGCCCGCGGGGCGGCCGTGCCTTGTATATGTCTTCTACTGACGGGACAACCTGGTCTGAACCCGCCCCTGTGATGATGAAAGACGGCAGCGAGATGAAAGGGATTATCGAACAGGATATTCATTCAATCGGTAATGGAAGGCTTGTTTGTGCGGCGCACTTTAGCCCGGGCCTTTATGTAAACCCGATTTATACTGACGACCTTTCCGGCGTGGCCGGCTGGGTTAAGGGAAGTTTTAAGTGCGAAGACATTGGAAGTACCTCGCGCGAAATGGAACCAAGCCTCTTTGTTAATTCAAGCGGGCAAATCGTTATGATTTTCCGCGATCAGAATTCAACTTTTTATAAACTGGCTTCTGTGAGCAATGACAACGGCTCTACATGGAGCGCATCTGTTTTGACTAACTTTCCGGACGCACGCACCAAGCAGAGCGCAGGTAACTTTGCCGACGAAACAAGTTTTATTGTCGGTAACCCTGTAACAAACAAATTGAGGAGCCCTCTCGCCGTTGCCCTGAGCCTGGATGGAATTCAATTCAATAAAGCCTTTCTTCTAAAAAGCGGGGCAATGCTGACTGAGCCAAAATATGAGGGAAACGCCAAGCGTTCAGGCTATCATTATCCAAAGTCCTTTGTTCATGACGGATATTTGTATGTTACATATTCGATAAACAAAGAGGAGGCCGAACTTGTCCGCGTTCCTGTTTCTCAATTGACCGGTGCACAATAAATAAAACTTGAAGTAATCTTAAAAAGATGTTATAATATAAGTATCCATTTGGATGAGAGAGTTCTTCTTTTTATCGGTGAGTGTTGAAAATTCAATAAAAAGTTGAGAAATCAAAAAATGGATTCAATTACAAATGTTCTTAACCTGATTAATTCTACCCTGGAGGGTGGACTCGGCAGTTCCAAATGGGACTATCTTCTTCAAATCTGTATTACAGTTTTTTCGGTCGTTGTCGGTGCTTTTTTGGGCGCGTGGTGTTCGCACCGTGTTAACAAAAAACAGGTGCGATATGAAAACAACCGTAAATTCCTCGAAGATTTTAATGATTTTTACATCAGGGTTCACAATCTGTTCCAGGAAATTGTAAGTTATAATGAACTTGTACATGCGCTTGGCCATGACGAGTTTATTTATGATTTTAACGAAAGCCACCACACAAATATCCGGGCCTTTGAGGAAGCCGACAGAGAATACAATAATTATGTAAAAAACACTCCAAAAGGAAAGTTTCCTAACAAGGATATGTACTGGGAAAAGGTTCACCAGACATGTCTTAAGCTCAAAAACTTTAGCCTGATTATTGAACTTGCATCTTCCCTCAACGAAAATGCCTACATTTCTTCTTTGTTTGTGTCAGTACCGCTCAAGCGTGCCTTTGACCGCATGATATGCAGAATGGCCGAAATGAGCCGTAACGATTATACAACATTTAACCTGCATGCATTCCGCCTGGAACTTATTGCCCTGATGCAGATTATTAAAAACGAAGTTACTCAGGACAAGGCTCCAATCTTTTTTGAACCCTGCAATGATGAGATTAAAAAAGGCGATAAGGTAAAACTGTCACTTTTTGCAAATAATATGGAAGTAATCAAAGTTTGCGGAAACCACGTTCTGTGTAAAAATATGATGGGCAAAAAGTTTTGTCTCAAAAAAAACGAAGTTGAACTCGTTTAATTAAAGACAATAAAGGGCACTAAAAAAGTGCCCTCAAAACGAATCTAGATTGTTCCCTTTGTACTTGGTATTTCTCCGTTGCGCCGCGGATCGATTTCTGTGGCGCTTCGGATCGCACGGGCTGCGGCCTTGAATAAACCTTCTATTTTATGGTGGTCGCTGCGTCCGCGTATTGTATCAAGGTGAATATTGCATTTTGCGTTGGCGGCAAATCCCTGCCAGAAGTCTTCAAAACAGTCTGTCTGAAAAAGATACTGCCTTCCGCTTTCGTCTACGCATACGAGAGGCTGGCCGTCGAGTTTTGCGTTGCATACACAGAAAGGACGGCCGCCAAAATCTACGGCAACCTGTTCCTTTTCTTCTCCTGATTCGATTGAATCAAAATCAACTCCGCATCTCAAAAGGCTTTCGTCCATCGGGTAGATAAAGTAGGCACTGCGGGTAATTCCTGCGCAGTTGCCGAGGGCTTTTGCAAAGCAAAGACCGAGTGCGATTCCCGTGTCTTCGATAAGGTGGTGCTGGTCTACGTCCAGATCGCCTTTAATCTCGCCTGACAAATCGAACATTCCGTGTTTGCAGAATGAATTAAGCATGTGGTTAAAAAAACCAATCGGATTCTTTACATTACACTTTCCTGAACCGTCAATGTTGAGGGTAAGGGAAATCTGTGTTTCTTTTGTATTTCGTTCAACTGTTGCTGTACGCATTATGGCATTACCTTTCGGAGTTCGTATTCAAGAATATCTGTTGCACCGAGCTGCTGTAGTTTTGGCAAAAGTGTCGGAACTTCGCTCTTTTTAACTGCAATTTTTACTGCATAACCGTCGTCGCCAAAAAGCGGGCTTACGGTCGGGCTTTTCATTGAAGGAAGTCCTTTTACGAGGGCGTCAAACTTGTCCTTAGAAACGTTCATTTCGAGCATTACTTTTGAACGTGCATTTAGAACTGCCTGAAAGAGCATCTTTAATTCAAGAATTTTCTGCTTTTTCTGTGGGTCAGCCATTGCTGCCTTGCTTGCATACATTCTTGTTGAAGACTCCATCAATGTATCCACGATTTTGAGGTTGTTTGCGCGGAGGCTTGAACCTGTTGCAGTATTATCAATCAAAATGTGGGCGAGGGCATCAGGATTGTCCTGAACAAAGCCTTCGCTTGTGCCCCAGGTGCGGAAAATCTGGCCTTTAACCTTTTTGTCAGAAAGCCATTTTTTACTGAGGTTCTGGTATTCTGTTGCGATTGTGACTTCGTTTTTTAAGAGTTTGTCAAAATCAACTGTTTCCGGGATGGCGGCTACAATGCGAACCGGGTCAAAGCCAAGATCCATGATTTCTTCTACTTGATCCTGAACTCCGTTTTCGTAAACCCAGTCTTTTCCGCTGAATCCAACGTCTGCCTTTTCGCCTGCAAGAAGTGCGCTTGTAATCTGCGGTTTTACAACCTGGAATGCAAGGTCTTCCTGGTTTGTTGTCGGAAAGTATGTGCGCTCCGGAAGATGGAGGGAAATTCCAACATCCTTTAAAAGTTCGTAAACTGATTCATAAATGCGGCCTTTTGCCAGCAGGATTCGTAATTTTTCCATCTTGGACTCCATTTGTAGAATTTGTTATATCATAAAGAAATATTGGCATTTTGGCAACGGGATTATATGTACGCCCGGGCGTGGAGCCATGGCAAAGCCAGTCGGAAGCAAAGCGACGACCGCGCGTCAGCAAGTGGCGGAAGGCCCTGCCGCAGGATTTGCGGAAACACATTGCGACTGGTAGTTTAACTCGGTTCGTATTTATGCTACAATAAAAGAAAGAGGTATCAAAATGGACGGAAAAGAAGAAATTCTTGACTTATTGAGAGAGAATGCACGTTTATCGCTTGAAGACATTTCTGCGATGACAAAAAAATCTGTGGATGAGGTTAAGGCAATTATCACCAGCCTCGAAAACGATGGAACAATTCTCAAGTACGCCGCCATTATTGACCCTGAAAAAGACGCGGAAACAAAAAATAAGGTCCGCGCAGAAATCGAAATTCAAGTAGCGCCTGAGCGTGAACACGGCTTTGACGGAATCGCCGACCGTATTTATCGCTTTCCTCAGGTAAAATCGCTTTATCTGATGAGCGGAGGCTATGACCTTAAAGTTGTAATCGAAGGCGACAGTCTGCAGGAAGTCGCGCTTTTTGTCGCGCGCAAATTATCTACACTGCAGGGAGTTCGTTCAACAAAAACACACTTCCTCTTAAAAACTTACAAAGAAAACGACGTTGTCTATGTTAAGGATGAAGGCGACCGTCGCGAAGGCGTAATGGCTTAATATCGCCAATGAGGAATTAAATGAATACAAGAGAAGATAAATTTTCAAAATTGATGATGGAAACACCTCCATCAGGAATCCGTAAATTTTTTGAAATGCTCATCGGTCATGATGATGTAATTTCGCTTTCGGTTGGTGAACCGGACTTTTCTACCCCGTGGGTAATCCGTGAAGAAGCATTTTATCATCTGGAAAAAGGTCACACTTCTTATACTTCCAACTGGGGCCTGATTGAATTGAGGGAAGAGATTGCAAAATACATGGAACGCTACAACCTGTATTACAATCCAAAAAATGAAATTCTTGTTACTGTCGGTGCAAGTGAAGGCGTTGATGCCGTTCTGCGTGCAATTTTGAATCCTGACGACGAAATTATCGTTGTTCAGCCGTGTTACGTTAACTACACGCCTCTGGCAAAGCTTTGCCAGGCAAAGGTTGTTACAATCAACACAAAGAAGAACGGCTTTTATCCGACTGCAGAACAGATTAAAGAGGCAATCACACCTAAGACAAAGGCCTTGATGATTTGTTCGCCGAACAACCCGACGGGAACAATGATTCCTGCTGAGGAACTAGAAAAAATCGCTAAAATCGTCGTAGAAAACCAGATCTGGTGTATCAGCGACGAAATCTACTGCGAACTTGCATACGACGGCGCAAAACATACTTCCATCGGTTCTTTTTCTGGAATGAAAGATTACGCAATCATCCTGAACGGTTTTTCAAAATCATTTGCCATGACAGGCTGGCGTATCGGTTATATTGCCGCTCCGTCTGAACTTCTTGTCCAGATTGTAAAACTGCACGGTTACAACACAATTTGTGCTCCGATTTTTAGTCAGTATGCGGCTGTTGAAGGCTTGCGTTCCGGCTGGAATGATGTGGAAAAAATGCGTGTAAGTTACGAACAGCGCCGCAATTTGATGTACAAGGCATTTGTTGATATGGGACTTCCTGTTCCGGAACCGACTGGCGCTTTTTACATGTTCCCGGATATTACAAGCACAGGTTTATCAAGCGAAGAATTTGCAATGCAGCTTTTTCAAAAGTACAGCATCGCAGTTGTTCCTGGAAGCGTGTTTGGAGAAGGCGGCGAAGGTCATATCCGCTGCTGTTATGCGACAAGTATTGATAAGATTAAAATCGCACTCGATAGAATAAAAACTTTCGTCGAGGAACTGCGCGGCGTCAGGGCTTAGATTGAGTCTACTTTTTTAAGAAGCTTGATTAAGCCGTCTTTTTGAACGAGGTCGATTGGACGTCCTTCGGCGTACTTTCGGCCTTCTTCTGTATAGGCGCCTGCTGTAAAACAAATACCGCGGTCGGCCTTTGTATCACTGACCTTGGCCTGAAAGTCGCGGACGTAAAGTTCACCAACGGAACCTGTAGTCCGGTAGAATCTGAAAATTTCTGTATCTTCCCATTTATTTGAATCAACAGTAAGAAGAATTTCAACATTATCCGGCTGAACCGAAATATCCTGAATTTTTACAACCGAACGAGGATAGTAAACAAGAACAATTTTGCGGCAGAGTGCAACAAAGTCACTTGAACTGCTCATGAGATAAATCTGAAGGTTCTTGTTCTGGTTCAATTCTGAATATCGGCTCAAAAGCTGACCGCAGTCCTTGTAAGAAGGGTTGATGGCCTGGATTTCGCGGAGCTGCATGATACCAAGAGAAATGTTTTTTGTGGCAAAACATGCGTTTGCGTAACGATAGCGGATTTCGAGGAGCAGGTCCTGAGGAATGTTCTGATGGCGCAGTCCGATTTCAAAGTCCTGCATTGCCTTTTCGTACTGGTTTGAATTCATATGAATTATACCGGCAGCAAGACATGAGCGTGCACCGAATTCAGGATCCGGACGGAGGTGCATAAATACTTTCATTGCCTTTTCGCCGTAACCGCATTCCTGCATGGCGTCTGCCATTGAGAAAAGAGCCTCTTTATTGTCAGGGTTTTCGTCCAGTGCCTTGCGGAGGAAGGCTAGACTTTCCTTAAAGTGATGTGCCTTATACAAAGCCATTGCAAGCGGAGAGTTTACGTTTGTTGCTTCCGGATTTGCAACGAGGGCTTTTTTGAGACATGGAATTGCCTTGTCATATTCTTTGTTCTGATAGCAGGCAAGTCCCAGATTGTAGTTAACATCAAAGTTTGACGGGTTAATCTGATATGCGGCAGGAAGGCCACGGAAGGCGTCCTGAATTTTATTCAATTTGAGGGCGCAGATACCCTGACGAAGTGCTGCGGTAAATGGATCGATTTCCTGGTGGGCCGGTGCAATATTGAGCATTGTGTCATAAATCTGATATGCCTTTTCCCAGTTGTGTTCGTTAAAATAAACATTACCGAGGGCAATCAAACCGTCCGGATTGTGCGGGTCCTGGGCAAGTTTGCGGGAAGCTTCCTTGATAATCTGAGAACGGTTTTTCTGTTTGCCACCACGTTTTGAACCTGATTTGCGTGATGAAACGACAAGTGAGATTGCAATAATTGCGATGATAATAACTATGCCGGTAAGTAATAATACTGGATCCATAATATAATTATCGGTTCAAAAGTACAAAAAAACAAGTTTTTAAACCGAATTTAACCCTTATTTATCGATAATAACGAGATTTCGTTCGCGTTCTTCGTCCTGTGAGTTTTCTGTCAAAAATGGAACTACGAGTGGTTCTACCCTGTAGGTCGGCATGTTTTTTCCGAGGGCGGTCATTTCTTCTTCAATTTTTGCCTCTTTTGCCTTGTATGCAAGGAGTTTTCCGCCGTCTTTGAGGATGCGGCGCAAAACGTGAGTCATCTTTTTTTCCAGAGGGCGGAATGCGCGGAAAACACAAAAGTCAAAGCGGTTCTGTTCGAGGCGCTCTGCCTGGTTTTCTTCTACGCTTACGTTTTTGAGCTGGAGGAGGCGGGCGCAGTGTTCAAGAAAGTTGCAGCGCTTACTCATGCGCTCTACAAGGACAAAATTGAACTGTGGAAAAACTGTAGAAAGCGGAATGCCTGGAAGCCCTGCACCTGATCCTAAGTCGGCGTTGGTGATACCACTTTTGAGGGAAGCGGGGTTCCCGTCGCATTTTGCTGCAATGTGCTTTGCAAGGAGCGGGGCGCCGGAGAGGCTGTCGAGGATGTGGCGGATTACAATCTGGTCGTAGTCGTCGGTGTTTATCAGGTCAAACTTTGCGTTGTATTCCTGGAGGGCCTTGATGTAAAGGTCCATCTTAAATTCAATCTGGTCGAGGGGCAGGTGAGCAATTCCGTAAAAATCG
>JAILFZ010000002.1 GCA_024697295.1 Treponema sp.
ACTGTTCATGCGGTATGCCTGGGCAAGTCCCTTACAACATCGCTTGACTGAATCCGAAACAAGGGAGAATACAAAGTCTCCTGTGTGAACTCCGTACTGTTCGTTGATTGCACCAAGGTTATCAACATCAACCTTAAAGAAGAACCCGCTGACCTTCTGGGAGCGTGACCAGATTGCGTTAAAGTCTTTTCTGAGCTGAGTTTCTGTTGGAAGGTTTGTCAGAGGGTCAGTTCTGTCGTGTTCATCAATAATCGAAATATGACCGACAACAGTCTGGTTTCCTTCTGCACCCATGTGAACCAGAGAACCTGTAAGACTTACCCATACAGTCTGATCTTTTTTGTTAAGCAGACGAACTTCGATATTTATTGTGTCGTTACTTTCTGCACGGAGATGATTTGTTGCCGATACAAAGATTTTTTTGTCTTCTTCATAGATCAAATCGGACAAAACCTGAAAAGCATTGTCAAAACGAGTACCCGGGATATCAAATAAATTAGCGATGTGTTTGGCAGTATAAAAAGTATCTGCGACCAGATCAAAAATAAAAACAAATGAATCTGTGCTCTGATTCAGAATGTCAGCAAAGAGTTCAAATTGTCTCGGCGAAATATTACGTAACTCGTTTTCCATGGATTCTTATTATATAACAGTTTATTAACTGATGTCGATTTTTTTCTTAAAAATTTTCCCTTAAAATAAACTTTTTCCTTTAAGGTAATAATAATATCTCCAAATTCTTAAGAAAATTTATTGGTTTCATTTAAAATGCGATATTTTAAGCTGCGCCATTAGAACATCTTAAAACTCGTCCGGAACGGCAAAGACCTGCACTTCCCGGTTATTTCAAAATTTCCCTAATAAACCGTTACAACTGCGTTATCTTCGATAAATACTGCCTTAATTTTTACATCGCTTTTACGGAGCCTGTCGATAACCTGACAGCTTTTTTCCTTTCCAAGAACAAAGAATGCGGTACTCAGACAATCAGCCATAACCGATGATTTAAGAACAACAGTTGCACTTGCAAGGCCCGACTCGCTCGGATAGCCTGTGCGCCCGTCAAAAATATGGTGATAGCGTTTGCCTTCAAGTTCAAAAAACCTTTCGTATCCGCCGCTTGTTACGACTGCCTGATTTTTTGCCTTTACGATGAGTTTTTTTCTGTCGCTTTCACTTATTGAATTCGGATTACCTTCTGCGTCAGTCCCGTCAAATACGGGTTCAACAATACCGATTTTCCAGCTGCCGCCCTTAAAAGACTTTCCGCGCACATAAACGTTGCCGCCGAGATTGATTGTAGCCGAAGAAACCCCTTCCTTTTTCAAAATCATGTTGATTACATCAGCAGCATAACCTTTCATAATTCCGCCAAAGTCAATTTCCATGCCCTTGTTTTTGAGGAATACAGTTTTTTCCGAAACATTAATTTCAACATTTTCCCAGCTGTTGTAACGCAATGCTTCTTCAATTTCTTCTTTTGCAGGGATGCGCGGATTTTGTCCGTTTACATCCCAGAGTTTTACAAGCGGGCCTACGAGAGGATTAAAGGCACCGTCAGTCAATTCGCTTGCCGCCTGTGCAGTCTGAATAACATATAAAAATTCATCAGTAACTGGAACCGGGTTTGTTCCGGCATTTTTATTTATCTGACTGAGCAGCGAGTTACGGTCATAAAAATTGAATACAGATTGAATTCGATAAAGTTCGTTAAAAACTTTTTCAAGAACGCCGGCATTTTCTTCCGGCACAGTGATTGTACAGATTGTTCCCAGAACTTTTTGGGTCTGTGTTACCGATTTTTTCTCTGAGCAGGCTGTGAGCAAAAAAGGAAGCACTATAAAAACTGTCAGAAGGCTTTTTGTAATTCTTTTCATTTTATTGCCTCATAATACTTTTTGATTCCGTCACACAGTGCCTCGGCGCGCTTTTCGAGCGATACAAGGTCATGCTTTGTGTGAGAGTTGCCAAGTTCAATATCAACGGTAGGAATCGTACTGAAACTAGTTTGCGTTAAATCAACTTCATACCTACCTTCATTATAGAGTTGTAATCCGTTATTTTTCAAACTTTTTATTAAAAAAATTCCAAGTTTTTCACTGTTTTCATAATGAGACTTTACATTTTTGAATTCCTTTAGTTCTTCCGGGATTCCGCAGTAAAAACAGCCCTTGTCATTTTTTCTGTTGTCGCCGTCAAAATGAAGCGCAATATGAATATCCGCATTGTTGTTTGAAATTACAGTGCGCGCAATATTATCCAGTTGAACATCATCCGTGCTTCTAAGCATCAAAACGTCAAAACCTTCGTTCAAAAGCTTGTCCCTCAGCAAAAGCGCAACCTGGAGGTTAACAAAGGCTTCGCTTGTTTTGTCAAAAAAAGTCATTCCGTCACTTACAGCGTAAGATTGGGTTTCTCCCTTTGCGGTTGTTCCGCCGGTCACTTTTGGACTCTTGTCCGGATGACAGTAAGTTTTTACCGCTGAACCGCCCCTTGTTCCATGTCCGGCGTTTACTGCGACCACAAAGTTTTTAATGTTTTTCTTTGCCCGGTTCATGGTTGCCGCGCCCGAATTTATTTTTGAAAACGAAGCGTATTCCCACTTTTTGTCGAGAAAGATTTTTCTTTCTTCAAAGTTACCGTCATCTACGAGAAGTTTTGCCTGCATCAGGGCTTCAGTCCAGGTTTTACCCGTCTTACGCCTTACATCCATCGTGTTTACATTTACAGAGTTTGCGTCGACCTTTTTGGTAAAGTCTTTGCCGTCAGGATAATATGAACCCAAGGCGCTGATTGCATAATACTTATCGTCCTCTTTACCAAGGTACAAAAATACATGCCCCGGAACTCCCATCAAAGTTCCGGAAGGAAGTTTATCCATTTTTGAATTTTTTTCTGACTCGCTCAGCTTTTCAAATTCAACCGAAACGCCGGGCATTGCCATCTGGCTGCGGCTGTTGCGTGCAAAAGTAAATCCAAAGCAACGGAAAATATCCTTTGTGTATTCGGAGCAGTCGCGGCTTTCTGCCATTCCGCCCCAGCCGTAACGCTGGCCAAGTGAACTGAAGGCAAGTTTTAATTCATTTCTTTGTGTGTAGGGCAAAAGCCCGCGCACGCAGATTGATTCAGGAATTACCGCATAATTGTAACCGAGGCTTTCGTCCGCCTTTTTGTACGGAATTTTTACGATATAACTTCCGTACGGGGTTCTTCCGCTCTGGTTTTGAATAAGTTCAAACTCGCTTTCGTCAATCGATGCAAGTTCGATATAAGTCCCCATAAAAAGTTTTGGCATCTCAGGCTTTGAGCCCAGACGGGTCAAAAGATATTCGTCTCCGAGAGTGCAGCGTTCGGCCGTTACCGTAACAAAAGTGTCGCCTTTGAGCGTCCAGTCAAAATGTCTGTTAAATTCCTCGTCGGTACAGAAAGCAATGTCTTCCCGGTGAATCCATCCAAAACAATAAGAAGTCTGCACGTAGAGCCACTTATCATCCCTGCTGTACCACAAAACAAGGACAGGTTCGTTCATCAGAATTCCAGAATTCTGGCTGATGTCATCGTACCAGTATTCCTTGTCGTCCGAGTAAAAATTATCCTCTGGAACAAGTTTTAAATTTGACCGGCGGATACAGATTCCCTTTTTGATTTTGAATTCTTTTGGATTTGCCTTCATCTTGATCCATTTCTGGTTGATGTATTCTTTCCATGAGGCAAGACTTTCCAGATTCATTTCGTTCCAGAAAACCTTAAAGTCCTTTTCGTTCAATGTGTGAATTTTATAACCGCTTCTGGTCTGGATTTTTTTATACCACGGAACAGACGGGTTGTAATAAATTATGTGGCGGCGTATATCTTCTGCCTTCATGACCGGATCAATCGCGCGCAGATCGTTTACGAGGTAAAACTCAGGATTGTCGGGGGCAACTGTGTCGCTCATTACGCTGTTCCAGAGTGCAATCTGGGCTGTATTCATTATAACTTTGTCGGGTTCTTTGCATTTTGCGAGCCAGAAGTCGCTTTTAAGCATTTTTTCGCTTACATCGGGTGCAAGTTTTATAAAGAGTTTATGACTTTCGACAGCTTGAATTGAATTATCTGTTAAGAGCTTTTCTTCTTTTGGATTTGAAGCACAGTCAGTAAAAATAAAAAGAAGTGCTGCCGGAAGAAGGTAGAGGTAACGTTTTTTGAACATACATTAAATTATAACAAGATTTCGGATTGTAACAAACCTTTTTTTTAATTAGTATAAACTTATGAATTCAATTTATACACTTACTGCTACCTGCCCTGATCACAGCGGGCTTATTTCTTCTATCACAAACTGCATTGCTTCAAATAATGGAAATATTTTAAATCTTGCCCAGCACACTTCGGTCGATTTGGGAATGTTCTTCTGCCGCATCCAGTTTTCTGCCCCAAGCACGGGCGAAGACGGAAAATTCTTTAGTCCGGCAACTTTTACCGCAGAATTTTCAGAACTTGCAGGTCAGTTTGACATGAAATGGAAACTCTATGACAAGGCTGTAAAACAGAGAATGGCAGTTCTCGTAAGCAAAACAAGCCACTGTCTTTATGAACTGCTGCTCAAACACAAGGCTGGACAGCTCGACTGTGAAATTCCTGTAATTATTTCAAATCATCCGGACCTCTGCTATGTTGCAACCGAATTCCACATTCCGTACTTTCAGATTGATACACAAAAAGGAAAGGAAGCATGCGAGGCCGACATTCAGGCATTGCTCGAACAGTACAATATCGACGTAGTCTGCATGGCACGCTATATGCAGATTTTAACTCCTGAATTTACACGCCGCTGGAACAACAAGGTAATCAATATTCATCACGGATTTTTGCCGGCGTTCAAAGGTGCAAAACCATACGAACAGGCCTGGAAAAAAGGCGTAAAATTAATCGGCGCCACCACTCACTTTGCAAACGAAGACCTGGACCAGGGACCGATTATTTTTCAGGATGTTGTGCGCGTAAAAGACACCAATTCAATCCACGAGTTCGTCGAAATCGGCAAAGACGTTGAACGCCGTGTGCTCGTAGAAGGTTTAAAACGCTACTTTAACCATAACGTATTTATCCACGACGGACGCACATTCATTATTGAATAGTTTACTGACTCAGTTTTAATGCTGGGCGTAAATCTCATTTATCTGGTCAGTGTAACTGCCGTCGTCCGTGTATACAATCAGATCGGATAGTTTTACCGGACCAAAAGTCGTGCTGAGACCGGTTTCGGGCAAGCCGTCCGCCCCGCTCAATTGAGCTTTTACAAGAATCATTGTCGCATCTTTATCGGCCTTTGGTTTAACAAGGCGGTATTCAACCTTACAAAAATTGAATTCATCCAGTAAGGCAAAAATTTCTTTCCGGCGGTTTGCCCGGTTTATCATAAAAAATGAGCCGTTTTCTTTGAGTGCTAAATTTGCGGCAGACACTACATCGCGCAGTGTGCACAAAATCTCCTGCCGGGCTATCATTTTCTGCCTATTTGAACTCTGACGCCCACATCCCTTTACCATGTACGGCGGGTTAACTGTTACAACGTCAAAACTTTTGACCTGGATTACGCCTTCGAGACGGCAAAGGTCAGCACAAACGGGGTTTATTGAATTTTCCAGATTGTTTAACTTGATTGATTTTTGTGCAAGGTTAAACACCTGCTCCTGAACTTCGACCGCGGTGTAAGAACAGATGTGTTTATTGGAAGGAGTTTTTGCCATCAGGACCGGCACAATTGCGTTTCCGGAACAAAGGTCCAGAACCTGCATTTTTCTGTCAGCCGCTGACGGCAGTTTTTTTACGGCAAAATCTGCCAGAAGTACTGCATCGATTCCGTAGCAGAACCAGTCCGGGTTCTGCGCTACGACAGTATCTTTCAGATGTGTTTTTTCGATGCGGAAAGACTCCATTTTTTATTTTGACAGGCCTCCCGCCTTATTCACTTTCGCGTTCCGTGCATTCAATATGCAAATCCTTAAGCTGCTGCTCATCAACTGCACTTGGACACTCGTACGACCGGTCAAGGCACGCTCGCCTTCGCTCGCTTAAAGCCTTGACTCAGCCGTTTTTGAGGTGTCTGATTTCATCATACACCTCAAATCCATTGGCTTTGCCGCAAACTATGTCGCCTACTCTTTCTCCACACACTTGATATGAAGTTCATCAAGCTGACTATCGTCAACATAACTAGGGCATTCGTCCATTGGCGACATAGCCATATTATTCTTAGGGAATGCGATAACTTCGTGGATTGATTCTTCGTGGCGCATGAGCATTATGAGGCGGTCAAGTCCAGGTGCGATTCCTCCGTGTGGCGGAGCACCAAACTTAAAGGCCTGAACGAGGAATCCGAAGGCTTTTTCTGCGCGTTCCTGGCTGTAACCGACGATTTTGAAAATACGCTGCTGCAATGCAGGATCGTTGATACGCATAGAACCTGAAGCCAGTTCGTAGCCATTCAATACGAGGTCGTACAGGTCACCTTTTACGGCACCCGGGTCTGATTCAAGAGTATCCCAGTATTTTTTCTGTGGCAGTGTAAACATATGGTGTTCAGTTTCCCACATATTTGTTTCTTCGTTGAATGCAAAGTAAGGAAAGTCAACAATCCAGGCAAAGTGGAATTCATCTTTTGGATTGTAAAGATTCAAATCCTTGCCGAGCTGTTTTCTGACTGCACCGAGTGCAACACAGGCTGTCTGCCATTTTTCATCTGAAACAAAGAGCAGAAGGTCGTTCTTTTCTGCACCGAGTTTTGAACATACTTCACTTTCTTTTCCGGCATAGAATTTTGAAATTCCGCCTTCAAATGCACCTTCTGCGTTAACCTTCATCCAGGCAAGACCTTTGGCATGATTGATTTTTGCAACTTCTTCCAGGGCTTCTACCATTTTGCGGCTGTACTTGTCTGCAACATTTTTAACAACAAGCGCCTTGAGGCCGCTTCTCTTGTGGCGTTCAATACTGTGGTCAGCGTTTGCAGCACCCGCCTTGAATGCGTTAAAGTCGCTCAGGTCTGCCATAAATGCTGCGTCCTGCATCTTGAGGTCAAAACGCAGGTCAGGTTTGTCGCTTCCGTACAGGTCAAATGCGTCGTCCCATGAAATGCGGTCAAAATGAGCAGGAAGTTTGTAGCCCATGGTTTTGTCAAAGATATAGCCCATCAAACCTTCTGTAGTTTCAAGAACTTCTTCGCGGTTTGTGAATGACATTTCCATATCAATCTGGGTAAATTCAGGCTGGCGGTCGCCGCGGGCGTCTTCGTCGCGGTAACAGCGTGCAATCTGGAAGTATTTATCAAAACCCGAAACCATCAGAAGCTGTTTGTAAAGCTGCGGACTCTGCGGCAAGGAATAGAATTTTCCCGGGTGAACACGGCTCGGAACGAGGTAGTCGCGTGCTCCTTCTGGAGTTGATTTGATAAAGGTTGGAGTTTCAATTTCCAGAAATCCCTGTTTTGTCAGATATTCTCGGGTTGCAAATGTAACCTGACTGCGGAGGATGATGTTCTTCTGCATTGGATCACGGCGCAAATCCAGGTAACGGTACTTTAAGCGCAAATCTTCGTTTGCAACAACGAGAGAACCGTCCTTCTGACGAACTTCTTCAATACTGAAAGGAAGTTCCTGGCTTGTTGTAAAAATTTCGATGTCATCTGCTTCAACTTCGATTTCGCCTGTGGGCATATCCTTGTTGATGTCTTTTTCGCTGCGTGCGGCAACAACACCGTGAACAGCAATACAATATTCACTTTTCAGGGATGAAGCGATTTTTTTAACTTCATCACTGGCCTTTTCGCCGATCATAACCTGCGTAATTCCGTAACGGTCACGCAGTCTGATAAAAACAAGACCACCAAGGTCGCGGGTACGGCTAACCCATCCATTCAATACAACTGTCTTACCTACGTCGCTCTTGCGCAAATCGCCGCAAGTGACTGTTCTTTTTGTGTTTTCCATTGTTTCCTCGAAAAAAAAAAGTGCCCATCAAAACGGACACTTTCATTTTAATGATATGGCAGTTTTTTTACAATTCAAATGCGCCGATTTTGCCGGCAAGTTCTTTTGAATCGTTCAAATTCTGTTCGGAGCTGTCGCTTACCTGTCTGACAGCCCGGGTAATGCTGTCAACATTTGATGTCATTACGCTCATGCTCTCTGCAATTCTGGCGGTAACATCTGAGAGAACCCTCATCTCTTTGACAACCTGATCGGCGCCTTGAAGCATTTCCCTTGAACTGTCTTTAACGTTCACTGTTGAATCATTAATGCTTTTCATTGCCTCCAGAACCTGCTTGTTACCCTCGTTCTGCTCATCCATTGCATTTTTTACAACAAGTTCCTGGGAACGTACTGTCTGGGCAAGGTTGTAGATTACATCAAACTGCTGCTGAACTTCTACAACACTTTCTGAAATCTGGTTAATGGACTCAGAAAGAGAATTAAGGGTCTCGTCAATGGTCTTTCCCTGGGCACTGGACTGTTCCGCAAGCTTTCGAATTTCATCTGCAACAACACTAAAACCTTTTCCGGCCTCTCCTGCATGTGCAGATTCAATAGCCGCGTTCATTGCAAGAAGGTTTGTCTGAGCAGCAATATTCTGAATGATTTTTGTAGCTTCAATCAATCCTGCAGACTGCTGCTGAACAAGTTCGGCAACACTTACTGCATTTTGAATTCTGTTTCTGCCTTCCTCTGAGGCACTTCCCAGCTGATCTACTGCCCCGGCGTTTTTTTCAAGAATCTGGGTCACGGAATTAATATTTGCAACCATCTGGTCAACAGCAGCCGAAGACTCGGTTACGGCAGAAGACTGGCTTTCTATGCTTCCGTTCAATTCCTTTATGCGGCTGACAATCTGGTTTACCGAAGCATTGGATTCTTCCACGCCGGCGGACTGATTGTTCATTTCCTGGCGGACCGTTTCTATGCTCGCAGAAATTTCATCTACGCCACGACTTGCCGAGTCAAGATTTTCCTTTAATTCACCGGCTGTGCGGGTAGTAGCACTGGCAGAATCAGCCATTTCCATAAGAATATTTTTTGTTGCATCCCGGAAAGTGTTGATGTTGTTTACAAGTTCACCTATCTCACAGCGGCATTCAACGCGCAGCGGCTCTACAGAATAATTCTTTTTTGCCAGCTCAAGTGTATGTTCCTTGACGGCGTTTATTCCCACATCAGTGGAGCGGACAGTAAAGAAGGTGCTTAAAAAATTTGCCGTAGAAAAAACGATTCCTATAGGCAGAAGTTTGTTTACCATCAGAAATCTGGTTCCAGATTCAAGATTTGACGGCACTGACACAACATGTTCAACAATCAAAAATACAGATGCCATGGCAAGAATAATTACGATATTGGTTCTAAAACTCAAGGACATAAGCTGCAGTTCCCTGCGGTGAGGCAGCCAGAACAAAGATTTGTCTATAATCTGAAGCATAACTACAAATCCGATCATTGCAAGTCCAAAAGCAAGTCCCCATAAAACAGAAAGCCAGGTAAAAAATGAATCGGAATT
>JAILFZ010000012.1 GCA_024697295.1 Treponema sp.
GCAAGTGCGTATAAAAAGAGCAACCGCCACTCTGAAGAATACTGATTACAGTCTTACCGGGATACCTGCTTTTGACAAATCGCGTTTGATTCCGTCAACTGTGTATCCCATAGAGTGTACCATGCTTGCAATAAGTGCAGCGTCAGCCTTGCCCTGTGTCAGAACATCGGCAAGGTGCTCACTTTTGCCGCCGCCGCCTGAAGCAATTACAGGTACGCTTACGCTTTCCGAAATCATTTTGGTAAGGTTGATTTCGTAGCCGTTTTTCATACCGTCGGCATCAATTGAATTCAGTACGATTTCGCCGGCACCAAGGTTTACTGCCTTTTTAGCCCATTCAAGAGCATCAAAATCAGTTTTTACGCGGCCGCCGTTGATATAAACCCGGTATCCGCTCGGGCAGGTGTCGTCTTTTGCGGCATCCATTCCAAGAACGATGCACTGATTTCCAAAAATGCGGGCGCCTTCACGAATCAGGTCCGGATTTTTAACTGCCTGAGAATTCAAGCTGATTTTTTCGGCACCGGCCAGAATTGTTGAACGGATGTCTTCGATTGAACCGATTCCGCCGCCGACACAGAATGGAATAAATACCTGCTCGGCAACACGGCTGATTAAATCAAGAATCGGGCCCCGGCCACGGGCACTTGCCATGATATCGTAAAATACAAGTTCATCAACACCCTGTTCGTAGTATTTTTTTGCCATTTCAACAGGATCGCCGATGTCTACATTGTTCTGAAACTTAACACCCTTTGTGGTTCTTCCGTCTTTTACATCAAGACAAACAATAATTCGTTTTTTTAACATAACTTCCTCGTTTAAAAATCTGTGTTCAACCGGCTAACTGTTCAAATAGTTTTTGAGAATCCTAAGCCCGGCCTTGCCTGACTTTTCCGGATGGAACTGGAATGCGGTAATGCTTCCCTGGCTTACACAGGCCGGAACTTTGACACCGTAGTCTGCATAAGCCTTAACGATTGTCTCGTCATCCGGCTGGATTAAATATGAGTGAACAAAATAAAAGTCCGAATTTTTATCAACTCCATCAAAGAGAGGCGAACTTCCGTTTACGTACTGGAGGTTGTTCCAGCCCATGTGAGGAATTTTAAGACTGGATTGTATGCCGCTGTTTTTATAAACGCTTTCAAAGTGCTTTACTTTACCGTGCAAAAGACCTAAACATTCAACATCACCTTCTTCTGACCAGTCAAAGATAATCTGAGAGCCGAGGCAGACCCCGATGAGCGGTTTTTGCGCCTGAGCCCAGTCCTTTAAAAACAAATCGAATCCGGTCTTTTTGAGCTGATCCATTGCGTAAGCGGCTTCGCCCACTCCAGGAAAAACCAATTTGTCTGCCTTTTCCAGATCCTTAGGATTTTTTGATAAAACATAATCTGCTTTCAGAAAGTTAAGTGCGCGTTCAACACTTTTAATGTTGCCGGCGTTGTAATCTACAATTCCAATCATAATGACGAATTCTAACGGGCACGCGTGTATTGGTCAACAGATAATTGTAAAAATTAAAATCAATACGGCCGATATATAAATATGGACAAATTACTGGAAATAATCAAAGCCGTTATCATGAATAAAAATGTTATCATAGCGGCTGTTGCCTGTGTCTTGCTGATGAATTTTGCAGGCTATGTTACACGATACCGGAAAAAGATTCCAAAACCGCGCGTTAAGAAAGCTTCTGCAGCTCCGCGTCCAGCACAGCCTTCAGATGGAGGAGGCGACGGCGGAGATGATGGAGACGGTGGCGCTGACGCGGACTGATATAATTCAACAATCCTGTTTTTCTTTTTACAATCTGCAGACGGTCTTTCCACGGACCGCCTGTTTTTTTTATGCGCCTGCCTCCCATGAGCTGATTCAAAATCTCCCTTATGTCAGATGACTCCCAGATATTTTTCTTTAATAAAGGTAAATCTTCTTTGTTAAAAATCTCAGTCAGTTCATGTGTGCATTCATCCTTTGTAAACATCCTCGAATACTTTCTGATGAACCTGACCGTTGCCTGGGCATCTTTTGCGCGGAATGAAAGCTCTTTTCCGGCTGCACGCGCGTCGCAGACATCGCAGCCTGCGCATTCGGTGTGCTCGCCGCTCAGGTAATTGAGCATAAAATTACGGCGGCAGGTTTTGTTGTAGGCAAAGTCGAGCATTACACGCTCGCGGCTGTTTTTGCTCATGTGGCGGCAGCGCGCCGTGTCCTGATGGCTCCATATCAAAATCGAATTGACATTGTCTCCTTTGCGGCCCGCGCGGCCCGCCTCCTGAATAAAATTTTCCAGGTGTTCCGGGGCGTCCAGGTGGATGACCGTAAAAATGTTTCCCTTGTCCATTCCCATCCCATAGGCACAGGTTGCCGTCAGGATTCCGTCGCTGCTGTCAAAGAACCATTTTTCGATTTTGTTCTTTTCTTCCTTGCTTAAGCCTGCGTGATAAAAGCGCACATTGCCGCAGTTGTAATAAGAGTCTATAAGGCGCGCCATGTCCTCTGTCCTGTCCCTTGTTGAACAGAACACAATCAGGGGTTTTTTGGACTCTATCACGGCTTTAAGGGCAGCCTTCTTTTTGGCGTATGCATAGCGCACTTCGTAATGAATGTTTGCCCTGTCAGCCGGGCTTTGCAGAAGATGTGCCTTTTCTTCAAATAAGACTTCCTGTATACGGCCAAGAACGACAGGGCTTGCGGTGGCGGTAAATGCGGTAACAACGTTCACTCCGAGTTCTTTGATAATCTTTCCAAGCGTCAGATACGACGGTCTGAAGGTGTCGCCCCATTCGCTTACACAGTGGGCTTCGTCGATTGCAATGTGCGAGATTTTTATTTCTTTTAATACACGGATAATCTGTTTAGCCTGGAGAACTTCCGGGTTTGCGATAATTACCTTTACGCCTGAACGGATTTTAGAAAAGATTTTCTGCTTTTCACTTTCTTCAAGGCCGCCTTTTAAGACAACGCAATCAAGCCCCGAATCATGCATTCGCCTTTCCTGGTCTGCCATAAGGGCCAGAAGAGGGTAGATTACCAGAGTTGCGCCGGGCAAAAGAATTGCGGGCGTTAAAAAACAAAGGCTCTTTCCCGCCCCTGTCGGAAGAAGAACAACCTGACGGCCGCGGCAGACATCATCATTCAGTTCATTTTGTTGTCCATTATCTTCCCGGGTTGCCTTTGCACTGTCGAGAATGTTGG
Organism: Treponema sp.; assembly: GCA_024697295.1. Lineage (GTDB taxonomy): Bacteria > Spirochaetota > Spirochaetia > Treponematales > Treponemataceae > Treponema_D. Next base: position 3,205 of record JAILFZ010000012.1, read on the forward strand.
AAATTACAAGCTGCTGCCACGGAAAAAGATAACGTACTCCAAACGCCTTCCTTGCCGCCAGTATGATTGGACCTTCTTCAAGTTCTTCATCTGTGTCAAAACTCTGGGCAGGGTAGTCGACGCCTTCTGTAAACAGTTCTTCGGACATAAAAAAATCAGAGCCTCCTGTATATTACATTGCCCTGATTTTTTAAAAGTCCCATCGAATATTTATAATAAGATGTTATTTATCGAGAATTGTGATTTCAACACGGCGGTTTTTAGCTTTGCCCCGTTCTGTTTTGTTTGAAGCTACAGGAACTTTTGAACCAAAGCCCTGTGTAAAAATATGCTTTTTTTGGCGAACACCCAGCTGAACTAAAAAGTCTGCAACAGCCGAGGCTCTTTCTTCGCTCAAAAGCTGGCACGATTCTTCGCTTCCGGCACGTGCGGTGTGTCCTGCAATCAAAAGGTCGTTTCCCTCATATTCGTTTAAAATGGCACCGATTTTTTGAATTTTTACCATTTCGCTTTCCTGCAAAACCGCAGAGTCCGGCAAAAACTGAATGTTTTCAAGGGAGATTGTAAGGCCTTTTTCTGTTTTTGTTACGGAGATGTCTTCAAGTCCTAAGTCTTCAACCTTCTGCATAACGTCTTTTACGTTTTCTTCTGTGGCGCTGCGTTTAAATTCAGTTACTTCAACATTTGTGGTTCCTGTAAATGAATACTGGTTTCCCAGGCTCGTTTCCATTACGATTCTGAAGTTTTCTGTATAATGGTCAATCTGACCCTTTTCGTTATCCCACCAGATTGTACGGTTTGAGTAGCCCATTGTTGTAACAGGATAATCGCCTTTCTGGCCTCTGATGACCGGAGTTTCGTAATAAAGCGAGTAGTTTGCAGTAATTACCTGGAAAGTTTTTTCTTCCTTGCTTGAATCCGATGAGATTCCCTTTTCGTCGCGTTCGTATTTGTATTTTGCAACAAAAGGAACGTGGAAAGGTTCTTCAATTCCAAATCCGCGGCGAAGGTCTTCTGCTTCGTAACCTTCTGCATTCCATTCGTCTCCGACCTTAACTTTTTTGTCGGGAAAAACTGGAAGGTCACGGATTACAGGCATAAAGTATTTTTTGTCGATTTCAAAACGTCCCGATTTGTCACGCCAGAAGTCACTTTCAAAGGTTTCGCCCCATTTGTAGGAGCCTCTGGAAATGCCAAGGCCAGATGACTCTTCGCTTGTCATAAAGGTTCCCTGGATGTGACCGCGTCCATCCTTGTCGACTTCGGTGAGCCGTTCTGTGACACGGCTTAAAATCTGTGCATGGTGGTTCAAACGGCCGTTGTATTTAACGTCTTCTTCAACTGTAGAAATCAGCGAAAAGTTATCGTCAGCCTTATATTTGAATTCAAGTTTGATTCCCTCGTCCGCAGACAAAGGAAGTGAACATAGTGCAAAAATTGCGAGATTGAATAGATTTAACTTTTTCATTCCTGTGGTTCTTTGTCGTTATTGATAGTCAGGATGGCACTTGCATCGCCGGAAAGCATTGCATTACAGCGATCAAGGGACATTGGTTTAGCAGTCAAAAATCCCTGAATTGTCTTACAGTTGATATTTTTAAGGATGTTTAACTGTTCCGGATATTCAACACCTTCTGCAATTGTATCAAGGCCCATTTTTGTAACCATAGAAACAATTGAGTCTGTGATATTTGCTTCAACACCATCTTTTGAAGTGATGTTTGCAATGAATGATTTGTCGATTTTAAGAGTCGTAATCGGCAGTACCTGAAGGTAATTGAGGGAAGAATATCCTGTACCAAAGTCGTCGAGGGAAATTCCAATTCCCAAAGCACGTATTTGATTCAGGAGTTTGATGACTTCTTCCTTGTTGTCAATCATTACGCCTTCAGTTATTTCGATTTCGAGATGTTTTGTGTCGATATTGTACTTTTTAATCTTTTCTTTCAAATTGAATAAAAACTCCGGTTTCTTTAATTGAATCGGCGAAACGTTAACGCTCATAATTCCGTCAAAGTTGTAATTTTTAACCCAGTCGCTCAAAGTTTTGAGCGCAGTATCCATTACCCAGTCACCGAGCGGAATTACAAGTTTTGTCTCCTCGGCAATCGAGATAAAGCGTTCAGGATTAATCCAGCCGAGCATTTCGTCATGCCAGCGCAAAAGTGCTTCAAAACCGCGGAGTCTGTTTGTCGCAACATCAAACTGCGGCTGGTAGTACAACTGGAATTCATTATTAACGAGGGCGTCGGAAATACGCACCTGAATATTAAGTCTGTCCAGAAATCTTTCCTGCATTGGATTCTGAAAGAAACAGAGATTGTTGCGGGCGTTCTTTTTGGCTTCGAACATTGCCATGTCAGAGAACTTAAGAAGTTCGCCGCATTCAAGTGAATCGTCCGGATAAACTGCAAGACCGCCTGAAAATTCAATTCCGTCGGCGTTAAAAGTCTCGAGAATTACATCGCCGATATTGAGCAGGGTATCACGGCTTGAAAGATTTTGTGCGAGAACCACAAATTCATCACCGCCAAAACGATAGGATTTAAGACCATTGGGTTCAAAACGTTTAAGAAGTTCGGCCGCGTTACAAATCAGCTGGTCGCCGGCAGCGTGCCCCCTCGAGTCGTTGATGAACTTCATGTTGTCGAGGTCCATCATAATGATGCCAAACTTTGTGTCATTCTTTGCAGCTTTCTGTCTGGCAGTTTCCATGTCTTCAAAAAGCTGCTGTTTGTTATTGAGTTTTGTAAGGGTATCGTGATAGGCGATAAATTTTAGTTCCTCGTTGAGTGAGGCAATTTTATCAAGTTCTTTTTTTAGCGATTCCTGAGAATCTGACAGTTCTTCAGTTAGCTTTGCAAGGCGCTGATTCTGCTGTTTGAGAGTTTCTTCGCGGTCTTTTTCTTTTGAAATATCAAGAACGCTGAATGCAATTAAATTACCGGTGATTGAATTCATGGTGATTAAAAGCCAGCAGGAATATTTTTTGGAATAGAAAGTGTGGGAAACGGTGCTGTTGTTTTGGAGAACTTCCTCGACAGTTTTTGCCCAAGGCATTTCGATGGAAAGACCGTCTTTAAAATTGTTAAAGAGCATTCCCTCTTTTGCAAGGTTGTTGAATTTTTTTGTAAATGCCTCATTTACGTACAGGATTTCAAAATCCACAACGCTCTTACCGTCAAGGACGGGTTTGCCAATTACAAGCGGCATAAAAAATTTGTCGATTGAATCTTTAAATTCGGATAGTGTCAGCATTTCCTAATCACGTTATTTTGAAAAAATCGAAGTCGCGACTTTTTGCTCCTTCGTCCTTATAATATCGGCAGAATTTAACATTTTCGCCACGCTTTATTCAAAAAAAGAGTGTTATACAACAATATTTTTTTTCAGACCATATTTCGAGTTTTTCAAATTATTTCCAACACAAATCTGCCTCTCAGTGAGGCACGTCAACAAACATCGCAGTGAGCGAAGCTCAGGGGAGTTTGTGCCGTAACCTCGCCTACGGCAGATCTGCACCTGCTGATATCCGAAAAACTCGAAATTTCCCGATAAAACATATATTGATTGTATAAATATTAGTTTTTTTCCCCAGAAAAAAAGCCGCACTAAAAGTGCGGCTTTGGGTTGGGCAGTCAGCTCCTATTCTGAGAAGCGGATTTCCTGCCAGATTGTGTTGTATTTATCAAGGCCTTCAGCGATGTCTTCCTTAAGAACACAGTTGTTCATCTGGCTTGCTTCGTACATTGGTTTTTTAGTTGTGTATTCAGCAGCAGCCGGGATTACAAAGCACGGAAAGTTGAATGCATCAAGGAATTTTGCATATACTTCCGGACGGTGAATGTAGTTGATAAATTCGTTTGCAAGTTCAACATGTTTTGCATCTTTGAGGATACACATGCTGTCGAGGTAAGAAGGACCGCCTTCTGCAGGGATAAAGAAGTCGATTGTTTCGTCCCATTTTTCTTCCGGAACTTCACCATAGATGACTTCTGCATAACCCTGGCAGAGCCAGAAGTCGCCGCTTGCAAATGATTTACCAAAGCCTTCTGCGTCAAATTTAACGAGGTTTGGCTTCCACTGGTTGATAATCAAATCTTTTGCCTGTGCAAGTTCATCATCATTCAATGTGTTGATGCTGTAGCCGAGTGTTGTGAGGGCATCGCCTGCAACTTCGCGCATGTCATCCATCATTGTTGCGTGACCTGCAAACTGTTTGTCTGCAAAAATGTTCCAGTTACGTACATAGCTTCCTGCAGGTACCTTTGTCTTGTTTACGGCAATTCCTGCTGCACCAAGATAGTATGGAGCACAGTACTTCATTTCCGGGTCGTATGTAGCCATTTTTGAAATAAGCGGGTTTACATACTTGTTGTTTGTCATTTTTGAAGCATCAAGTTCCTGGAGCATTCCCTGCTTGATCATGATTGAACAGTAGTCCTGTGATGGAACTACGATATCATAACCTTTAGCACCTGCACGGAGTTTAGCATACATTTCTTCGTTTGAAGCGTAGCTGTCAACTTTGATTGTACAGTTGAATTCTTTTTCAAAGTCCTTGAGAACTTCATCTGGAGTGTAGTATGTCCAGTTATACAAATACAATGTCTTTCCATCATCTTTTGAACATGAGAAAAGACCCAGTCCGGCTACAGCCAATGCAGCTGTAATAACCATTTTTGTGACAATTTTTTTCATAAGACGGTAATTCCTATAATCACAAAAAAATATCTAAACACCCCACAAGGTGCTTTTTCCAGCAGAATTTCTCCTGCAGGTTATTCAATAAATTAGTGCGAAGCGGCAAAACTCTTTAAGCCTTTTCGCAGAACAAATGTAATCATACAGATTACGAGAATAATTACAAATGAGAGCGAGTTGATTACAGGACTTACGCCAAAACGAATCATCGAGTAAACGTAAAGTGGAAGTGTAGTGCTTCCAGGTCCGCTAACGAGGAATGTAATGACGTAGTCTTCAAGACTCATTGTAACGCTCATCATAAAGCCGCTTATGATTCCCGGCATAATTGCAGGAATGATAACCTTGAACAAGGTTTGCCTTTCGTTTGCGCCGAGGTCGTGGCTTGCTTCGATGATTGAATAGTCAAATTCATCTACGCGCGCTGTAACCATAAGATATACGAACGGCAGACAGAAAGTTGTATGTGCGATAAAGATTGTTACAAGGCCAAGGCTCATTTTGATTGAACTGAAAAAAATCAAAAGAGAAAGTCCCATGATAACTTCCGGAAGAACCATCGGTAAAAAACTTACTGTCTGAAGGTAACCGCGCCCAAAGAACTTGTACCAGCTGACACCGATTGCAGCGAGGGTTCCAAGGATTGTAGCGACAATTCCGGATGTAATTGCGACAATAAAACTGTTTAAAAGCGAATTCCACAAAGGTGCACTGTCAAAAATCAGTTTTTGATACCAGATAAACGAAACGCCCGTAAAAGTAGTGTCTTTTGATTCATTAAATGAATAAAAGATGATTACCAGAAGAGGCAGAAACAAAAACAAAAGACAGATAATCAGAACGGTTTTAGAAAAACTGACCGGTGTGTTGCGTTTTTTCCAGTCGCGTTTTGCATGGCGTGCAGGTTCGCTCGCCTTTTTGCGCTGGGCATAGAGCTTAAAAGGGTTTACAAATGTCATTTTGTACCTCCGTTCAACGGATCTTCTTTGGTAGAAACCTTTTTAAGGTCTGCTTCTTTTTTGTTTGAATACAGCATCCACAAAATTCCAAGCATACTGATCAATGTCAAAATCATGCTGAATGCGGATGCAAGCGGCCAGTTACGTGTTTTTTGAACCTGGTCAACGATGATGTTGCCGATCATATAGCTGTCCTTGCCGCCGACAATGTTTGGAACTGTGTATGCACCGAAAATCGGGATAAAGGTAAAGATAATTGCGGAGATGATACCGCTCTTAATTCCAGGGAGGAGAATTTTGTAAATTGACTGAGGCTTTGTCGCTCCAAGGTCACGGCTTGCTTCAAGGAGTGAAAAGTCAAAACGGTCTACTGCTGTAAAAATCGGAAGAATTGCGTACGGAAGGTACATGTAAATGCTCAAAATGATTACAGCGGTTTTTGTGTACATGAATTTTACAGGTTTGAATACTGCTTCTGGATTTGAAGTAATTTTATTCCATAAGTTAAAGAAGAATTTTAAAAGCATATTTAAAATTCCGTTGTCGCCCAATATCGTAATCCAGGCAAAGATACGGATGAGGGAGTTTGTCAAAAACGGAATGATTACCAGAACGAGAAGCAGTGTCTGATGCTTGCTGCGTGCCATGGCGTATCCGCATGGAAGTGCCATGAGAATTGTAATCAGCGTTGCAAGCAGCGTAATCCAGAGTGTGCGCAAAAAGATGATTCCGTAGGCCGGGCTCAGCATCTGCTGATATGCCTTGAGCGAAAACTCTGCGACAACCGAACCGTAAACGTCTCTTTTCATAAAAGAGTAGCATACGATAATTACGATTGGAACAATAAAAAATATACTGAACCATACACCCATAGGCCACGCGTAGAGCGGACCCGGATTAGGCTTTTTGTATTTTTTGTCTCGTGCAGCCTTTGCAGCCTTTAACTGAAGGCTTTCTTTAGGTTTAGATGACTCTGCCATAATTTCGTTAATCCTGATTCAAAAAATTATTTGTTGATGTCTTCAACAATATAGCCGTCTTCTGCAGACCAGGAAATATAGACTGTGTCCTTCCATGCAATTTCAGGACCGTCATCCAGATAGTTGGTATGCTGTTTGAATACCTTTACGATTGTTCCGTTTTCGAGGCGAACGTAGAATTTAGACTGGAAACCCGTGTAAACCGGTTCTTCAACAACACCTTTGAATACGTTGATGTCTTTGCGACCCTTTACGTCAGGTTCTTCAGTTGTGATTCGGATTTTTTCCGGACGTACAGTAAATGCAACTTTCTGACCTTCATCCGTGTGTTCGTAGTCAGTAACGAGGATGTTTTTATCTTCTTCTTTAGTTGCCTGTGTATCCCCCTTGAGGCGGGCCTGCATTCCGAGGGCCGGTACATTGAGGGTAACCATGTGTTCAATATCAGCCTTGCCCGGAACTTTGTAGCTTTCACAGTTTACAACGGTTGATTCAAAAAGGTTTGTTTCGCCGATAAACTGTGCAACAAACTGAGTTGCAGGACTTTCGTAAATTTCAAAAGGTGTGCCGACCTGGAGTACGTTTCCGCTGTTCATAACTGCAATGCGGTCAGAAACAGCGAGCGCTTCGCTCTGGTCGTGCGTTACATAAATGAATGTAATGCCGATTTTGTCGTGCAGACGGTCAAGTTCAACAAGAAGGTTTGAACGAAGTTTTGCATCGAGGGCAGAAAGCGGTTCATCAAGCAGAAGAACTTTTGGTTCGTTGATCAAAGCGCGGGCAATTGCAACACGCTGACGCTGACCGCCTGAGAGCTGGTTCGGCTTTTTGTACATATGCTGTTCGAGCTGAACAAGCGAAAGATATTCCTTTACTTTCTGATCAATGATTGTTTTATCGATTTTTTTAAGGCGAAGCGGGAACGCAACGTTTTCGTAAACGCTCATGTGCGGAAACAGTGCATAACTCTGGAATACTGTGTTTGCCGGGCGCTTGTTAGGCTGCAGCGGGATGATGTTCTGATCGTCAAAAAGAACGGCTCCATCATCAGGAAATTCAAAACCGGCGATAATGCGCAAAAGTGTTGTTTTGCCGCATCCGGAAGGTCCAAGCAGTGAGAAGAATTCACCCTGCCTGATAGTAAAATTAATGTCATTTAACGCATGGAATGAACCAAAATGCTTTGACACATGGTCAATTGTAACCTGACTTCCGTTCAATATTAGGTACCTCTTTTATTCCACAACTTCTGGTGGCTTTGATGTAAAACAGAATATCTGCATAAAGTACAAAATAGAGTTA
>JAILFZ010000027.1 GCA_024697295.1 Treponema sp.
CCAAAAATCTTGAGTTCGCGCTGGCCGAGGGCGGCTTCCATTACACGCGGAAGGAGGTTTTCGGGCTTTTGTTCAAGACCGGTGATTACGCCGTCAACATCGTAGCCTGCCGCGTTAAAGTAACGGAGGGCTGCAAACTTGAGTCCGCGCAGCTGGTCATACCAGTCCATAAAACGTTCGATTTCGAGCTTTGTAAAGCCGTAATAATTGATCGGCTTCTGGGGATGATTTTCGTCCATCGGAAGGTACTGCGGCTCTCCGAATGTGGCGGCACTTGAAGAAAAAATCATAATCTTACAGTTGTGCTTTGTTGCCGCGTTCATGATATTGAGGGTTCCTGTGATGTTATTGATTGAATATTTTTCCGGATTAACCATCGATTCTCCGGCTGCCTTAAAGGCAGCAAGATGAACAAATGCATCAAAACCGCGCGCAAAGGCAGAATCCAGGTCGCGTTCAATTAAAATATTGCCGTAAATAAATTCGTTTTCCTTAAAAAGGTTTTCGCGCAGCCCGCTTGAAAGGTTATCAAAAACTGTAACCTTGTGGCCGTTTTTCATCAATTCCTTTACAACGTGGCTTCCGATATAGCCGGCTCCACCAATAACCAGTACGTTCATTTTTCCTCCGTTACAGTGCTTCGAGCGCTTCTGCCGCTTCTTCCCACTGTTTATTTAATTCGTCAAGTTTTGAATTCAATTCATCTATTTCTTTTTGAACAGCCTTTGCCTTAACCGCATTTGAATATACATCCGGGTTTGCCATGCTGTTTTCAAGAACGCTCTTTTTTTCTTCTGTTGCAAGAATTTCTTCTTCAAGGGCAGATACAGTGCGTTCCATCTTTCTTTTTTGTGCATCGAGTTTTTTCTGCTCTTCCCAGGAAGCCTTTCCCGATGTAACAGGTGCAGGTTTTTGGCCTGTGCTGACTTCCGCACCGCCGTTTTTATTCTGCGTCAATCTGTTTTCATCTGCACTTGAAGATTCAAGACCTGCTTCTTCCCGCTCAAGGCGCTCCATGTAGTACCTGTAGTCGCCCGGAAAAAGTCTGTATTTACCCGGTTTAAGTTCAAGAACACGGGTCGAAAGGTCTTCAATAAATCCGCGGTCATGGCTTACAAAAATAACGGTTCCGCCAAAATCCCTGAGGGCGCTCAAAAGCACGTCCTTGGAATGCATGTCGAGGTGGTTTGTAGGTTCATCAAGAATCAAAAAGTTTACCGGACGCAGAAGCAGTTTGAGCAGGGCAACGCGGCTCTTTTCTCCACCGCTCAAAACGTCAAGGCTCTTGAATACATCATCGCCCCGGAACAAAAATGCTCCAAGCATATCACGCAGTTTTGGAATAAGCTCGAGCGGAGCATCTTCTTCTACCGCTTCAAGAACTGTCTGACTGCCCTTTAAGCGCTCGGCGTTATCCTGGCTGAAGTATCCGATTTTTACGCCCGCACCCAGTTTTACTTCTCCGCTAAAACTGCTGTCCTCGCCTGCAATGATTCTGAGGAGGGTTGTTTTTCCGGCTCCGTTGTGTCCTGCAACAACAAGCCTCTCGCCGTTTTCGAGTACGAGGTCCAGATTATCAAGGACCTTGCGGCTTCCGTCATAAGATTTTGTAAGGCCCTGCAGGGTTGCAACGAGGCGTCCTGCGTGCGGAGCCGGCGGAAACTTAAAGTGAATCTTTTTAAGCGACTCCGGAATTATTATCTGGTGCTCAAGGATTTTATCGAGCATTTTCTGACGTTCCTGAGCCTGGGCTGCCTTTGTAGCCTTGGCGCCAAAACGGTCGATAAATTCCTGCAGGTGTGCAATTTCTTCCTGTTGTTTTTCGTATTCTTTGATTAAAGTTTCAAGTTCAACATCACGAACCTTTTCGTAATGAGAAAAATTGCCCGGATAACGGTGAAGTTCGCCGTTAAATAATTCGTAAACTTCGTTGATTGTGTGGTCCAGAAAGTAGCGGTCGTGGCTTACAAGGAGAAAACCGCCTTCAAAATTATTCAAAAACTTTTCCAGCCATTCGCGGGCTTCGATATCGAGATAGTTTGTAGGTTCATCAAGAAGAAGAATATCCGGATTTACCATCAGAGCCTTTGCAAGAGCAATACGCATCTGCCATCCGCCCGAAAACTCTTCACAGTTTCTGTCCAGATCACAGCGTTCAAAACCAAGACCGATTAAAATCTGTTCGGCAGTAACGCGGCGCCGGTTAAAACCAGTGGATTCGAGAAGGTTGATTATCTGGTCGTGGCGCTCAAGGAGGGTTTTCTGATTTCCACTGCCATCCTTTAACTGGTCTCCGATTGAATCCAGTTCTTTTTCAAGTTCGTAACCGTCTGCAAAAGCCTTGTCGGCTTCTTCCCGAAGAGAACAGCCTTTATGTGTCAGGCCGCTTTGAGGAAGGTATGCAATTCTTGCATCTTTTTGAAAAGTCCGCGTTCCGCCGTCAGGCGTTATGAGGCCAGCCATAACTTTTATGAGCGTAGACTTACCGGTTCCGTTTGCTCCGGTAAGAGCGGCCTTACTGCCTTTGGCGAGGTTTACAGAAACATCTTTGAGAATATCGCGGTCCCCGAATGCGAGGGAAACTTTAGAAAACTGAACGAATGCCATTATTTTTTTGCAAAGAACATAACGAGCGGGCTTGAAGCGCGCGAAGTTACAACCCCGTCTTTAATGCGGGCTTTTGTTGCGTCTTCAAGGCGCAGTCCGTTGCCGGTCATTTTGTATAAGAAATTAACCGGTCTGTCGATTGAGTCAAATTTGAATGTCAGAATACCGTCGTAAGACTTTTTGAGCGAGTTATCCAGATAATACAGAGCAGAAATTGTAATTCCACCGGCATTTTTCATACTGATTACCGAAGGAACCAGAAGTCCGTAGCCGTTCCATGTTGCTGTAGTCTCAGAAGTAAATTCAATCGTACCATAGTTTGAACTTTTGAATACGGGACCTGCATTCATCAAAGTGCGCAGTTCTTCGGTGCGGCGCTCAACTTCAGTGTTGATAAGTTCCTGGATGTCCTGTTCGAGGGCAACAAA
>JAILFZ010000057.1 GCA_024697295.1 Treponema sp.
TGTACTTATGAATAGAATCGTCATTACTTAAATTCTCAAAGACGAGGTATACAATGTCACGTGTTTACAACTTTAGTGCCGGTCCTTCTTGCCTTCCGGAAGAAGTATTAAAAGAATGTGCGGCAGAAATGCTTGATTATCAGGGAACAGGTCAGTCTGTTATGGAAATGAGCCACCGTTCCAAGTACTATGAACCAATCATCGAAGATGCAGAAGCAATGATTCGAAAACTTATGAAAGTTCCTGAAAACTACAAAGTACTCTTTGTACAGGGTGGCGGTTCAACTCAGTTTGCCATGGTTGCACAGAACCTCGGAATCAAAAACAAGAAAGCCGCTTACATCGAAACCGGTGTATGGGCAAAAAAAGCCGCTGCAGAAGCAAAAAAACTCGGCGTTGCTGTTGATGTAATCGCTTCTTCAAAAGACAAAAATTATTCTTATATTCCTCGCGTTGAAAAAATCACAGGCGACTATGACTACGCTTACATCTGTTTCAACAATACAATCATGGGAACTCACTACGAATACATTCCTGACACAGGAAGCATTCCTCTCGTAGCAGATATTTCTTCATGCGTTTTGAGCGAAGAACTTGATGTTTCAAAATTCGGCCTTCTCTTTGCAGGCGCACAGAAAAACCTTGCTCCGGCCGGTGTTACTCTGGTAATCATCCGCGAAGACCTTATCCCTGAACCGGAAAACTGCCTCCCAGGCACTCCGACAATGCTTGCTTACAAAACTCATGCAGACAACGGTTCTATGTACAACACACCTCCATGCTACACTATCTACGTTCTCGACAAGGTTCTTCACTGGATCGAAAAGAACGGCGGAGCAGCAGGAATCAACAGGCTCAATGTAGAAAAGGCTGACTGTCTCTACAACTTCCTCGACAGTTCAGACTTCTACCATGCAACAGCAGAAAAAGGAAGCCGCTCTCTCATGAACGTTCCATTCCTTACAAAATACTCTACAGCTGTTACTGCAGCAGCCGCCAAAAAAGACGAAGCTGAACAGACTGCCGACGAAAAAGCCGCTCTTGCAAAAGAAAAGGAAATCAACTCTAAGTTTGTAAAAGAAGCTGAAGCCGCAGGTCTTATCAACCTTAAAGGTCACCGTCTTGTTGGTGGTATGCGCGCATCTATTTACAACGCAATGACACTCAACGGTGTAAAAGCATTAGTTGAATTCATGAAAAAGTTTGCACAGGAGAATGCGTAATGTATAAAATTCAAACCCTTAATAAAATCAGTGCCATCGGTCTGGATAACTTTCCACGCGACAGCTACGAAGTAGCATCAGAAATCAACAATCCGGATGCAATTCTTGTTCGTTCACAGGAAATGCACGGAATGGAACTTGCTGCAACCGTAAAGGCTGTTGCACGTGCAGGTGCCGGAACAAATAATATTCCTTGCGTTGAACTTGCAGAAAAAGGAATCGTTGTATTCAACACTCCTGGTGCAAACGCAAACGCTGTAAAGGAACTCGTAATTCTCGCACTCCTTCTTTCAAGCCGTCCTGCTGTAGCAGCCAACAAATGGGTTGCAGGCCTTGCAGGAAAAGGTGATGAAATTCCTGCTCTTGCAGAAAAAGGAAAATCACAGTTTGTTGGTCCTGAACTTAAAGGAAAAACTCTCGGTGTAATCGGTCTCGGAGCTATCGGTGCAATGGTTGCCAACACTGCAATCGACCTCGGAATGAACGTAATCGGTTACGATCCGTTCCTTTCTATCAAGGCAGCATGGAGCCTGAACCGCGACGTAAAATACTCAGAAACACTCGAAGGTGTATATTCAAAAGCTGACTATATCACAGTACACGTTCCACAGACAGACGATACAAAGGGAATGATCAACGCTTCTTCAATCAAAACAATGAAAGACGGCGTACGCATCATCAACTTTGCACGCGGCGGTCTCGTAAACAACGCTGATGTACTCGCAGCAATCAACTCAGGAAAAGTTTCCTGCCTTATCACTGACTTTGCCGATGAAGCATTGCTCAAATGCGACAAAGTAGTTTGTCTTCCTCACCTCGGTGCTTCAACACCAGAAGCTGAAGACAACTGTGCCATTATGGCAGTAAAAGAATTGCGTGAATTCCTGGAAACAGGTTCAATCACAAATTCTGTAAATTTCCCTAAAGCAAAACTCGACCAGGCTATCCCGGCCGGCGGAACTCGTCTTTGCATCTCACACAAGAACGTTCCAAACATGATTGCTCAGTTTACAACTGTTCTTGGAAATGCAAAACTCAACATTGCAGGTATGGTTGACCAGAACCGCAACGAACTGGCTTACTGCCTTATCGACGTTGACGGAAAGGTTGGCGATGATGCCCTCAAGGCGCTTTCTACAATCGACGGCGTAATCAACGTTCGACCGATTTTTGCTTAAGCCCGCTTAAGCCCGATAAACGGTACTTCATCCTTGAAGTACCGTTTTTTTTGATTTAGGGTTTATTACAAACCCTAAAAACGGCGAAGTCAAGGCTTTAAGCGTATGCGTGCCTTGACTCGACGAATTAACTACAAATTATTTGTCACATCGGACAAACTGCATTAAAATTCCCTTTAGCTTTTCTTGAATCAACCGAGCACCCCCCACTAAGGAGATACTCATGGCTAAAAACGACGGACCTAGAAACGGTATTCTGGACAGAAGCATCCAGACACAGCTTGTGGGCACAATCGGCGCACTGCTTGTTGTTCTTTTAACTGTCTGTGCTTTATTCATTTTAAATCGAATCAATAAAGGAACCTACGACCTGTCTGACAAATACCTTAAACAGACTGCAAATTATTACGCAGAACGCACAAAGGCCCTCATTCAGAATGAATTTGACACCTGTGCGGCCCTCAAAACCGTTGTTGAACAAATCCACACCGTTCCACGCTCACAGCGCCGGGAATTCATCAACAACATTCTCAAACAGGCCCTTATCGAAAATGAAAATTTCGTGGATACCTGGGTTGTTTATGAACCGGATGCGCTGGACGGACTTGATTACCAGTATGCAAATACTGAATATCATGATTCTACCGGGCGCTTTATTCCATACTGGACAAAGGTTGGTTCAACAGTTGAATGCACGCCGCTTACTGATTACGAAGACGGCTTCTGGTATGTTAATCCCCTCAACAGCCCCACAGGAATTCTCATTGACCCTAACCCGTACGAAATCGGCGGCCAGACAATTTATGTCTGCGGTGTAGCCTTCCCGATTCACGACCGGAACGGAACTCCAATCGGTGTTATCGGTCTCGATATGTCCCTTTCAACATTAAGTTCAATTCTCAAGGAAGCAACGCTCTACGAAACAGGCTATCTTTCACTTGTATCAGACTCAGGACTTACGGCCGTAGAAGCCGACTCAGACCTGGAAGGAAGCACTTTTGCAGGTTACGAAGATGCAAAAACTTCAGTGCTTTTTCAGAACGCAAAAGAGACTCTGATTCCATTCGGCTATGAAGTTGATTACAACGGTAAAAACCAGCTCAAATTCTTCCAGCCTTTCAAGGTTGGTGACGCAAAAGAAGTCTGGTTTGTAGGTGCAAACATCATAATGGCAGAAATTGATTCCGCCGGCAGAAGAATGTTCATTTACGTTTCAACTGCCCTTTTAATCACAATGCTGGTAACCCTTGCAATTCTCTTCATCATTGCACGCTCTGTTGCACAGGAAATGAACAAGGGTGTTGCCGCAATGAAAAACATCGCCCAGGGTGACGGAGACCTGACAGTCCGCATGGACGTACGTAAAGAAAACGAAATGGGCAACCTTTACAAATTCTTTAACCTTACAATCGAAAAAATCCAGAATTCAATCCGGCAGATTAAGGAATCCACCGGCGACCTCCAGATGCAGAGTGAACAGCTGGAGCAGAATATGGCTGACACCGCCGCAAGCGCAAACCAGATTACGGCAAACATCGATTCCGTAAACAGACAGGTTCAGCAGCAGGGCGCAAATGTAAGCGAAGCTCAGGGTGCCCTGGATGCAATCAATCACCGGGTTAATGAACTTGTTTCTGCAATCCAGAGTCAGAGTTCCAGCGTAATTGAATCTTCAAGCGCAATTGAACAGATGGTTGCAAACATCCGCTCAGTAACGACAATTCTCGAAAAAAACAGTTCGAATATCGATGCCCTTGAACGCTCATCGGAAGAAGGCCGCAAAAGCATTCAGACCACTGTTGATGCGACAGTTAAAATTCAGGAAGAATCCCAGACACTCCTGGAAGCGTCAAAGATTATCCAGAACATTGCCAGCCAGACAAACCTTCTTGCCATGAACGCCGCAATCGAAGCCGCACATGCCGGCGAAAGCGGAAAGGGCTTCAGCGTTGTTGCGGACGAAATCCGTAAACTTGCCGAAGACTCAAACAAGCAGGGTAAAAACATCACCGTAAACCTCCAGCAGGTACTTAACAGTATCAAGGAAGTAACGGATGCTTCCACAAAACTCCAGCAGAAGTTCCAGGAGATTTTTGAACTTACAAGAACTGTTTCCCAGCAGGAAACTACAATCATGAATGCCATGCACGAGCAGTCTGAGGGCGGAACCCAGGTTCTTGAAGCCATCAAGCAGATCAACGATGTTACCGTTAACGTAAAGTCCGGCGGAGATGCAATGCAGGCTTCAACTGCAGAAGCAAATCAGACAATGAAAAATCTTCTCCGCATTACTGACGAAATCGGTGCAAGCATGCAGGAAATGTCCATCGGTATTGAATCAATCAATAATTCAATAAACTCGGTTAATGACATGACCCACAAAAACTCCGAAAACATCGTCGAACTCGGCACTGAAGTAGACAAATTCAAAGTATAGACCCCACAGATAGCGGTGTTTATAACAAACTATTTGAAAAATAACTATCTGTACAGGTTGCCATAAATCTGTTTTTACTGTATATTTTAGTCACAGAAACAGTCGGCACCCCTAACCGGATGTCGAGTATATATAATTGCCTGCATAAATACGGGCCCTAACACAAACTGTTTTTGAATTCACTCTAACCTACTCTCCAGACTGCCCGCTTTTTAAAGCGTGTTCTCTGCGTATAATTACCTACCTATTTTCAGGCGGGTTGATTTCTGTGTCTTCAAGCAAACTTGTCCGGGTCCTATTCAATCAGGAAAGGAGATTTTTATGGAACAGGAAGCTTGGAGCGGATTCAAAGGAAGACTTTGGAAAGAAGAAATCAATGTCCGCGACTTTATCCAGGAAAACTACACACATTATGATGGTGACCAGTCATTCCTCACTGGCCCGACAGCCGCTACTAATAAGCTTTGGGGCGAAGTTCAGAAGCTCCAGAAAGCTGAACATGACAAGGGTGGCGTACTCGACATGGACACAGACATCGTTACTGGTCTCACTGCCCACAACCCGGGATACATCTGCAGCGACGGTAAAGAACTTGAACAGGTAGTTGGTCTCCAGACTGATAAACCGCTCAAACGCGCATTCATGCCATTTGGTGGAATCAAAATGGCTGAACAGTCATGCGAAATGTATGGCTACACACCAAACCCGGAACTCCACAAAATCTTTACTGTATACCACAAAACACACTCAGACGCTGTATTTGATGTATACTCTCCAGAAATCCGTAAAGCACGTAAAGCCCACATCCTTACTGGTTTGCCAGATACATACGGACGTGGACGTATCGTAGGTGACTACCGCCGTATCGCCCTTTACGGTATCGATTATCTTATCGAACAGAAAAAAGCTGACTTCTCAAGAGTCGGCGACGGTACAATGACTGAAGAAGTTATCCGCCTCCGCGAAGAAGTTGCTGAACAGGTAAAAGCACTCAACGGAATGAAAGCAATGGCTGCAAGCTACGGTTTTGATATTTCCAAACCGGCTAAAAACGCCAAAGAAGCATTCCAGTGGCTGTACTTCGGTTACCTCGCTGCAATCAAAACACAGAACGGTGCCGCAATGTCTGTAGGACGTGTATCAACATTCCTCGACATCTACATCGAACGTGACCTTGCAAACGGAACAATCACAGAAGAAAAAGCACAGGAACTCGTAGACCACATGGTAATGAAGTTCCGTATGGTACGCTTTGCCCGCATCGAATCATACAACCAGCTCTTCTCAGGTGACCCGGTATGGGCTACTCTTGAAATCGGCGGTCTTGGACAGGACGGACGTTCAATGGTAACAAAGAACGACTTCCGCTTCCTCCACACACTGGAAAACATGGGACCATCTCCAGAACCAAACATGACAGTTCTTTACTCAAAGAGACTCCCGGAAAACTTCCGCAAATACGCTGCAAAAATCTCTATCGATACATCATCAATCCAGTACGAAAACGACGATGTTATGCGCCCGATCTGGGGTGATGACTACTCAATCTGCTGTTGTGTATCAGCAACTCAGACTGGTAAAGAAATGCAGTTCTTCGGAGCACGCGCTAACCTTGCAAAAGCCCTCCTTTACGCTATCAACGGCGGTAAAGACGAAGGCGACGGACTTACACCATATGTACAGGTTGGTCCAGAATTCCAGCCAATCACTTCTGAATACCTCGACTATACAGAAGTTATGCACAAGTACGATATGATGCTCGACTGGCTCGCTGACATCTATGTAAACGTATTGAACCTGATTCACTACATGCACGATAAATACTACTACGAAGCTGCAGAAATGGCTCTTATCGATACAGATGTACGCCGTACATTTGCAACAGGTATCGCCGGATTCTCACACGTAGTTGACTCACTCTCAGCTATCAAGTACGCAAAAGTTAAGGTTATCCGCGACGACAAAGGTCTTGCAAAAGACTTCGAAATCGAAGGCGAATTCCCACGCTACGGTCAGGATGATGACCGCGCAGACGACATCGCTGTATGGCTGCTCAAGACATTCATCGGAAAGATCAAGAAGCACCCTACATACCGCAATGCTGAACCTACAACTTCTATCCTTACTATTACTTCAAACGTTGTATACGGTAAGGCAACAGGAGCTCTTCCTGACGGACGTAAGGCTCACGAACCATTCTCACCAGGTGCAAACCCATCTTACGGTGCAGAAACAAAAGGTCTCGTTAAGTCTCTCAAGTCTGTAGCAAAAGTTCCATACGAATACGCTCTGGACGGTATTTCAAATACACAGACAATCAACCCAAGCGCACTCGGACACGATGAAAACGAAAGAATCACAAACCTTGTAAACGTTCTCGACGGATACTTCGCTCATGGTTCACACCACTTGAACGTAAACGTATTCGGAGTAGAAAAGCTCAAGGATTGTCAGGCTCATCCGGAAAAACCTGAATACGCTAACTTTACCGTACGCGTTTCTGGTTACGCTGTACGCTTCATCAACCTTACAAAGGAACAGCAGGACGACGTTATCGCACGTACCTGCCACGCTTCATTGTAATACGTCGAGTCAAGGCACGCATACGCTTAAAGCCTTGACTTCGCCGTTTTTAGGGTTTGTAATAAACCCTAAATAAACAATCCGACCTGTAAAAAGCAGGCCGGATACCCCATAATAAGAGCGTGGCTCCCGTCGGGAACCTGCCGTCAACCCCCCGCAGTGAACAAGTTCAGGCGAGGTTGTGTCAGAAACCCGACTCCGCCACGCTTTTTATTTTTCTTTTTTTTGTGTATTAAAAATTTTCTATTTGTCAGAGGTACAAAATGGCATTACAGGGATATATTCACCAGCTTGAATCTTTTGGTTCTGTAGACGGACCTGGAGTTCGATTTATCATCTTTTTTAGCGGATGTCCTTACCGCTGTCTTTACTGTCATAACCCTGACACATGGAACATGACCAGTGGAAAACTCTATACTGCCGATCAGCTCCTCGACGAAGCTGAAAGCTGCCGTGATTTCTGGGGTCCGAAAGGCGGAATCACAGTATCAGGCGGAGAACCACTGGCTCAGATTGATTTTTTAATTGAATTATTTACAAAGGCCAAACAGCGCGGAATAAACACCTGTATCGACACTGCAGGCGGGCCGTACACAGAAGAAGGCGAATGGTTTACAAAGTTCCAGAAACTGATGGAAGTAACCGATATTCTCCTTGTAGACATAAAACACATTAACGAAGAAGAACACATCAAACTCGTTGGCCGTACAGGAAAGAACGTACGCCAGATGTTCAAATATCTTGATTCAATCAAAAAGCCAATCTGGATCAGACACGTACTGGTACCTGGAAT
>JAILFZ010000118.1 GCA_024697295.1 Treponema sp.
CTTTCTGAAGGCACCGATGTATTCTTCTTCGCCTTCGTCTCTATAGGTAATCTGACTGTTGTTCTGTGTGCTTTTCTGCATTTCGACTACAATCGGATTTTTGTTTTCGCTTGAACCGTCCATCATAAAAGAAATGTCCCCGTGAATAAGAATATCACCGTCGTTGTTTACGAGGACTGACTGGTTTACGCTTCCGTTACCGAAGTTTTCGCTTAAGTTTTCTGTGTTCCAGAGGATGCAGACTGCGGTATTTTTTCCACTGATGGAAAGAGGTTCAAAAATTGCCATTGAAGGCACGTTGAAGAACGGCGAAGAATTTTTTAATTCAAAAGTGCCGTCGCCCGCTTTTTTAATTGAATCGGTTTCCTGGGCAAAATATGCTGACGGAGTGTCTGGCGTTATTCGATGGGAAATTAAAAAGGCTGTATTGAGCAGGATACGGTCCTTTGACGGAAAGTAAACTGCCATGATGTCCTGATTGTGGTCAAAGAAGAGGGCTTCTACGGATTTGATTTCGGTCTCATTGTTGTTTGTGGTTTTGAGCAGGTCAAGAAGCATTCCGATGGAAGATGAAATATTTTCTATGCGGCTTTCTGTATCACCTGCCGTACGGCTGTTGATTACGAGGTTGTTTTCCTCGGCACTGATACGGACGTCCTGTGTGGTAAAGTAGGATACGAGGTAGGTTACTCCGCCGAGAGCGATGATGATTACGAGAGAAATAATAAATATGAGCTTTCGGCCGATAGGGCTTTTTACTTTCTGGTTATGTAGACCGGCTGATTTTGAAGGCTGAGATCTGACAGTTTTTTTAGGCTGAACTTTTTCTTTTGTAGTGGGGGTTTTTGCCGGCTTTGACTGTTTTTGACAGGCATTTTTAGACGGCTTTGCGCTGCTTTTGATAAAGTTTCCGTAATCGTTTAAGTTCCCGCTTGAACTTGAATCTTTACTATTCATTTTTTATATCCTGAATGACACTTTATATTAAAATTAATTTTATCTTGAAAAGTCCCATATGTCAATTTTTTGGGTTCCTATATTGTAGATTTTTGAGTTTTCGGGGTGGGGCGGCGCGGGAGTAGTGTCACTGAACGAGGAGCGTTCCCGGTGGACGGCCGTAAAAATTATTTGTCATAAAAATATCAGGGTGATATACTGAAGAATGTTCATAAAAAAAATGGAGGTCATTTAAATGGACACACTTTTTAAAATCAAAGAAAGAGGTTCGTCCGTAAGCCGCGAAATTGTCGGTGGAATTACAACATTCCTTGCCATGGCTTACATTCTTGCTGTTAACCCTGGGATTCTTTCTCAGGCCGGAATGAACTGGAATGCATTGTTTACTGCAACTGCACTTTCAGCTGCAATCGCTACACTGGTTATGGCATTTGCCGCAAACCTTCCTGTTGCACTTGCTCCAGGCCTTGGTCTTAACGCATTCTTTACTTACACAGTAGTTCTCGGAATGGGCTGTACATGGCAGCTTGCCCTGACTGCCGTATTCCTTGAAGGTATTTTGTTTGTTGTTTTGTCACTGTGCGGTGTGCGCGAGGCAATCATCAATTCAATTCCTGAAGGCCTTAAAAAGGCTGTTGCTGTAGGTATCGGTCTTTTTATTACCATCATCGGTCTTGCAAATGCAGGCATCGTTTCTACAAAAACAGGAACTTTAATCGGTTTTGTTAACTTTACAATGGACAACAGCGCCGCAATCGTTTGTATCCTTGGTCTTATCATTACGATCATTCTGTACATGCTCAAAGTACCAGGTGCAATCCTCATCGGTATCGCCATTACAACTGTAATCGGCATTCCGTTCGGTGTAACAAAAGTTCCTGAAAACTTCTCACCGTTCAGTTCACCTTCAAAACCATATTTCTTTGCCTTTGACTTTAAGGGAATCGCCCTTGATGCTGCAGGTAAATTCTCATTTGCAACTCTGGGAAGCTTTGTTGTAATCTTTGTTACTTTCCTTTTCACAGACCTTTTTGA
The DNA here is from genome assembly GCA_024697295.1 of Treponema sp. Taxonomy (GTDB): domain Bacteria; phylum Spirochaetota; class Spirochaetia; order Treponematales; family Treponemataceae; genus Treponema_D. The sequence goes on from JAILFZ010000118.1 coordinate 1,993, forward strand.
TACCATCGGTACTCTTCTCGGTGTTGCTGAACAGGGCAACCTCAAGGATTCAAAGGGTGAAGTTCAGAACGTTAAGGGCGCCCTCATGGCAGACGCTGTTGGTACTGTTGCAGGTGCATGTCTCGGTACTTCAACCGTAACTTCTTTTGTTGAATCATCATCAGGTGTTGCTGCAGGTGCCCGCACAGGTCTTGCATCAGTTGTAACTGCAGTTTTGTTCCTTCTTTCACTTTTCCTTGGACCTTTGTTTGGACTTATTCCGGCAGCTGCCACAGCACCGGCCCTCATCTTTGTAGGTTACCTCATGATGAAGAGCGTTGTAGACATCAAGTTTGATGACCCTACAGAAGGAATTCCAGCATTCATTACAATCATGACAATGCCTTTCTCATACTCAATTTCAAAGGGTATTATGTGGGGTATTATCTCTTACGTAATCGCAAAATGTGCAGGAAAGAAAGCAAAACAAATCCCTGTTGTTACATGGATTCTTGCTGTAGTATTCGTTGCAGACATTATTTTTGAGGCAAACAAGTAATTTATGAGTGAAGCACCATACGAGCGCCCGACATGGGATGAATATTTTATGGAGGTCGCCCGCACTATTGCAAAGAGGGCTACCTGCGACAGAGGAAGATCAGGTTGTGTAATTGCACGTGATAACCAGATTCTGGTTACGGGCTACGTGGGTTCTCCTGCGGGCCTGCCGCACTGTGACCAGGCCGGTCATCTTTTGCGCAAAGTGCTTCACGAGGACGGTTCGGTAACACAGCATTGTGTACGTACCGTTCATGCTGAACAAAATGCGATTTGTCAGGCAGCAAAGCGCGGAATTTCGATTGACGGGGCGACAGTTTACTGTAAAATGACGCCCTGCAGGACCTGCGCCATGCT
>JAILFZ010000083.1 GCA_024697295.1 Treponema sp.
ATGTCAGACTTATTTGACACTGCATCACATCAAAAAGAACCTCTCGCTTCCAGGATGCGCCCGCGGAACCTTGATGAATACATCGGTCAGGACCACATCGTCGGAAAAGGCCGTCTTTTGCGCCGGGCAATCAGTGCTGACCAGTTAACTTCCGTCATTTTTTACGGACCGCCGGGCTCGGGAAAAACCACTCTTGCCCGCGTTATCGCAAATCACACTTCTTCAAACTTTATTACACTGAACGCTGTTTTGACCGGTGTTCAGGATATCAGAAACGCAATCAAAAACGCCGACGAATATAACAAGCTTTATAACCGCCGTACAATTCTTTTTGTAGACGAAGTTCACCGCTGGAACAAAAGCCAGCAGGATGCACTTCTTCCATGGGTCGAAAACGGCACAATCATTTTAATCGGCGCCACGACAGAAAACCCGTTTTTTGAAGTAAATAAGGCCCTCGTAAGCCGGAGCCGTGTATTCCAGCTTAAGCCACTCACAAAAGATGATTTGATGAAGGCTGCTCAGATGGCACTGCATGACAGTGAACGAGGTTACGGTCACTGGGATGTTGAATTTGAAACTGGCGCCCTCGAACACCTGGTCGACACCGCAAACGGCGATGCCCGCTCACTTCTCAATGCCCTCGAACTTGCCGTTGAAACCACTCCTGAAAAATGGGAGCCGAACAACACAAATCCGGTTCCGGCCTGGGGAAGCAAAATCTACATTTCAAAAGAAGCGGCCGAAGAATCCATTCAAAAAAAGGTTGTTTTGTACGACCGCGACGGCGACTATCACTACGACATAATTTCTGCATTCATAAAATCACTGCGCGGACGCGACCCGGACGCCGCCATGTACTGGCTTGCACGCATGGTGCGCGCAGGCGAGGACCCTCATTTTATCTTCCGCCGGATGTTGATTTCTGCCTGCGAGGACACAGGTCTTGCAGATCCTTACGCAATTGCAGTCGTTACTTCGTGCGCGGATGCCTTTGACCGTGTCGGTCTTCCGGAAGGCCGTTACCACCTGGCACATGCTGCACTGTATCTGGCAACTGCGCCAAAGTCAAACAGTTCCATGGCTTTTTTTGACGCCCTTTCATCGGTAGAAAAAGAAGATGCAGAAGTTCCGAACCATTTAAAGGACGGAAGCCGCGACGCCGAAGGCTTTGGCCACGGAGACGGCTATTTGTATCCGCATGCTTACCGCGACCACTGGGTTGCACAGCAGTATCTTCCGACCGAACTCGTCGGACGCGTTTTTTACACTCCGACAGACCAGGGCTACGAAGCTCGAATCAAAGACGACGTTCTTTCACGGCGCGAAATGCAGATTTCTGCTATTCTTGAAGATATCCAGCCCGAAAAACCGGACACAAACGCCTCCTGCGGAATGCACCCGCTTCCTCACTTTGCAAGCGACTTTAAAAATCCAATCGGCGAATGGTGGATAAACAAGAATTTCAATACAAACACAACGGTCAAAAAAGAACAGTTGACTTTCACCCCGAAGGATGAGAGAAAGGAAAGTGCCCTCGACAAGGCAGACCGCTCATGGAGAGGACGCCTTGATTCAAACCGGGCTCAGGTTTTGACATCCATCCGCGACGCGATGGTCCAGCTTGCACAGTTGAGCCGCCACACCCGGAGCCTCATCTGGAATGCAGACGACGGACTTTTGCTCTGGGATATCAGCCGGAAAACTCCTGAAGGGGTAACAGCCGGTGTCTGCTGGAACGAGCGCGGGATGCAGATTCTTGATCAATACGGACGGACGCTCGATGATCTGGACAGACCTGTTTTGACCCTCCGCCCGCCTTCAAAAGAAAATTATCTGACTTCAGATGAATTCAATTCGATTTTAACGGGCTACGCCGACAAAAGCATTCTTTTTGACCGTCTTTTTTTCCGCGACCCGTTCAACTGTCAGGACAGCGCAGACGTTCTTGCCTACTCGCTGGAACAGCTTCCAAAAACAATTGTTCCTGACGGCTTTACAGTTGTAATTTCACAGAGGATTCCGGGCAAGGGCCAGCGCATCGGCGAACTTGTGCAGAACCAGATTCTTAATGAATCCACACGCGAAGTATTTGATACAATCCTTAAAAAAATGTCACTCGCCGAAAATGAATTCTTCAGCAATCAGGACAATCCCCTTTTTGCATGGGACGAAAAATCAATTGCAAAGACTTTCTCAGACAAAGGTTTTGAAGTTAAATCCGCAAGCCGCGTTATTACCGAAAAACGCCGCATAACCGAGCAGGAAATAAACCGCTGGTTTGACGCGGAAAACTCATCTTACGGAAGTGCCCTCGCAGTCCAGGTTGGAAACGACGATCTTTTAAAAATCAAAAACCTTCTTTTGAGCGCCGCAAACAACACACTTTTTGACTGGAATACAACGATTGAGTTTATGACCGTTTCTGTGGTAAGATAGGCAGTCCGCAACAGCGGATTTATTGGAATTAATAGGAGATTCAAAATGAATTTTATCTTTTTAGGCCCACCGGGAGCAGGAAAAGGAACTTTGGCTAAGGAAGCCGCAAAAGCATACGGAATTCCACACATTTCTACAGGCGATATTTTCCGCGAAAACATTAAAAACGGAACTGAACTTGGTAAAAAAGCAAAGGCAATTATTGATGCCGGCGGACTTGTTAGTGACGAAATTACAATCGGCCTCGTAAAAGACAGACTTTCACAGAGCGACACAAAGAACGGCTACATTCTTGACGGATTTCCAAGAACAATTCCTCAGGCAGAAGCCCTCGAATCATTTGCAAAAATCGACGCTGCCGTAAACTTTGACATTGCAGACGAAGCAGTTATTGAACGTCTTGGCGGACGCGTTTGCTGTAAAGAATGCGGACAGATGTACCACGTTAAGTTCAACCCGCCAAAAACTGAAGGTAAATGCGACAAATGCGGCGGCGAACTTTACACACGCGACGACGACAAAACAGAATCTATCCAGAACCGTCTTGTTGTTTACCGCAAGTCAACGGCACCACTTATCGACTTTTACAAGAGCAAGGGAAACCTCGTGGATATCGATGCCCGCCCGGCTCCAGAAAAAGTTCTTGAAGAATTCAAAAACAAGTTCTAATTGTTGATAAGACAAAGAAAAATCCGGCACAAATGCCGGATTTTTTATTTTTATCCTTTTATTATCAGCATTTATGAATTACAATTAAAAGTACTCGAAAAACTGAAGTTTTTCGGGATTCAGTTAAAATAACAGAAAGTTTTTGCCACGGAGCATTTATTATGAAAAAGATTCTTACAGCCACTTCAAACGATGTTATTATCACCACAGTTCAAAACGCCTGCAAAAAGTACAGCGCTTATTTTGAAACCGACGTTTTTTCCGACACAGAACAAATCATTAACTACATTGATTACCAGATTCCGGAAATCAAAGTCATAGATTTTTCGGACGAGAAAGTTGATGCAAAAAGAATTCTCGCAGCAATCGACGGCGACCCGTGGCTGCATTACGGCGGAATCATCGCTGTCTGCCAGAGTGCACGCATGATCAGCGAAATTGAAGAAAAGAAAAATCCTAACATTGTTTGTGTTCAGACTGTAAAAGAATTTACAAAACACTTCAGCCGCCTTCTGCGCATTTTGTGGCAGAACCAGCAGTTTCTTTATACACGCGGCATGCAGGACGTTATCGGCGGCCAGGAATCCGGCAGTTTTATCTGCGGCAACGACCCGATGGACATCCGCTTTTACACAAACTTTCTCGTAAGCTATTTGTACAACACAAACCGTATTTCTGACGAAGACCGTTTTAACCTTCAGATGACTTTGATGGAACTTTTGACCAACGCCCTTGAACACGGCAACCTCGAAATTTCATACGAAGACAAATCAAAATGGATGAATCAGGGCGGTGACATTCTTCAGCTGATTGGCGCCAGAGCCGCAATGCCTCAGTTTTCAAACCGCCGCATTTATATTTCATACATAATCGGCAAGGTAAAAAGTGCATTCAAAATCAAAGATGACGGAAACGGCTTTGATTGGAAAACACGACTGAACAAGGATACAACTACCGAACTTCACGGCCGCGGAATCAGCCTTTCACAGAGCATGGTTTCTGACCTTCATTACAATGACAAGGGAAACGAAGTTTCATTCGAAATCACAAATATCCGTAACACAGTCAACAACGTTCCTGGAATGCTCAAACCGTTCGATACTGTTTCGTATAAGGATAAGCAGGTAGTCTGCCGCCAGCACGAAGTAAGCAACGACCTTTACTTTATCGTAAGCGGCCGTTACGCAGTTTACTCAGGCCGCAAGCTTATTTCTGTCCTGACACCAAACGATATGTTCATCGGTGAAATGGCATTCCTCCTCAACGACAGACGCTCTGCAACAATTCTCGCTGTCGGAGACTGCAAACTGATCCGAATTCCTAAACAGGACTTTTTGTCATTGATTAGACGCAATCCGCATTATGGTATATTCTTATCAAAAATGCTTGCCCAGCGTCTTATCCGTCAGACAGATAAAACTCTTGAGCTTGCAAATAAAATCAACGAGATTACAAGAGTAAACTAATCAGATGTCATTAAACTGCAACGAAATCGACCTCATTTTGCGCGAACTGGATATTGAAGGTTCCTTCATCCAGGAAATCGTGCAGCCGTCTTTCAGTACAATTGCGCTCTACACCTACAAGCCGGGAGTTGCAAAAACAGTTTTTGTAAGCCTCGCCGCCGGAGAATGCAGAATCCACGAAGTGCGCCGAAAAATACCTAAAAACGACAAACCTCTCCGCTTTAATGAATTATTACGTTCCAGAATAAAGGGTTCCCGAATCACAGAATGCCGCCAGTTAGGACACGACAGAATTATTGAATTAAAACTGTTAAAGCCGGCACCGGTTTTTATCATGCCGGCCGCAAACGAAAAATTTGCAGGCAAAAAAAAGGCC
>JAILFZ010000108.1 GCA_024697295.1 Treponema sp.
TTTACACGTCTGTTAAGGATTACATTGCGGTTTGAATATTCAGCAGATTTATTGGAACTTGAAAGTGTTCCGATAGAACTCATCTTTGAGCTGAACTTTGAAGCTGCATTTGAATCCATTTTCCAGCCGATATACTGCTGGTCGCTTGTTCCCATTGCGGCACTTTTTGCAGCAGAACTAACCCATCCGCTTCCGCTGAATGAACAGTCAACTACAGCACCCTGGTTGTAGTAATTTGAGTTTGAACCCCATGGATTGCGGAAAAGATATGTTGAGTTGCCGCTTGCACTCTTAAGAGTACACTTAAAAAGAACAACGCCCTTACCCATTGTAGAAGCTTTTGTTGCACGAGGAGCCATTACATAAGCATCGTGTGAAGAAGCCGAACTGTCATAAACAGAAGAAATTGTACACTCTTCGTAAAGGGCAACGACTCCGCTGGATTCCATCCAGATAAAGTCTACGTCACCTTCAACATAACATTTGTAGAACCATGTTTTACCGGTTGTGCGCATTGTGTCCTGATGACCTTTGAATGCACAGTTGTAGGCAGCCAGAGTTCCTTTTGAGTCAAATCCAAGCACTTCTGCCTGAACGTCAGATGTTCCGTACTTTGCGCGGGTGTAGTCACTCTGCAAAGTGAGGTTTTTAAGAACGACGTTGCATGAACCCATCAGTTCCATAAGTTCGCGGCCTTTTTCACTCTTCATATTTGTTCCGTGACCTTTGATTACTACGTCATTGTATGAAGATGTATCACCACGAATTGTGATTGAAGCTGATCCGTTATAGTTGATATAGTTTTCGTTGTAAGTTCCCTTTGGAATTACGATTGTATAACTTCCTGATGAACCAACTGCTGCAAGTGCGCTCTTTACAGAAGAATAGGTTCCTACAGTGCTTGAAGATTTATACAGTGTAATCTTTGAAACTGAACCTGAAGAAGATGAACCTGACGACGAACTTCCTGAAGAACCTGATCCCGAAGAACCTGAACTAGAAGAAGACGATCCAGATGAGGAACCTACTGCACATTTAATGTAGTAAATTGAAATTGCAGAACCTGTCGACATCAGGTAATAAGTACCCGCAGATGAGATGCTGAAAGTGAAAGTTGACATCGAAGAAGATGTTTCTTTTTTATCCAGCTGGGATCCGCTTGAATTGCACAGTGCAAGATAGCGTCCCGAAGCACCGTCAGCATTAACGGTTACTGTTGCGGAACCGCCGGTTGTAAAACCGATACAGCGATACTTACCTGCAGAACCGCCGCCGCCGAGATTAATCTTTCTGTCAACGCTTTCAGAATTGATTGTGACAGCATTAATCGACGGAATTGTAACTTTTTTGTCTGAAGTAGCATAGACTGTGTAGTTACCTGCAGTCGTGCTGGATGTTAATGTGGCACTCTTTGTAAAGCTTGTTGCATACAAAGAAGACGTCCCTGTGATAGTAGCTCTGTCAATAGTTTCGTCAGAACGCTCTTCCAGGTCGTTGAGACCTGCACATCCGGAAAGAACAATGCTCATAGCCAAAATCGAGGTTAAGAACATTTTGAATAAACCTTTTTTCATGGTATGCCCCCTTTTTATAAGAAAGAAAGTGAATTTCAATTTCTTCTCCCCGAAATTAGCGCAAGAAAATCACATTTCAGATTAATTTTAGACTGTTTTATACAAAAGTCAACGGAATTTGCATTATAAAGCAGTCAAATTTTGTATATAAAACAAAGTATTATTACTATTCCGATGTCGTTTATTTAATAATTATTTGAATATTTTCAGCATATTTTATAAAAAAAACACCCCGCGTCTGCGGGGTGTCAAAATTCAAAAGTATTATTTATACTTTCATTTATTTATTTTTAAGAATATCGCGGATTTCTTCAAGAAGGATTGCTTCGTCAGATTTTACTATAGCCGGTGTTTCTTCCGGCTTGGCATCTTCCTTTTTCTTGAATTTTTCAAAGAGCCTGATAACAACAAAGATACAGAAAGCAACGATGATGAAATCTACAACAGTCTGAATAAAGCTGCCGTATTTGATTTCTGTTTCGCCGATTTTTACAGACAAACCTGCAAAGTCGAGCTTGCCGAGTGCAAGGCCGATAAGAGGCATAACAATGTCGTTTACAAGACTTGTTACAATTTTTCCAAATGCACCGCCGATGATAACACCGACTGCCATATCCACAACGTTTCCGCGTGAAATAAACTTTTTAAATGCTCCAAGTTCCTTGCCTGCAGCACCAAGGCCATCTTTAATTAATGCCATTTTTTTTCCTCCATAACCCTAATCAGGTTTATTTATATTATAGCATAACTAGCCGCTTATATCAGAATCAAATTGAATCTGTACGCTGTAATCAGGGTACATTTTTGCAATGCGTTCGTTTACTTCCGCGCAAGTCTTTCTCATATCCTTTGCGTCAAAAGAAATTACGATATCAAAGCGGATTTTCTTTTCTGCAACATCAGCGTAAAATCCGTGGATTTCAAGGACGTCACGGTATTCATTCATTACCTTTAGGATTTCGAGATTGATTTTTGAAGCCTCGTCCCCGGAAGTATTAACCGAGTAAATTCCAACCGCAGAAAGGGAAATTCCATGAACTTTAGAGACAGTTTCAGAGATTTTACGTGCAAGAACATCAACCTGTTTTGCCGTATATGTATCAGGAATTTCTATATGAAGCGATCCTGTGTACTTTCCGATTCCGTAGTTATTCAAAAAAACATCGTAAACGCCTGCAATATCCGGGCTTACGCTCATTACAGTCTTTTTAAGGTCGTGAATCGTCTGTGCGTCAACGCGCTCGCCGAGGATTTTATTGAGGGTTGTTTTTAAGATTTCTGCACCGCTTTTAATAATCAGAGCCGAAATCAAAATTCCAAGGAAGGCCTCGATTGATTTTCCGGTGTAAATAAAAACAAAGGCCGCAACAACTGTCGAAAAAGAAACGATTGAATCAAAAAGCGCGTCTGTTCCGCTGGCAACCAGCGAGTCAGAGTCTGCCTTTTTACCGGCACTGCGGAAGAACAGTCCAAGGAAGATTTTTACAAAAACAGTTCCGAATAAAATTGCGATGCCAACGGTTTCGTATTCGGGACTTGAAGGGTTCATTACCTTTTTTACGGATTCAATCAAAGCCGTAATACCAGTATACAAAATAACGATGCCAATCAAAGTTGAAGCAACATATTCTGCCCTTCCGTGTCCGTAAGGATGGTCCTTGTCGGCAGGTTTTGAGGCATATCTGGTACCAATTATTGTTATTACAGAAGAAAGCGCGTCAGTAAGATTGTTTACACTGTCCAGGACAATTGCGATTGAATGAGAAAAAAAGCCGATGACTGCCTTTACAGCAGCAAGAAGTATGTTGGCGGCAATTCCTGCCGAGCTGACACGAATGATTGTTTTTTCTCTTGAATTCTGCATAGGAAAACTCCGGTTTTATACGCCGGGTCAAGGAAACCCCACGCCTGGAGTCCTGACACCGCCGTTTTCAGGTTTTGTAATAAACCCTATATAAAAAATGCATAGTGCGCTAACACCATGCATTCTTTTATTTTACGATTATTTTATTGTAAGTGCAATGCTTATTTTAAGTTAATCATACTTTTATCGTAATCTGACGGCGGGAAGTAGCCCATTAAATTCATAAGGGTTGCAGGCCATGAGCTGATTCCAAGTCCGCTGTTGAGGGCAGTATTATCATATTCACCCTTGTATTCAGGGTCGTAGATAATTCCCGGAACAGGATTGAGGGAGTGGCTTGTTTTTGCTTTTGGTTCGCCGTCTGCATCTTTCTTTACGCTGCCGTCTTTTGCATGCTCATACATATCGTCCGAGTTTCCGTGGTCAGCTGTAAGGCAGAGGATACCGCCGGCTTCTTCAATTGCTGCCTTAAGTCGTCCGAGCTGAAGGTCCATGCCTTCCATTGAACATACAACGGCGTTGAATACACCTGTGTGTCCAACCATGTCTCCGTTCGGGAAGTTAAGGCGGATGTGGTCATACTTGCCGCTCTTGATTGCTTCAATTACCTTGTCTGTAATTTCGGCACATTTCATCCACGGACGCTGTTCAAACGGAACTACATCTGACGGAACTTCGATATAATCTTCCAGTTTTTCGTCAAATTTTCCCTGTTTGTTTCCATTAAAGAAGTATGTAACGTGTCCATATTTTTGGGTTTCAGAAATTGCAAGAAGTTTTACGCCTGTCTTTGTAAGGTATTCACCCATTGTGCGGTCAATGCTCGGCGGATTTACAAGGTACTGTGCCGGAACATGTGCGTCTCCGTCATATTCCATCATGCCTGCGTATTCAACTGACGGAACACGCTTACGGTCAAAGGCAAGTTTTTCTGATGCAGGAGCTTCAAAAGCCTTTGTAATTTCAAGGGCGCGGTCTCCACGGAAGTTAAAGTAAATTACGCTGTCGCCGTCGTTGATTGTTCCAACCGGTTTACCGTCACGGGCAATTACAAATTCATGCATGTCCTGATCCAGAAGCCCCGGAACTTCAGAACGGTATGTTTCGATTGCCTTTGTTGCGCTTTCAAACTGGCGTCCTTCGCCAAGAACATGTGCATACCAGCCGCGTTCTACCATACTCCAGTCAGCATTATAGCGGTCCATAGTAAGATACATTCGTCCGCCGCCAGAAGCAATCTGATAATCACAACCGGCAAATCCTGCAAGGAATTCTTCGAGCGGAGTAATATAGTTGAGGGCCGATGTCGGATCTACGTCACGACCGTCGAGCAAGGCGTGTACGCGGAGTTTTTTTACGCCGTCCTTATTTGCCTGAGTTATCATTGCCTTCAAGTGGTCGATATGGGCATGAACGTTACCGTCAGAAACAAGTCCGATAAAATGCAGTGTTGAATTTTTATCGTTTACATTTTTAATGAGTTTCTGCCATGTAGAAGCTTTGAACATTGAACCGTCTGCAATTGATTCTCCTACAAGTTTTGCACCCTGTGCAAATACGCGGCCACAGCCCATTGCATTATGTCCAACCTCGCTGTTACCCATGTCGTCATCAGACGGAAGTCCGACTGCAGTTCCATGAGCCTTAAGTTTTGTATGCGGACAATTTGCCGTAAACCAGTCAAGATATTTCATTTTTGATGCTTTTACAGCATCTCCGTCTTCATATTTACCGTATCCTACGCCGTCCATAATAACGAGAACAACCGGACCACGGCGGCCTTTCCAGTTCGGATTTTTTTCCAGAACATGCATTGTATCTGCCATATAACACCTCAAATAATTGTTTTTTTTGATTAGAAAAAGAATTCAAATCTCAGCCGCACTGTTAGCAGGCGGCAACACTATCGCAATTCAATATAATAAAAAAACACCTTTTTTACAATCAATCACGAATAAAATTCGGTCTTTACAAGTTCAAAAATTTCCCTGTCGTGGTTATCGAATTCAAAATTGCCGGCGGGGCAGAAATTCAATCTCTCGCCCTCTCCAGCTTCTTCAAAAAACGGCATGTAGGCCTGGCAGTTTTTTTCAAAATAAAGCCACATCATCAAATAAATGAACTGGCCGCCATCAGTATAACTTGCCTTCTGGGCCAGAGGTGATTTTATTTCAACCTGAGAAACAAAGGTCTGCTCGTCTGACTTTTCTTTTGCAAGGTCTTGAATTCCTGCATACAATTCGTAGGCCTTAAGCAAAAGCTGCTCGTCACGGTCAATCGACTGCGCGCGTGAACTGTCTTTTCCGAGGGCTTCGAACGGAGAACGGTAAATCTTATAGGTTTGAACAACGCTCATCTTAAAACGCTCTCCGCTTTCCCGGATTTGCTGCTGCAAGCGCTGGCCGGCTGTTGGTTCGGTTACGCGGTCAGTTTTTCCGGACTTTTTGAATCGGCTGAATTTTTTTGAAAATAAATTAATGGCGTCTGTCAGTTTCTGGTCCATAAAATCCTCTGGTAAAACTCCCGCGGCGCCTCAAAAAGACATCTGTCGTTTGGAGCGCCCCCGGAAAGTCAGTTTTATTTGATTTTTTACTCACTCATATTATAATGGATACATTGTAATTTGTTGCAATAAAAATGGAGGAAAAAATGAAAAAATTAATTACTGCCTGCATCGCTTTAATGCTTTGTGCAGGTGTATTTGCCCAGGAAAAAGTTTACCTGTGGCCTAAAAAAGTCGGACCGGGATCTGAAAAGGTTAAAGTTGAAGAACAGGTTATCGACCGCGGTGCAATTCCGCCGAATCAGAACCGTGCAATCGCCGGTGTTACAAAACCATATTTTGAGGTTTACAAACCGTCAGGAGAAGCAAACGGCCGCGGAATCCTTATTATTCCAGGCGGAGCTTACCAGAGGGTTGTTTATGATACAGAAGGTCTTGATTATGTAAAGAGTTTTACTGCAAAGGGCTACACATGTTTTGTTCTTGTTTACCGTACTCCGAACGACGGCCACAAGAACCGTCAGACAGTTTCTCTGCAGGACGCACAGAGAGCAATGCGCATCATCAAGGCACGTGCCAAAGACTTTGGCGTTCTTGCCCACAGAATCGGCGTAATGGGTTCGTCAGCAGGCGGACATGTTGCAGCACTTCTTTCAAACAAATACGATGCAGAAGTTTATAAAGCCGTAGACGATATGGATAAAAACAAGGAAGGAAAATGGACAAGTGCAAAACCTGCATGGCAGATTCTTCTTTATCCTGTAATCACAATGCAGGACGGTTTTACTCACAAAGGAAGCCGCACTAACCTTCTCGGCGAAAAATTCAGCCAGGAAGACATTGACGCCTATTCATGCGAAAAACTTATCAAATACGACTGCCCTGACGCATTTATCTGCGGTGCAATCGATGATAAATCTGTAAATCCGGAAGGAAACGCAATCGCATACTGGAAGGCAATGCGTGCACAGAACTGCAAGGCAGAACTTCACATCTTCCCTGAAAGCGGCCACGGATTCGGTATCCTCGGCGCCTCAGGAACTGCAAAGTCATGGCCTCAGATTGCCATGGACTGGCTTAAAGCTTATAACTAACTTCCCAAAACCATGCGGTCGTTCAATTCGCCGGCCGCACCAAATTTGGCAAGAAGTTCTTCTACCTTAAGGTTTTTCTTTTCTTCGCCACGTACATCGTAGATAATGCGCCCCTTCATCATCATGATGAGGCGGTTGCCGTACTGGATTGCGTGGCGCATGTTATGTGTTACCATGAATGTGGTAAGCTTGTCTTTTTGAACAAAATGTTCTGTTAATTCAAGTACCTTGGCGGCAGTTTTAGGATCGAGGGCGGCTGTATGTTCGTCAAGGAGCAGGAGTTCCGGCTTTTGAAGGGTTGCCATCAAAAGTGTAAGAGCCTGGCGCTGACCGCCTGACAAAAGTCCTACCTTGCTCTTCATGCGGTCTTCAAGACCAAGGTCAAGGAGAGCAAGTTTTTCGCGGTACAATGCGCGTTCGCTGTTTTTGATTCCCCATGAAAGAGTGCGTCGTTTGCCGCGGCGCAATGCCATGGCAAGGTTTTCTTCAATTTCCATGTTGGCGGCAGTTCCGAGCATCGGGTCCTGGAAGACACGGCCAAGATAACGTGCGCGCTTGTATTCAGGTTTGCGTGTAATGTCCACGCCGTCGAGGATAATTGAACCGGTATCGCACTGATGAACACCTGCGATAAGATTCAAAAGAGTGGATTTTCCGGCACCGTTGCCACCGATAACAGTAACAAAGTCACCGTCATTGAGGGTAAGGTTAATATCTGTCAAAGCCTTTTTTTCTGTAATTGTGCCCGGATTGAATGTTTTTGATACGCCTCTTATTTCTAACATTAGTTTGCCCCTCCGTTATTTGATGCTGAACGTGAAAGAGACATTCTGCCGATTAACTGTTTAACAACCGGAATTGCAAGTGCGATTGTAATGATAACTGCCGTGAGGAGTTTGAGGTCGCTTGACTTGAGGCCGAGCTGAAGAACAACAGCGATGACGATTCGATAAACAATTGAACCGAGCAGTACAGAAACCAGAGTAAACCAGAACGGAAGTTTTTTTGCAAACCATCCGAAGATTGCTTCGCCGAGAACTATTGAAGCAAGTCCCATAACAAGGGCGCCTGTTCCCATACCTACGTCGCCGTAACCCTGGCTCTGTGCAACGAGACCGCCGCTCAGGGCAATCATTCCGTTACTGATCATAAGACCGAGGATTTTCATTTTATCTGTATCAACACCCATGGCACGAACCATGTTTCCATTGTTGCCTGTAGCGCGCAGGGAAGAACCGATTTCTGTTCCGCAGAACCAGTAAAGGAGAGCGATGATTACGAGTGCAAAAATCAAGCCCATAATCAAAGCAGTTGCGTTTGGCGTAAAGTGCATTGATTCAAAAAAGTTCTGGAATCTTTTAAAGATTGTGTCGGCACCGATTAAAGGTGTGTTTGACTTGCCCATGATTCTGATGTTAACTGAATAGAGGGCTGTCATAGTCAGGATTCCGGCGAGAAGTTCCTGAATCTTTAACTTTGTGTGAAGGAAGCCTGTTACAAGACCTGCAAGTAAACCTGTTGCAAAAGCGATGGCTAGAGCTCCGTATGGATTCATTCCGCCTACAACGAGCACGGCGCTTACAGAACCTCCGAGGGCGAAAGAGCCGTCACATGTCATATCCGCAATATTTAAAATTCTAAAAGTAAGAAAAACGCCCAGTGTCATAATTCCCCACAGAACGCCCTGTGCGACAGCGCCCTGCATGGCCAGCAAGATACTTACGATACTCATATGGTTTATTATTATAACTATTTATAGGCATTTATGAAAAGTCAAAAATATTCAAAATTTGTTCAAAACAATGGTAAAAAGAACATTTTTGCGGTAAAATTGTTGTATTAATATAGGAAAATAAATATGAATCTTTTTTCTCCCGGAAAACTCAGGTTTTCCACGAAGTTCACATTTATATTATGTCTCATCATCTCAGTCTTTGTGATTGCAGAAACACAAAAGCAATATTATTCCTATAAGCGCGAACGCTGCAAACTTATCGGACAGACCGCAGCCTATATGTTCAAGTCGGAAATCAGTTCCTATATTACAGTCAACGACATTATTGAATCCATGATTATAGAAACAGAAGGCAGCCTTTCTCACTTTGACCAGGTTGCCAGAAATCTTACTTCAAGGCTTCCTGCCCTCTACAGCCTCCAGCTCGCACCTAAGGGCGTAGTTACAAAAGTTTATCCGCTTTCGGCCTACGAGGGGATCGGCGAAAATTTATTCAATATGAGCAATACAAAAATCAGTTCAAGTTATTCGCTCAAAACCAAAAAGCCCTACCTTACCGGCCCACTTACACTTCAGAAAGGTAAAAAGGTAATTATGGTCCAGCACCCGGTTTTCTTACCGGACGCAAACGGCAGTGAAAAATTCTGGGGCTTTTCCATCATCATGCTCGACTGTAAGACTCTTTTTTCAAAACAGACTCTTGAATTTCTAACAGATGAAGAATACTCATGGTGTTTGTGGAAGCCGGATCCTCAGACAGAAGAAATTTATACGCTTGCCGGAAACAAAGACATCAAGGATATCAGAAAACCCTGTGAAGCAATATTTGGCGTAACAAATTCCCTCTGGACACTATATACGGCACCTGCAGACGGCTGGGTAAACTGGCAGCTCCTGATGATTGAAGAACTTCTTGCTCTTGCCGTCTGTATTTCTCTGGCACTTATTTCAAACTTTCTGTTTACCGTACGCAACAAAGACGCAGAACTCGAAAATCTTTCGTACCGCGACACACTGACTTCGCTTTACAACGCACGAAAGTTTATGGAAATGCTCCGTGAATTCCAGAAGAACCAGAAACCATACGCCCTCATTTACATGGATTTGAATGATTTTAAACAGATCAACGATACACTCGGCCACGAAACAGGCGATGAGGTTCTTATCATCACAGGGCGCAAGCTTTCAAACTGCCTGCGCGAAGATGACCGTGCATTCCGTATCGGTGGTGACGAATTTACTGTAATTCTTCCGGGAGATTACGAACCGAAATTTGTTGAAATTGTAATCAGCCGTATCAAGGAATCCATTAACCGCGAAAATGTCCTTAAAAACACCCGGCTTAAAATAACAGCAAGTGCGGGCTTTGCATTATATCCTGCCAACGGCGACAATTATGAAGAAATCATCAAAATTGCAGACAACGGCATGTATGAAGACAAAAGAAAGATTAAGGAAGCAAAACATAAAGAAATTGAGGAGTTAAAAAATGAAAAATGAAACAAAATGTATCCACGCCGGATACCAGCCGAAAAACGGTGAATCCCGAATGATTCCAATCATTCAGAGTACAACTTTCAAGTATGATACATCTGAAGACATGGGAAAACTTTTTGACCTTGAAGCATCAGGCTATTTTTACACCCGTCTCCAGAACCCGACAAACGACTACGTGGCAGGCAAAATCTGCGCACTCGAAGGCGGAACGGCGGCAATGCTTACTTCAAGCGGACAGGCTGCAAACTTTTACGCAACATTCAACATTGCCAGCTGCGGTGACCACATTGTCGCTTCAAGCTCGATTTATGGAGGAACTTTCAACCTCTTTAACGTGACAATGCGCAAAATGGGAATCGATTTTACATTCGTAAGCCCTGATGCAAGCGATGAAGAAATTCAGGCAGCATTTAAACCAAATACAAAGGCTGTCTTTGGCGAGACTATCGCAAACCCGGCCATGACAGTACTCGATATTGAGCGCTGGTCAAACATTGCCCACAAAAACGGCGTTCCGCTCATCATTGACAACACTTTTGCAACTCCTATAAACTGCCGTCCTTTTGAATGGGGAGCAGACATCGTAACCCATTCAACTACCAAATACATGGACGGTCACGATGCAACAGTAGGCGGCGTAATCGTTGACAGCGGAAAGTTTGACTGGATGGCCCACAAGGATAAATTCCCGGGATTGTGTACTCCGGACGAAAGTTACCACGGAATCACATACGCAACAAAATTTGGCAAAGAAGGTGCATTTATCACAAAATGTACAGCGCAGCTCATGAGAGACTTTGGTTCAATCCAGTCTCCGATGAACGCTTACTTTCTTAACCTCGGTCTTGAATCCCTCGCAGTACGCATGCCTCAGCACTGTAAAAACGGACAGGCAGTTGCAGAATTCCTGGAAAAACATCCGGCCGTAGAACGCGTAATTTATCCGGGACTCAAATCAAACAAATACTACAAACTCGCTCAGAAATATCTTCCAAACGGAATTTGCGGCGTTGTAAGTTTTGAATTAAAAGGCGGAAGAAAAGCAGCCGAAGCCTTTATGAAAAAACTCAAGCTCGCAATGATTGCAACACACGTTGCAGACGCACGCACCTGCGTATTGCATCCTGCAAGCGCAACTCACCGCCAGCTTACAGACCAGCAGCTCGTAGAATGCGGAATCAGCCCTTCTCTCGTACGCTTCAGCTGCGGCATTGAAAACACTGACGATATTATCGCCGACCTTAAACAGGCACTGGAAGGTATTTAATTCAATTATGGAAAAGATTCTGATTGTCGAAGATGACGAAGGTATCAGCAGTTTTGTCAACGCAGAACTCATGCACGAAGGTTATCAGACCGTACTTGCTGCGGACGGCAATCAGGCGCTCCAGAGATTTAAAGAAGAAAATCCTTCCTTAATCCTTCTTGACATAATGATTCCGGGGATTAACGGAATCGAAGTTTTACAGCAGATCAGGAAAACTTCTTCCGTTCCCGTAATCATGGTTACCGCACTTGGCCAGACAGAAGACAAGGTCAGCGCCTTAAACGGCGGTGCCGATGACTATATTTCAAAACCATTTGAAATTGAAGAACTTTTAGCACGAATGGCGGCAGTTCTTCGCCGCACTACAAGTTCAAAAGAAAATCCTGCAATTCTGCAAAACGGTCCTCTCAAACTTGATTTACAGAACATGAAGGCAACCATTGCAGGCCAGGAAATTATTTTTTCCAAAACCGAATACATGATGCTCAAGTGTTTTCTCGACAACCTTGGCAAAATTCTCACACGGCAGCAGATAATCGAATACATCTGGGGCAAGGGACATTTTATCGACGATAACACAGTTGATGTTTATGTCGGATACCTGAGGACAAAGTTTGCAGGCGCAGGTGATAATTCGCCCATTAAAACCGTGCGCGGGCTCGGCTACAAAATGGAAGGCAGATAATGAATTTAAAAAAATCCGTTGTGTTCAGCCTATCTGTAAAGTTTGCAGCAATCCTTACATTTGCAGTAGTTCTTATCATAAGTTTCTTTTTTATGTTTCTCCACGGAATTTCGCGCAAGCAGGAAACAAAGGGCCTGATGCGCCCTGTACATTTTATTGAGGGGGGGCTTGAAGCAAAGGATTTTGACGGTCTCAAAAAAAAGCTCAACGAACTTCCCTTTTTTATTGCCTGCAGGATTTATGACGCAGACAGCCACGAAACATTTTTTGTCAAAAACGACAAGATTCCGGAACTGCCTTTGACCAACGGAAGAAGCCGCCGCATTTACAAAAAGAAGTTTTTTGACGACTCCGATTTGAATATCGTTTATGTTGCA
>JAILFZ010000111.1 GCA_024697295.1 Treponema sp.
TGCAGTAGGCTGCAGAAAGAATTGTATTGTTTATGCAGAAAATAATTATTTTGGCAGCGGCATTCAGTACAGTTTTAAGGATTCGTATGGCAGTTTGTATGCAAGCGGAAACTCAGATAATTCATCGAAGGGCTGTGACACAACTGTAACAGGTACAACTTTGTTCAGTTCGGCTGTAAATAAATATTTATACACAACGCTGAGCGCTTCTGATGCAAAAGCATATGTAAAGGCAAATGCCGGTGCTGTCTGCACTCTTGGAGAATAACATGTCTAAAAAAGCAAACACACTTGCCGCAGTTTTTGCCGCTTCTCTTATCTCTTTGACGGCTTTTACCGGCTGTCAGACCGAAGAAGAACCGTATACCGGCATTCAGTTTAGTGCGGAGAAGACCCGCGCTGCACCTTCTTCATCGCTGACTTTTACGGCAACTTATATTAACGAAGATAAAGCAGATTTAACTAAAACTGTTGAACTTGCAATTTCTTCGGATTCAACCGGGGGTGCAAGTTTTGACAGTTCTTCTGACACTCCGGTAAATGTAAAGTCAGTTACAAGCGGTTCAACCGTAACTCTTTATCTCGGTTCATATAACGGCATTGTGGGAATTACTGCAACTGCAGGAAGCTCAAGTGCAACTTTTGGGCTTGGAACTTGCGAACCGTCTGTAATCAAGGCTTCTGACAGTCCGAACGGTTTTGCTTCTGTTGAATCCAAGGCCGATTTTGGCGGATATTCGGGAAGTCTCAATGGAACTGTTGTAACCACACGCGATGAATTAAAAAAAGCCATCGAAAAAGGCGGTTTAATTTACGTAAAAGGTATGATTGACATGACCGACATGAGCGACGATGGCTCAGGTTCAATGATGCCTGCCAAAGGAAGCAATAGTCTTGCTTCAACTACTGCACGCGACGCCTGGGTCAGTTCAAAAACCAGCGGTGCCTATACAACTTATTCAGCATGGGTACGTGCATATAGTTCCGGCTGTTCAGGGGCAACCGATGACAGGAGCGGGAAAAGCCCTCAAAGTTCATTGTATGGAACGATGACGAGGCTGTGCAGCGGCTGGAAAAACGTTGTTCAATTGAATATACAATCAAACACAACTGTAATCGGTATTCCGGATGACAACGGGGGTTTGGGCGGCACCCGCGGCGGTGTTTGGAGCATAAGCGGCACGTCAAACATAGCCCTCCGTAACCTTGTGATTCAGGATGCAGTGGACCCCTTTGCCCAACATGAAGCAAACGACGGTTTTAACGCACAGTACGACGCAATTGGAATTCAAAACGGTGCAAAAAACATCTGGATTGACCACTGTACTCTTGAAGACACATTAACGCTTTCAACGTCTTCAAACGGAGAAAAGTGGCAGATTTATGACGGTTTGTGTGATATTAAGAGCGCAAATACAAAGAACATTACAGTTTCATACTGCATTTTTAAAGATCACGACAAAACCATGCTCTTTGGTTCAAGTGATTCGGACGGTGCGGACAATCCAACTTACCGCACTATAACGCTCCATCACAATTATTACCTTGGCTGCGGCCAGCGCCTGCCGATGGTCCGTAACACACTTCTGCATGTTTACAATAACCTCTATGAAACTTCAAATTCAGGATATTCAAATCAGTATGCGATTGGTATTCGCGCTGGATGTGTTATACTTGCAGAAGGAAACTCTTTTGGCAGCGGAATCAGCCCCACTAGAGATTCTGACGGTGTAATCGGAGGAAGCGGAAACAGCAACGGAAGTTTTGGTTCAAAAACCTTCACTCCGTCTTATGTGTACGTCCTTGATAAATATTCAACCATTGCGGCTGAATTAAAATCGGATACAATAAATGGTGCCGGTGCAGGAAAGGTTCCTGTTTCGTACACGGTAAATTAGAATACTTTTTCAAAAGGAGAATTTAATATGAAAAAATCATTATTTACAGCACTTTTAACCGCCCTGAGCACAATGCTTCTGCTCAGTGCATGCGGTTCAACTGATGGTGCGGCAAAGAGCGGTTCAGGCGCTCCTGCAAAAAGTTCTGCTAAACAAATCAGCGCACTGGATGCACCTCACGGATGGGCATCTTACGCAGGAACTAAAGACCTTGCCGGAAAGGAAATTACTCCACCTGATGCAAAAAACGGAACCAAGGGCGGCGCCGGCGGAACAGTTTATACTGTTACAAACCGTGCTGAACTTGTTAAGGCCGTTAATGCTGAAGGTCCAAAAGTAATCTATGTTCAGGGAAAAATCGAAATGAGCGACACCGGCCGCGGAACAATGATTCCTGAAACATACAACGGAACAACTCCTCAGCTCGACAAATTTATCGCAACAAAAACTGCAAAATCTGTCCTTCCATGTAATTCTTACGCAGAATGGAAACAGAAATACACTGCTTCTTTCAACTATGACCAGGATCAGTTTGGCGAAGTTGCTGAACTGCGCACAACTCTCCA
>JAILFZ010000157.1 GCA_024697295.1 Treponema sp.
AGGTTCATGTAGGCGTCGGAAGATTTTATGTAGGAAGCTGCAATTTCGGTTGTAAGGTTGTGTTCCTTTGCTGTTGCTACAAAACTTGCAAAACGCTGCGGAGTTTTGAACATCATGTCGCCGTACATGTAAATGCCGGTAAAAAGTCCGCTTCCGAGAAGGGAAGAGGCAATTGCAAAAGTAGATATCTCAATATTGTCTGTATCGATTGCAAGAATCGGGTCAATTTGAATTCTGCCCGAAAACTTTTTGAATACTGATTCAATTACGCTGACAAAGTTCTCTGGTGTATCACAGGCCTTCATCAGGAGATTGTTGAAGGTTGCGGTAATTTTTGTACATTTGTCGGCTTCGGCTTCGTTGAGTGAAAGCGTAAGAAGGTTTGCAATATCAGCTTCGGTTTCTACACGGGTCTGTGTGTATTCTTTTACCGTCCTTGCAAGTTCCGGGCGTGCCGGCGAGCCGTCCTGCGGAAAGTCAGGTACGTAAAAACCTGCCCACATTACGTAGGTAGGGTAGCGCATACCGAGGTCGAGATTATTATGTGCATCTGATTTTGAAAGTCTGATAAAGTCTTCGATAGTTGTCATGACTTCTATTCAACCTTCCATGCGTTTTCTACAGATTTGATTGCCGTTTCTTTTTCTTTGTCAGAAAGGAACGAAGCCTTAAAGCTGTTGATTACAACCTGTTTGATTTCGTCCAGCTTGAATTTCATGGATTTGTGGAGATTCCAGTATTCGTCCAGTAATTCAACGCCAAAGAAGAGCGGGTCGTCAGTATTTAATGTAACAAGCATTCCGCGGTCAAAGAACGGGCGGAACGGATGTTCAGCAAGTGTTTTTACATATTTTTTAGTAAATACATTGCTTGTAGGTGCAACTTCGAACGGAATCTGTTCTTTTACACATTTGTCCATTAGTTTTTCGTCCTGAATTGCGCTGATTCCATGACCGATGCGTTCTGAGCGGCACAATTCGATTGCGTCCCAGATTGACTGAGGTCCAACGTCTTCGCCGGCATGTGCCACAGCATGGAATCCTTCTTTAAGTGCGCGTTCAAAAACAGGAGCAAAGTCTTTTGAAGGGCCTTTTGATTCGGCTCCTCCGAGACCGATTCCGATAAATCCGTCGAACCTGTTTGCAAGGAACATGTCGAGGTTTTTAGATGCGTTTTCGAGGCCGAATGTGCGGCTGACATCGCCTAAAAGCCAGACTGTAATTCCTGTTTCCTGTTTGATTTTTTTGAGGTTTTTCTCAAAATTCTTTGTCATTTCTTCGTATGAAAAACCTTTTTTGATAAAAGAAGATGGAGCAAAGAAAGCTTCGCAGTGTGTTATGCCGTTACGTACAAGATAGTTTTTAAGGTCGTCAAAAACCAGGTCAAAATCGCTTACTTCCGTAAAAAGATTCTGAACTTCGATGAATGCGGCAATAAAACCGTTCAAATCAGAGTAGTTGAACAGTTCTTTGAGGGCTTTTTCGGAAAACTTTTTTCCGTTCTTTTTGAAGTATAACTTTTTAATCGAGTCACGGCTGATGACAGCTTCTATGTGGATGTGAAGCTCTGCCTTTGGGATGGTTTTTAAAAAAGAATAAAACTCTGACTTATTCATTTTAACTTTCCTTACAAACAATATGGTTTATCATCTACTTATATCGGCAGAAAAACCCGTTTACTTGAGGTTTTTTTCCAGTTCGCTGACAATGGCTTCAAAACTGTCCAGTGCGCTTTGAACCGGAGCCGTGCTGGTCATATCAACGCCGGCAATCCTGAGGCTTTCGATCGGGTATCTGCTGCCACCTGATTTAAGGAACTTAAAGTAGTCTTCTCTCTCTCTGTCACCGCCTTCGCTGATGCGCCCTGCCAGTGCGAGGGCAGCGGAAATTCCTGTTGCGTATTTATAAACGTAAAAGGCGTTGTAGAAGTGTGGAATTCTTAGTCCTTCCATATCACTTTCTTCTTCAAACACCATATCAGGACCAAAGTATTGTTCAAGAAGTTTGCGGTACAAATTGCGGAGAACTTCTGCTGAAAGTGGAGTACCGCTTTCTACGAGCTGGTGAGCCTTGAGTTCAAATTCTGCAAACATTGTCTGTCTGTGCAGGGTCGCAAGAATGTCATCTGCGCGCATTGCCAGAAGGTAATTGCGCATCTTGCCGTCCGCTGCGTTTTTAATCAGATAACGGAACAAAAGTTCTTCGTTTGTTGTTGAGGCAACTTCTGCTTCAAATATTGTGTAGTCATAACACATGAAGGGATTGTTTGTCTTTGAAAAGTACGAGTGCATTGAGTGACCGCCTTCGTGAATCATTGTAAACACGTCGCGGATTGCATCGTCCTTGTAGTTGAGGAGAATGTATGGATAACCTGTAAATGCGCCGCTTGAAAAAGCTCCCGAGCGTTTACCTTTGTTTTCGTAACGGTCAACCCAGCCGTTCAAAAGGCCGTTGCACAAAATGTCAGTGTATTCTTTTCCGAGCGGGGCAAGGGCGTTACGGCACAGTTCTACGGCGTCCTCGTACGAGGTCTTGGATTCGGCGTCTTTTACGAGTGGAACATAAACATCCCAGTGGCGCAGTTCCTTTACGCCAAGCACCTTTTTACGCAGGGCGTAGTAGCGGTGAAGTGCCGGAAGGTTTTTGTGCACTGTATCTATGAGGTTTGTATAAACGCTTTCGTCTACTTTATTTGAATAAAGGGCGGCCAGAAGGGATGATTTGTAACCGCGTGCCCGGGCTTCAAATACATCATTGTTTACCGAGCCTGCATATAGAGAAGCGAGGGTGTTTTTGTTTTCGTAAAACTTTGCGTAGAATTTTTTGTATGCTTCTTCGCGGATTTTTCTGTCCTGGTTACGTATTAAAAGCGAGAAGGTTGTCTGAGTGAGCGGAATTTCCTTTCCGTCAGCTTTTACACTGCCAAAAGTCATGTCTACGTTTGTAAACAGGCTGAATGTGTTCTGGGCAGTTGAGGCTGCTTCGCTGTTAAGCGAAAGGATGCGCTCTTCTTTTTCGCTTAAGATGTGCGGCTTTTCGTGGAGCATCTTCAGGATAAAGACTTTGTAGTCTGCAAACTCTTTGAGTCCGGCCCATTTTTGAATTTTTGAATCTTCAATCGCCATCAGCTCAGGTGCAAAGAAAGAAGTTTCTGTCATTGCGCCGGCGTAAGCCATGGAAGCGCGGCTGTCCCTGTCCTGGGCGCTGCTGTCACCTTCGTCGGCTGAGTGCTGGAGGCTTGCATATACGTAAACTGTTTCGATTGTTTTGTTTAATTCTTCATAGGATTTTAATGCGCTTAAAAGAGTGTCGCTTGACTTTCCAAGACTGCCCTTGAATTCTGCCGTCTTTTTGGCAAGCGGCATGATTTTTGCGAGGTCTTTTTCCCAGTCCCCGTCAGATTTATATAATGTAGAAAGATCCCATTTGTCAGATGTGCTGACTTTGTCTCTTGCTGGAATTTCGTGATTTGCCATGACTAGAGTATAACGCAAAGGAAATGGTTTAACAACTTGCACGATTAGAGAGAATGTAGAAATTGGAGTGTTGAAAATACAATTAAAAACCTGATGTTTTTAAATCAATAAAAACGGATTGTTAAATTGATAATTACCATTACCTGGCTTAAAATTATTTTTTGAGGTAATCGGATGGGATTCAGTTTAAACAGATTATTTAAGAATAACAGCAGCAGATCAGTAGCAACATTTATTATCGGCATGCTTGCCATCGGTATACTTTTATACTCAGGCCTTATGTTCATCATTGTACGGTTGAATTTAAACGGCGGTCTTACTGATTATTTTTCCAAATCAATGGAAGACAAGGCGACAATTGTACGCGAAGAAATGCTGTTTTCCCTTGAAGAAGCTGAAAATACAGCAAAATGGATTCAACAGTATTTTGCGGACAATTATGAAGAAATCGGCTACGAACGCGCCACAATGAACGCCCTTGCAACCTACGCAAAAGAATTTTTTGATGCAAAAAACATCGTATTCTTTAACAAATGGGGTATGCAGATTTCCAGCCCAAAATACGGTGTAGTTCCTAAAACTTTGAGAATCAGGAGCGCACTGGAAGGCGAAGAAACAGTTATGTTTGAACGCGCCGGCGACATAATTTATGGTACCGTAATTTTGCCCCTCAAATCGAATGATGAAATTTTCGGTGTCGTAGAAATCCGTGTTCCTGTTTCCAATGATGAATTGCTGCAAACTGTCCCGCAGTATACGGGCTGTGAATTTGCAATCTTCAGTGACGATATTGTTACAATGTCTACCCTTCCGGCATTGCAGGATTCAACAGTTACAAATCCTGAATATCTTGAATCAACTCAGGCTGGAAATCCGGTTATTGCCGCAGAAGAACTCGACGGCCAGAAGTACCTTTCGTACTACTTTCCGCTCAACGACCAGAACGGCGAATATTTGACTACAATTTTAATTGCGCAGAAACTTGATATCGTAACTTCTGTTGCAGGCAAAATTTTTACTCCGTTCTTCGGGGCAATTCTTTTGTTTACAATCCTTCTTCTTGTCGGATTTACAGTTTTAATTCAATGGAAGGTAAGAAAGCCGCTTGCAAAAGTTCATAAAGCGGTTGCAAACCTTTCTTCCGGAGACGCAGACCTTACAGTCCGCCTCAACGAAAACGGCGGTGATGAATTTGCGCGCCTGTGTGCGGAAGTAAACAAGTTTATCGCAATGCTCCAGCAGATTATCATCGACTTGAATTACTCTCAGAGAACCCTGCAGGTTGTAAGCGATAACCTCGGAACAAACGCCCAGAGTTCAGCGAGTGCTACGGCAGAAATTCTTGCCAACATTGAAAGCGTCCGTAAGCAGACAATGAGCCAGAACAAAGCCGTAACAAACACAACAGACGTCCTCGAAAAATCTGCGCAGAGCATGGACCTTCTTACAGAGATGATTGGCCGCCAGTCAGACGGTATTTCAAACAGCTCTGCCGCAATCGAACAGATGCTCGGAAATATTTCTGCAGTAAGCGCTTCTTCACACAAAATGGCAGAAACATTCAAGGAACTTGAAGGTACCGTTGATAACGGCAATACAAAACTTGCAAGACTTACAGAAAAGGTTAACCAGATTGCCGAACAGAGCGAAATGCTTATGCAGGCAAATACGATGATCAGCCGCATTGCTTCCGAAACAAACCTCCTCGCAATGAACGCCGCAATCGAAGCGGCCCACGCGGGAGAAGCCGGAAAGGGATTCAGCGTTGTTGCCGAAGAAATCCGTAAACTTGCCGAAAACTCGGCAGTTCAGTCTAAAAACATTTCGAGCGAACTTAAAGAGATTTCCAATTCAATCCAGGATGTTGTCGGTCTGTCACGCGATTCTCAGACGGCCTTTGTTGATATTGTCGAGCAGATCAGTTCAACCGACAGAATCATCAACGAAATTGACGATTCAATGAGCGAACAGGAAATCGCAAGCCGCCAGGTATTTGACTCTCTTGCCGGAATGAAGAACCAGTCACAGGAAGTAAGCGACAAGGGACTCGAAGTAAGCAAGAGCATCCTTGCCGTTACCCAGGACATGAACAGCGTTAACCAGATTTCAAACACAATCCAGGGAAGTATGGATGAAATGTCTACAGGAATGCAGCTGATCGGTGACGGAACACAGGGCGTAAGCGACCTTGCAGGGCGCACAAAAGACAGCGTAGAAGACATGAGCGGCAAACTCAGACAGTTTAAAGTTTAATTTATAACCAAAAGTTAATTT
>JAILFZ010000177.1 GCA_024697295.1 Treponema sp.
AGAGGTGTTTTTTCTATATCATCTTCCGAGTCGATTTTTACAAATTCAACCGACTGCACTTCTGACTCTTGAATTTTTAATTCAACATCAGAAGGAAGGACTGCTTCAAAAAATAAATCGCAGGTTTTGTAGGTAATTGTCTTATACTCATAAGTATTAGGCTCGCTGCCAATATAACGGAGAGCCACAGGTTTTACACCTATTTCCTCCAAACACTCACGGACGGCGGCTTCCTCAGCAGTTTCGTCCGGGTCAACAAAGCCCCCGGGAAAAGCCAAAAAGCCCTGTCTCGGTTCTTTGGCACGCTTTTCGAGCAGAATTCTGCCTTCTTTATTTCTGATTATCAGGCCGACAGCACTTGCAACGTTATTATAAAGTTCAAAGCCGCAGTCAGCGCAGAGCCATTTGCGTCCCTTGGGTGAACTTACATCGCGTCCGCCGCATTCAGGACAAAATTTAAAATCATTCATTAGGGGGATTTTACATCAAAAAGAACTAATAATAAAGGATTTTCCAGTCGCAAACGGTCTTAAAGCCTGTGTCCTGATAAAGTTTTAAGGCAACATCATTGTCTTTTTTAACATAAAGAACGAGTGTTTTATTTTCTTTTTCAAATCTGGTTGTCATATAATTGACCATGGCTTTTGCAATTCCGTGGTTGCGGTATTTGGGAACAGTATAAACGCCGCCCAGCATGTAATAGTTTTTGGCCATCGCACTGATACTCGCCTTTGTTAAAACCGTATTTTTAATTTTTCCAAGGTAAACGGCGCCTGCTTCAACAAAGAGTTCAAATTTTTCGCGTGCGTATGCCTCGTCAAACTCCTGCCCCGGAATCAGCACTTCTTCCTTTTCGTATTCTGCATGAACTTTAAAAACCTTATCGGCTTCGTCCATCGTACAGACAGAAAAAGAAAGCTGGTGGTTCATGCCGTCAAGATTTATTCTTGAATCAAAGCGCCGGTTTTCCTGAAGATAATATTCAATTTGAACTGCCGGTTCTTTATTAAAGGCTTTAAAGATAACTTTACGGATAAAATCGGTGCCAGACTGTTCGCCGATTATTGCAAACAGATATTTGATTGTATGGTCTAAAAAGAATTTTACAAAAGCCTGCTCGAGTTCAATATGGTTTCTGCCGTTTACGTCCGGAAGACAGTGCAAAATCGAACGACCCATCCACCAGCTGAAAACTCCGTGAATTTCACCAAAGTTTCCGCGCACAACATAAATGGATTTGCCGCCGTGCAAAATGTCTGAAAGTAAAGTTACACAGAATTTTTCGTAACCAAGCAGGTATTCAATAATTGAATCGCGTTCTTCTTCTTTTATCAGGGTTATTGTCATTTTTAAAGTGCTGCCATTGGAGCAGGCTTACCAAGCAAATTTCCCTGAATTATATCACAACCGTTTTTTACAAGGTAAGACAGCTGATCGTCACGTTCAATACCTTCTGCAACCACTTCAAGGTCGAGTCTATGCGCCATGTCGATAATTGCCTTGATAATATTCTTTTCGTCCGGAATCTGGCCAATCATATCCACGAAAGATTTGTCGATTTTTACAACATCGAGAGGCAGGTTTCTGAGGTAACTGAGTGAAGAATAACCTGTACCAAAGTCATCGAGGGCGATTGTAATTCCCATATCTTTTAATTCTTTGATAATGTGGGTCGCAATTTCAGGAGAAGTAATACATACAGATTCAGTAATTTCAAATTCAAGATTCTTTGTATCGATTCCTGTGTCATTGATAACCTGACGCACAGTATTGAGGAATTCTGGATCACGCAACTGAATTACAGAAATGTTGATGGCAAGCATTGGTGCTTCAGGATAATCATTAAGAATCAACTGATAGGCACTGCAAGCTTCCCTCATAATCCAGGTTCCGAGGGCTACGATGTAGCCGTTTTCTTCTGCGATTGGAATAAAGTCCTGCGGCGAAATTGAACCCATCGTCGGGCTTGCCCAGCGTGCAAGAACTTCAAAACCGCGGAGTTTTTCTTCTGGTACACGGTACTGCGGCTGAAAGTCGATATAGATTTCGCCTTTTTCAATTGCTTTTGCAAGTTTACGTTCAATATCGATGTGATGCTCAAGGTTGAGCTGCATCTTTTCGTCAAAGAATTCAATCTGATTTTTACCGTGGGCCTTTGCACGGAACAGAGCGATATCAACCTGCTGCATAAGTTCAACCGGGTTGACGCTGTCCTTCGGGAACCTTGCAATACCAAAACTTGCGGTAAGACGGTATTCGCGGTCCTTGTAATTGAACGGCTGATTTACTACCTGATTGATTTTTTCGGCATAAAGTTCAAGTTCCCTGTCGCTGAGCGAGTCAGGAATAATTACCAGGAATTCGTCACCGCCGATTCGACCGATAGAAGCCGGCGGCTGGATGATTTTTCCAAGGTTGTGGACGATTTCTGTAATCATAACATCGCCGATTGAGTGACCGAGCGACTCATTAATCATCTTAAAGTTATCAAAGTCAAACATCAAAAGCGAAAAAGCCGGAACGCGGAATGGTCCCTGTATATAATCGCTGATTGTCGAAACTCGTTCCTTGCGGTTTGGAAGCCCCGTCAAATCGTCAATAAAGGCATAGCGGTGCAGAGTGTCGATTGTATGCTGAATCCGTTTGTGCTGGTTATAAACAACTGTACAGACAATAATCGAAACAACAGAAATTGCAATTCCCGGAGCGGCAGAAAATTCATTACGGAGAATAAGTCCCTGGATTACAAAAAGAAAATTGAATGTATTTACACCGAGTTGTGTCCAGTATCCTGCTTTTTGTCCTGCCAGCACCAGCTGGACAGAAATCAAAAGTTGAACAAGGCCGATTGCGCAGCCGATTATAACAACTGATTCAATCTTTACAAACAGAAACTGAATCTCAGGCGGGAAAGATGCTTTAGGTGCAATCTGAGGTACTAATGTCTGCAGAAAAACAAGACCGATGTAAAGAACAGTAAGTACAACTAAAAAGAATCTTTCGCGACCCTTCTGATCGATTAAATTATCCATAATTATATATTTTAACACCCAATCTCAAATATCTCAATTTTTTTAGAATAAACATAAACGATATATTATTGAATTTCCCGGTTTCCTCCCGCCTCAACAAAAGAAAATCTTATTTACAACTGACAAACTCTTTTGTATACTTATCAAATAGGTAAATAGGAAAAATGATAGTATCAACACGCGGAAGATATGCACTTAGAGTTATGATTGACCTTGCTGAGCACCATAGCGACGACCGGATTCCCCTCAAAGACATTTCGTCGCGGCAGGGCATTTCTCAAAAATACATGGAAGCAATTATGACTTTGCTTTCAAAAAATGGTTTTGTTGACGCTATTCACGGAAAGGGCGGCGGATTTAAATTGAACCGCTCTCCTGAACAATACAAAGTAGGAGAGATTCTACGACTTACAGAAGGTACGCTCGCACCTGTTGCCTGCCTTCAGGAAAATGCCGAAGACTGTGAACGCGCTTCTGAATGCCGCACTCTTCCAATGTGGGCAAAATTAAATTCACTGGTAAATGATTATCTGGACAGCGTAACTATTGCCGATCTCATGAAAAAGGAAAACTAATGACATTTACAGACCTTCCGCTCCCGGAACCGGGAAGCACTGTCGTTGTAGGAATGAGCGGCGGTGTGGATTCAACTTTAACTGCTCTTTTACTCAAAAAACGCGGCTGCAAAGTAATCGGCGCAACAATGTCTCTCTGGGACGGCTCAATTCCTGAGTTGAATACAGGTACACATTCAAGAGAAGCCTGCTTTGGACCTGGCGAAGAAGAAAACATCGAAGAATGTCAGAAATTCTGTAAAGCCAACGATATTGAATACCACGTAATCGACGTAAAGGACGTTTATAAAAAAGAAGTTCTCGATTATTTTAAAAGTGAATACCGCAATGGACGCACTCCAAACCCGTGTATCCGCTGCAACCGCTTTATCAAATTCGGGGCACTGCTCGAAGGAATCAAAAAAATCGACATTGAATACGATTATTTTTGCACCGGTCATTATGCAAGGGTCGTACAGTGCGATTCAGGAATTTTTGGTTCAAGTGAAAAACCTTACATGGTGGCAGGCGCAACAGACGTAACAAAAGACCAGACTTACTTTTTGTACCGCCTTCCCTCAGAGATTTTGCAGAAAGTACGCTTTCCTCTTGCCAAAATGAACAAGAGCGAAGTTTTTGAACTTGCACACCAGGCCCGGCTCGAAGCGGCCGACCGTCAGGAAAGCCAGGACTTTGTAAGCCCTGAGTATTTTGACGTTCTTTTTGCAGACAAACCCGGACAGCCCGGAGACATTATCGACCTTGACGGCCACGTTCTTGGCCGTCACCGCGGAATCGAACACTACACAATCGGACAGCGCAAAGGCCTCGGAGTTGCAGTAAACTACCCTGTTTATGTTCAGGCGATTGATGCAAAAAAAAATCTCGTAGTCCTTGCCCCGAACGATGCATTGAATTCTGACGCGCTTATTGCAGACGATTTTGTATGGCCGGGTAACGTTGAACCGGCAGAACCAGTCCAAGCCCTTGTAAAAATCAGGCTCGCAAGCAAACCGGCACCGGCAATGATTGAACGTTATACTCCGCCAGAAGACGATCCTCACATTTACACCGGCACTCCGTGGAAAATCAGCTTTAAGGAAAGTCAGCGTGCAGTAGCTCCGGGACAGTCAGCCGTTTTGTATATCGACGGTGTTATCTGCGGCGGCGGTATAATCAGTCACACAATTTAAGAGAAGCGGATTTTTATAATAATTTTTTACTTTAAATATTACTCAAATCTGCTAAAATAGACTTTGAGGTACTAATGAAAAAGTTTTTCTACAGTTCATTTATTTTAGTCTGCTCTTTACTTGCGCTTTCATGCAATAAAAATTCAAAAAAAGACGACAAACCTCTTGTCCTCATCATGGACGAAGTAAATCCGCCTGACACCATCGTAGGCAGAATGGATTATGCATTCAAGGAAAAAGTAGAAGAACTGTCAGAAGGTAAAATCATTATCGACCTTCACACAAACGGCGAACTGGGCAATAACGAACAGACAATGGCAATGCTTTTGTGTAATTCGGAAGTTCTCCACATAAGCCGCATTTCCGTTTCTTACCTTGCAAGTATCGGCGGCAAAAAATCTACCCTCCTCGTACTTCCTTACACATTTACCGACAAAGAAGATTTCTGGAAATTTGTCAATTCGCCGCTGGCAAATGAATTTCTTGATGAACTTTATCATGACGGAAACGGTCTTAAAGGCCTTTTCTACGGCGAAGAAGGATTCAGGAATTTTTTCTCTGTAAAACCTTTAAACAATCCGTCTGACTTGATTGGAAAAACAGTCCGCCTTCCGGAAGACAGAATTCAACATGAACTCGTAAATCAATGGGGCGGAACACCGATTTTAATCGGATTTGACGCCCTTCCGCGTGCAATGCAGACAGGTTTTGCCGACATAGCAGACCAGCCTACAGTTAACTACCTTGCAAATTCATTTTATACATTTGCCCCAAACCTGACTTTGAGCGGTCACGTTCTCGGCGTAACCGAAGCTGTAATTTCTTCAAAAAAATGGGATTCGCTCACACCGTGGCAGCAGAACATTCTTATCGAAGCCGGAAAGTATGCTTCAGAGTGCTGTCATAAAATCTCCAGCGAAACAGAGGCCGAAGCCCTGGAAAAACTTGAAGAACTGGGCGTAAACATCATAAAGCCGAACAAATCAGTCTGGTTAACGGCGGCTCTTCCGATTCAACAAAGATATGCAAGTCAATATCAGGAACTTTACAATCAGATTAAACAGACAATTAATAACCAATAAATCTTAAAGGGCATAAAAAAACCGGTTCAGTGAACCGGTTTTTTTGTCTTTGTCTGAACCTTATTTTGCGTCAGAAGAATACACTGGAGCAGCTGAAGCCGGAGCTGAACCTGTTCCGTAGTTGTAAGAGTATTCGTTGATGTCGATAAGTTCATTAACTGTGCCGCCAAACTTTTCTGAAACAGCGTATGTTGTTGTGCGGATTACGTTTCCTGCTTCGTCGTATTTGTAGATTACGCGTTCTGCAAGTTTGTTTGCGCTGTTGTAAGTCTGAGCTTCTGTGATTGCATATTTTTCGTCAAAACGATAAACGATTTTTCTGGTAATGATTCCGTCGGCGTTGAGGTATGCAACTTCAGAAAGTTTGCCCGCATCGTTGTAAGTGTAAGTGCGTTTCTGATCCAGACGGCCGTCTGCACTGTATGTTGCAACTTCTGAGTCACGTCCCTGGTCATCGAATTTTACAATTGTTTTTCCGAGAAGTGCACCGTCAGCGTTGTAGTAAGCTTCTTCGCTCTGTTTGCCGGCAACGTTTTTCCAGATTGATTTATTTACAAGCATGTCACTTGCGTTGAATTCAGATTCTTCTGTTTTGTTGCCTTTAGCATCATAAGTAGCCTGGCTCTTCCAGCTGATTTTTCCATCTGTATCGTAAGCAATTGTTGAAATCAGGTTGCCTGATCCGTCATATGAATAAACAAGTCTGTCTACCAGAACATCTTTGTTTGTATATTCTGAAGTTTCTGTCTGGCGTCCCAGTGAATCAAATACGTGAACATATTTTGATTTTGGTGATCGGTAATAGTCCCCGAATTTTTCAGTAATTGTATAATCAGTTTTTGTGTAGTCTTTTACGGCACCGTTTGGTTTAATAGCAGTTGCTGAATCAAATGCATACAGATTAAGTGCAATAGCTGCAACTGTTGCCGACAATAAAAGTTTTTTCATATATCCTCCGGAAAATTAATTTTAAATATACGCTCTAATTATATCGCAATATTTCTTTTTTCTCAAATATTTCTTAATATATTGGTATGGATTTTTATGAATTGAATGCATTTCTTCTGCTCTCCAGAACCCTGCACTTTGCCAAAACCGCCGAAAAGGTAAATTTGAGTCCCTCAGCCCTGAGTCGAATTATCTCACGCCTCGAAGAAGAAACCGGCTCTGTTCTTCTTGAACGCAGCAACCGGAAAGTTACCCTCACAGAACAGGGAAAGGTTTTTGCGGACTTTGCCCAAAAATGTATCGAAGCCCGCGAAGATATGATGGCAAAATTTACATCCAAGCAGAACGAGGTCAGCGGTATTCTGCACGTCTACGCGTCAGTAACCGCCTGCTATTCAATTATGCCGCCGTTTTTAAAACAGGTTGCAGACAAATATCCATTCATTCACCTGGATGTACAGACAGGTGACCCGGCCGGCGCTATCTCCGCCATAAAGGACGGAAGGGCCGATATAGCTGTTGCGGCAATTCCTGATGACGGAATTG
>JAILFZ010000196.1 GCA_024697295.1 Treponema sp.
GGTATAGACACAGCATCTTCAATCACCAACCCTGTTGATTTATCCTTTACGACAAATCCTTTAAATTTATACTCATTATTTTTCCTAAATTCAATTTCAAAAGAGTCATTTAATTTTATGTTCTGATTACCAGTAACATATAAAGTTCCATGATTAGAATTCGAAAGAGAGACCTCTATGTTATAAGATGGCAAAGCAGCATACTCAATCCCGCTTTCAAGCTGATTTTTTACCTCAGCCCCTTCAAGAAAATCTTCACAGCCGGCAATTACTATACTAAATAACGCCACCCCAAATACATAAAAGAAGGCTCTTGTAAAAACTTCTAAGAATAAAGCTGACTTTTTCATAGCAGACTCCGGAACTTTTAAGATAATTTTATAAATAAAATTATAAATCAACAATTAAAGCCTGTCAGAAAAATTATTGTTAAATGTAATTAAAAACCGCCAGCAAAATTAAAAAAAATCCCTCAGGACCTTAAAAAAAGCCTTGAGGGACCCTTTATTATAATTATAACTTAAAAAAGTGAACTGTGCAGAATTTTAACAACATCATTTGCCTGGCTTTCGTCAACGAGCATACTGATGTTAACCTTGCTTGCGCCCTGGCTGATCATCTGAACGTTGATGCCGGCCTTGTTGAGTGCGGCAAATGCATCTGCAAGAATTGAACTTGAATGAGCGGCGTCACAGATGATGGTTACGATTGCCTTGTTTTTGCTTGCCCTGCATTCGGCTACGTTTCCGATATCCTGCAGAAGACCTGTCAAATCGTTCTTTGTGTTTACAGTTAAAGAAACAGAAACTTCGGAGGTTGCAATTACATCGATACTGATATTCCATTTGAGGAACTGATTGAACACGTGAGCCAGAAATCCGCTTGCGCCAAACATTCCGCTCGACTGGATATCAATCAAAGTTACATTTTTAACGCTTGTAATTGCAGTTACGCGGGGAACGGCTCCGCTGTGTTTTTCAACAATGAGGGAACCCGGACTCTTGATATTGTAGCTGTTCTTTACACGCACCTGAACTCCGCTCTTGCGGCATGGAATCATACTGCGCGGATGAAGAACCTGGCTTCCAAACATTGCAAGTTCCTGTGCTTCTTCGTATGTTACTTCCGGAACAGGACGGGCTTCTTTTACGATACGCGGGTCAGTAGTAAGGATTCCGTCAACGTCTTTCCAGGTCTGGATTTCATCTGCTTTGAGGGCGCTTCCGATCATTGTAGCGCTCAAGTCAGATCCACCGCGGCCCAGGGTTGTGATTACGCCCTTTTTATCCTTTGCGATAAAGCCTGTTACGATTGGAATTTCTTTCTGAGATCCATTTTTATAGTCAGACAGAGCCTTAGGAATAGTATCCCAGACTTCGTCAAGAAGTTCTGCGTTCATATAGTTAGAATCAGAAACCATGCCGATATCCCATGCGTCATAGAATCTGGCTGGAGTTGCATTTTGTTCAAGATAAGCGGCCATCATCCGGACACTCATGCGCTCACCAAAAGAAACGAGGTAATCGCGTGTTCGTTTTGTAAGTTCATGAAGCATTGAAATGCCGGTCAGAAGAGTTTTTAATTCATCAAGAAGTTCTTTAATGGCCGGAACCTGAATATTGAGTTCTTTTGCGGTGTCCAGGTGAAGTTTTTCTACTTTTGCAACATCAACTTTGCCTTCAACAGCCATATCGGCCGCATCAAGAAGGTGGTCAGTAGTGTCACCCATGGCACTCAAAACAACAACAGGCTTTTCATCTTTATATGCCTGAATAATGGAAGCAACATGGCGGATGCGTTCTGCATTTGCAACCGAAGAACCGCCGAATTTCATAACTATCATAATAAAATTATTTTAGCGAAAACGTCTGTCGCGGGCAATATGGGGAAAAATCCAGGCAGTTTGGAAGGGTGCATTACACCGGCGTAAAAACCACTTCGAGGTTCGGGATATCGATTTTTGAAACCTTGAGGTTTATTTTGTCGTTAAGCTGACAATCGATGCCTGAAAGTGCAGTTTCGATTCCGAGTTCTTCGATAAAGAAAATGCTCTGCTTTGGCTGAATGTCGAGACAGACGGCAGTTCCGCGCCAGTCAGGATTTTGAGTCAGATACACCAAAATCCAGTGATTATTACTGTTGCGCTCAGCCTGTTTTGCAGCTCTCGCAGACGCGTCTCCTGCAGCAAGGCGAATCAGTAATTCATCCTTGTCGATGAGAGGCTCGCCTTTAATAAAGGCACGAAGCTGCTGGTGAGCAATCAAATCCCCATAACGGCGGAGCGGGCTTGTAACCTGACTGTACATATTGAGTCCCATTGCGGCGTGGGCAGACGGCGTTACGCCTACATTGCGCTTACGCATACAGCGGCGCAGTCTGTACTGGCCTGCAAGTCCTTCCGGAACATCGGCAGGAATTTCAGGCGCTTCCTGGCTTATGAACGGGAACGGGATATTATTCTTGAATGCAAATTTTGCGGCTCCCTCGCCTGCTAAAATCATACACTCGCGTACAACTTCGCCCGATTTATAATGAACAACCGGTACCATGCTGACTTTTTTGTTTTCGTCTACGACAACGTGGATTTCGGGCATGGTGATTGGAACGGCGCCTTTTTTAAGACGTCTTTCCGCATTTCTTTTTGCTATATCAAACAAAGGTGCAAGTTCAGGGGTGTTTTCCATTGTGTCGGCCCCTTCGTAAGTAAGACGCTTTACATGAACCTTCGTTCGTAAAACTTCGCAGGATTCAACTTCGCAGCTGCCGTCAAGCTTGATTTTAAAACTCAAGGCATTGGAAACTTCTTTTAGCCCCAGTGCGTAATCTTCAAGACAGCCTTCACTGAGCATTCGGGCGGCGCCTTCAGGAAGGTATAATGTGGCTCCGCGGGCACGCGCCGTTTTATCGATTGAACTGTCAGGCATTACAGTACTTGCAGGGTCTGCAATATGAACCCACAGATACTGCCCGTCAAAGGCGATTGCGTCATCAGGGTCCGTTGACCACGGGCTGTCGATTGCGTAGGCCTCTCCGGGAACTTCAAAACGCTCTTCCTCAGGCGGGCTCTGGAGAACTTCTGTTGCGCTCTTCATGCTTAATCCCCAGCGCAGAGGATACGGGTTACGGGTAATGTCCCAGATTCCGGTGCGCAAAAGAACATCGTGAGCGCGTTCTATTGTTTCTTTAAAGCCTGCGTCCTTCATGGTCTTGCATTTATCGGTTTTACCGAGGGCAAAGGCTTCAACTTCGCCCATAAACTTTGCGTCATCAGGCAGATTCAGCTTAAACTGTCTGAGGCGGCCGATAAATTGACTCCGGATTTCTTCTGCATGCTCTTTTTCGTAAGCCTTGTCCTTTAATTTTTGAATTTCTTCT
Source organism: Treponema sp. (assembly GCA_024697295.1). Taxonomy (GTDB): domain Bacteria; phylum Spirochaetota; class Spirochaetia; order Treponematales; family Treponemataceae; genus Treponema_D. Next base: position 3,376 of record JAILFZ010000196.1, read on the forward strand.
GCGCTTCTTGGAACAAAACTTACGGCGCCGTCACTGATTTTTTCTTCAAACTCATATGAATTTTTAAGATAATTGTAAACACCCCAGCACTCATCAGCATGTATTTTTCCGCGGATAAGTTCCCATAATTCAACAAAAGGAACAGGCGCATCTTTAGTCGAATCGTCGCTGAGCAGTAATTCATAAACTTCTGAAAGCTGTGATTTTATCGGAGAGTTTTCTTTTTGAGTTTCGTCTTCAAATTCAAGGAGGGCGTCAACAGATGAAGCAGGTGTTTCGGAAAGTAAAATTACATCTTTGTCGCGGACTTTCTGGCTTGCGTACACGGCCTTTTTACCGGTTGAAGTTGCACGGCTTACACACCAGTTAACCTGGAATTTGTCACCATCAGCATCACCGACAAGTGCCGGAAAGTTTTTATAAAGAACAACAGAAGATTTTTTCATTTACCCACCTTGAATTCAATTTTACAGGATAAAAAAAATCCCCGCAACCATTTGGCGCGGGGATGTAATCAACTACAAGTTAAATTACCATTTCTTTTCGATTTCTGGTTCACAGATGTTGATTTCTGATTCCATATCGAAGAACTTAACTTTTTCCATTTTTGGAGTAAAGTTAACTGTGTCACCGAGCTGTGGGTTAACAGATGGTTCACATTTAGCAACAACGTTGATGTTCTGAACCTGAACGAATACGTGAGTTTCAGCACCAAGTGGTTCTTTGTTGGTAACTTTTACTGCCATGTTGTTTTCTGCAGCTGGAGCATCGTGGTATTCGAGGTCTTCCGGACGAACGCCGAACCATACTTCTTTGCCAACATATGCTTTGAGGTGTTTCTGCTGAACATCAGTTGGAGTAAGAGTGAAAGTTCCTTCTTCAGCGAGAACTTTTCCACCCTTTTCTACGATGCTTACTTTGAAGAAGTTCATTGGAGGTGTTCCGATGAATCCTGCAACGAATTTATTGATAGGGTGATTGTACAGGTACAATGGTTCACCAATCTGCTGAATGCGTTTTTCAGACATTACAACGATTTTTGTACCCATAGTCATGGCTTCAACCTGGTCATGAGTTACGTAAATCATTGTTGCCTGAAGGCGGTTATGAAGATCAGAGATTTCGGCACGCATCTGAACGCGGAGTTTAGCGTCAAGGTTAGAAAGTGGTTCGTCAAACAAGAATACTTTTGGAGAACGAACGATAGCACGTCCTACAGCAACACGCTGACGCTGACCACCAGAGAGAGCCTTTGGCTTGCGGTCGAGATATGTTGTAAGGTCAAGAATACGGGCAGCTTCTTCTACACGGCGCTGGATTTCAGCTTTGTCAGTCTTACGGATTTTAAGACCGAATGCCATGTTGTCGAATACTGACATGTGCGGATAAAGAGCGTAGTTCTGGAATACCATGGCGATGTTACGATCTTTTGGCGGAACATCATTCATAAGTTCACCGTCGATGTAAAGTTCACCGGCTGTGATGTCTTCAAGACCAGCTACCATGCGGAGAGTTGTTGATTTACCGCATCCAGAAGGACCTACGAATACACAGAATTCGCGGTCTTCGATAGTTACATTTGATTTTTCTACAGCAAGTACGTTACCGTCGTAGATTTTTGTAACTCCTTTAAGTTCTACCTTTGCCATTTATGGCCTCCTAAGGGATTATATTATAAAAACCATTTTAGATTAGAATCAAAATGAATTCAATTGTATTTTTTGTAAAATTCAGATAAAAAAAGTGTTAAAATAGACCTCGCGACTTTTCTCAGGCTGGTTACTGAATATTCAATATTGATTTTACGAGCGGTTCACAGAGCACAAATATTACGCTGAACAAAACTGCAGGAAGATAATTTGCGGTTTTAATCTTTCTAAGGCCCATCAAATTGATTCCGATAAATACAATCAGCGCACCGCCACTACCCGTCAGTTCGCTGATCATTGTTTCACTCACATACGGCTGAATCAAAACCGAAAGCATTGTTAAAGCGCCCTGATACAAAAAAATGGAAATTGCACTGAATGCGGTTCCGACGCCCATTGCGGCGGCAAAACCAATTGCAATAAAACCGTCAAGAATCGATTTGAGGAAAATAATTGAATAATCGTGTTCGATGCCGGCCTTGAATGAACCGACAATAGACATTGCACCGACACAGAACAAAACGGATGCGTTCAAAAAGGCGTATGCAAAGTTTTTATTAGGTTTGCCGCGCGAAAACTGTTCTTTTTCAAGTTCAGTGCGGTTGTCGGGGGCAACAGGTTCAACCTCGTATGCAGACTTTTTGACAAAGAATTTTTCGAGAAATTTGCCGAATTTAAGGATTTTGTCGTCTATATCGATCAGGGTTCCTGTGATTCCACCCAAAATCAATGCAAGCGCAAGATAAACTACATTCTGATACTTGAATGCCATCTGGAGCCCCATGATAAACGAAATCAAACCACATGCAGTCTGAATGACATCCGTCATTTTTTCAGAAATCTTTCTTGCAAAAAAAAGACCAGTCAGAGAGCCCAGAATAATAGTTCCGCAATTTACAAATACAGCCAACATATTTTAACTCCAAAAAAAAAGACTGTTCATAATGAACAGTCTGTTGCGGAGGACCTGACTTGAACAGGCACAGCTCGCGCCACTAGCACCTCAAGCTAGCGTGTCTACCAATTCCACCACCCCCGCGTGTGAAATCTATATTATATATTTCCGCATTTTGTGTCAATATCGAATTCAATAAATTTACTAAATTTTTATTTTAGAAAAATCCAGTGACAGGAATGCGTCGACAACGGCCGGGTCAAACTGAATTCCCCGGTTGCGGCGGATTTCGTCGAGGGCCGACTGTACAGGACGTGCAAATTTATACGGTCTGTCGTGTGTTATTACATCAAAAGAATCTGCAACAGTTACGATACGCGAAAGATATGGAATTTCTTCACCTGCGTATCCGTTAGGATAGCCCTTGCCGTCCCAGCGTTCGTGGTGACAGAGGATTTCGCGGGCAACCGGTGCAAGTTCTTCCGAAACGTTTGCAATTTTATAACCGTTGATGACATGGAGCTGCATGATTCGCATTTCTTCAGCTGTAAGGGCACTGGGCTTATTAATAATTTCTGACGGTACGGAAAGTTTTCCGATATCGTGGAACAAAGCGAGTTTTTCAAGATTTATGATTTCGTTCTCAGGAAGATTGAGTTTTTCGGCAATTTTAACACACAGACTCTGTACACGCAGAGAATGCTGTTCGGTTTCAAATGCAGAAAGACGAAGTGCTTCACGCAGCGAATCGATAATCGATTTGTGAACTTCCGCATCAACGCGCATTTTGTTTTTGAGCATGTCGGCCTGAGCCTGGCTGACAGTAAGCTGCATGTCGGCGTCACGGCTTGCACGGCTTGCAACGCCAAACACAAACGACAGGGAAAAGTTAAAGGCCCTGTCGTGTTTAAGGATCCGGCTGATGCGGTTAAACACGGCTTCTGCGTCAGAAGAGCCTGTGTCCGGCATAAGGATAATCATATTTCCGTCATCATAGGCTGCAAAATCACTTGCGCGCAGCTGGCTTCGCAAGAGGTCTGCAACGTGCATTGTTGCTGCCTTTCCGGCGTCTTCACCAAAACCTTCCGTAATCAAATCGATACCGCTGATGGAACATACAACGGCCGTATACGGATACTTTCGGTAAAGATTGATTTCCGTAATTTTTTTCTGAAGATGAACACGGCTCGACAAACCGGTCAAAAGGTCTGTCATCGCAGTGCGTTCCATTGAATTATACAGTTTTTTAAATTCAGAAATATCATGGAACATTAAAAGAGTTCCATAATCGCGCCCGTTTTTATCATTCAACTTTGAATAATCAAGTTTATAAACAAGTTCCTGTCCTGAAGGAGTCAGAATAGTTACTTCTTCGACAGTGGAAGTTGAACGCTCGCGCATCTGGTTTCCGACAGAACGCTTTAAAAAGTCAGTCAGTGTGAGGTGGTTTAAGAGTTGTTTTTCCAGTACAAAAACTTCTGCCGCACTGCTGTTGTAGTCGGCAAGAAAATCTTCGTTATCAAAAAGCACAACCGGAGAGCCGAGCTTGTCAAAAACCATTTTACGCATGCTCGCAACAAGAAGAACAGGCTTGTAATGATAAAGCTGATGATAAACAAGTGGCGGAATCAGGGCTATAAAAATTACCGGCGCCTGATAATTTATCCTGAAAACAGAAAAGAAGTTGAGTGCTATATTCAATATGGAAATTATAAGAAAGTATGAGCCGATGGTTATGTACTTGCCTGCGTAAACAATCGGCATTGATACGCATTTTAAAATCATCGAGATAAAAATCAAAAGCGCAAGCAAAAGGCTGAAGTACAGATGATATGTCATCCACGGGCCGGGTATTCGGTAAAAATACAAAGATGAATTAATCGCGTCCGACCAGGAAATCAGGGTTCCGCTGTATGCGAAGCCGGTTAAGCCTGTGGTTAAGAAAAGCAGCGCGTCAACGGCCATAAATACCCAGAAAAACATAAAGGCGTGACGGGTCATTTTGGTGCGCATTTTAATTACCCTAAGCAGGTATCCGGCACATGTAAGCAGGATTAAGTTGCGCAGGATGCAGACTAAGCCACAGGAGTAAAAAATAACCTGATAGAGAAATGAATCATATGCACCGGACTTAAGAGGAATAAACGATAAAAGAGTTAAGACCAGTATTGAAAGACAAAAAATCCATGTCAAAGAAAGACTCTTGTCTATTTGCTTTTTGTGAAGTCGTTGTCTTATAAATAATACAGATAATACAAGTAATTCAATTGCAAAAAGAACTATATACCAACCCATTAATACCCTAAGTTATCTAAACCACCCTGCTTAAGTTGAAAATGAGAAAATTCCATACTGAAACTTGCTCTCCCCTGTGTTACAGAGCGCAGGTTTGTAGAGAATCCGAACATTTTTGCCATCGGAGCCGTACAGTGTACAATTTCGCCGCTGGCCTTGCTGTCCTGACCGCTGATCATACCGCCGCGCTGTGTAATCTGACTGATTGCATCACCGACAAATTCTACCGGACATGTAATGTCAACATTCATTACCGGTTCAAGAATCTGCGGACCTGCTTTTTCGGCAGCCTCATCAAATGCCTGGGCTGCGCACGCAGTAAATGCAAATGCAGTTCCATTAACTTCATTATAATCCAATTTTTTGATAATAACAGACAGGTCGGCACAAGGATAACCGTATTTGATTCCGGAAGAGAATGAATTTTCAATTCCGCTCTTTACAGCATCGTAAATCTCTTCAGGAATTTCTGCGTTATGAACTTCGCATGAATATGTGTTTCCGACGCCCTGTTCGTTTCGTTTAAGTTCAAGAGTAATGCCGGCAGAGTTTTCTTTTCCGGCAAGAATCTTGCTCCATTGAGAAGAAATTTCTGCACTGCCGCTTACAGACTCGCGGTAAGTTACCTGAGGAGCTCCGACATTTGCCTTAACTCCAAAGTCTTCCTTCATGCGTGTTACAAGAACATCGAGGTGAAGTTCACCCATACCGCTGATAATGAGCTGTCCTGTTTCTGCGTCTTCATGGCTTGTAAAGGTCGGGTCTTCGCGGCTCATGATTTCAAGAGTTTCTACAAGTTTATCCTTATCAGAAAGAGTTTCCGGTTCAATTGCGACAGAAATTACAGGTTCCGGGAATTTTGGCGACTCCAGAAGTACAGGCATTCCTTCGCTTCCGAGGGTGTCGCCGGTTGCGGCAAGTTTTAAGCCGACAAATACCGCAATGTCCCCTGCGCTTACGCTGTCCATCTGTTCCATGTGGTTTGCATTTACGCGGAGAATGCGGTTAATTCGTTCGCGTTTTTTCTTTCCAACATTAAGGCACTGGCTTCCGGCGCTAAACTTTCCGGAATAAACTCGTACAAAACAGAGGGTTCCCATTTCGCGGTCCTGCTGGATTTTAAATACAAGGCCGAGAGGCATTTTAGCAGCGTCGCATGGAATCTCAACCGGTTCTTCTTTGTCTTTTTTGATGTGCAGGCCCTTTGCAGGCGGAACATCGAGCGGACATGGAAGATAGTCAATTACAGCGTCAATGAGCGGCTGAACGCCCTTGTTACGGCGGGAAGAACCCAGAAAACAGGGAACCAGAGTACGGTTAACAGTGCATTTTCTCAAAGCGGCTTTGAGCATGGCGTTTGTAATTTCGCCGCCTTCAAGATAAATCATCCCAAGGTCATCGTCGTTTGAGGCAACAGTATCAATGAGCTTTTCGCGCCATTTTTTTGCTTCTTCTGCGCGCTCCGGTGCAACGTCGGATTCGGTAAATGTTTCGCCCTCATCTTCTTCGTTCCAGCGGATTTCTTTCATGGAGAGAAGATCGATAAGACCTTCAAATTTTTCGCCCTGGCCGATTGGAATCTGGCAGGCAACGGTTTCGGCGCCGAATTTTTCCTTTACGTCATTAATCGAATAAAAAAAGTCAGCCCCGATACGGTCCATTTTATTTACAAAAACAATGCGCGGAACTTTAAATTCATCAGCCTGTCTCCAGACAGTTTCTGTCTGAGGCTGAACCCCGTCAACCGCACAAAGAACTGCAACCGCTCCGTCGAGGACGCGCAGTGAGCGTTCAACTTCGGCAGTAAAGTCTACGTGGCCCGGAGTGTCGATGATGTTGATGGTTGTACCTTTCCACTCTGTGGTAATGGCGGCAGAAGCGATGGTAATTCCCCGCTCCTGTTCCTGCTTCATAAAGTCCATTGTTGCAGCACCGTCATCGATTTCGCCGATGCGGTGGATTTTTCCTGTGTAAAAAAGAATGCGTTCAGTCGTAGTAGTTTTTCCGGCATCAATGTGAGCCATAATTCCAATATTTCGCATTTTTTTCAGGTCGATAGCCATAATAATTCCTCTTTAATTCAGTTCACCATTATAAACAATTGAGTTAATGTCCTCAAGCGAGGGCAGAATTTTATATGCAATAGATTTTATATATTCATCCGGTTGAATCTGGTCCGGAACCATAATGCATTTAAGTCCTGCCGCAAAAGCAGATTTGACTCCGTTCGGTGAGTCTTCAACTGCCGCACATTCTTCAGGTTTTAAGCCGACAGAGGCGCATGCCTTGAGATAGATTTCCGGGTCCGGTTTTGAATGAACTACATCATCGCCGCAGGTAAAGGTTTTAAAATAATCAAAAATTCCTGCATCTGCAATCTGACGCAAAACATTTACCTTTCTTGTAGAAGATGCAACGGCAAGAATAAAGCCCTGTTTTTTAAGGTAATCAAGACAAAAATCAACGCCCTTCATTTTTTCAAGGCCGTCTTCCTTTTCAATAACATAAAAAAGGTCATGCGCAAGTTTATTGAATTCATCAACATTAAAATCAGTGCGCTGTTTTGAAAAATAATCGTTTATCATAATGTTCATGTCGTTGTTATTGCAGCCGACACATTTTTGATAAATCTCGTCCCCGCCGGTAAGGCCAAGCTGGTCCGCAGCCCTCTGCCAGCACAGGCGGCAAACACTTTCGGTGTCCAGGAGAATTCCATCCATATCAAAAATAAAAGCCTTGATTTTTTGCATAACTGCAAGATTGTACGAATTTAAGCGTGTTTTGGCAAGGAATCAAAGTGAGCAAAGCTCAGGCTCAATTGAATCTAATCGTGTATTTTGATATTAAATCCGACGCTTCCGCAGAAGGTAAAGCCAAAGACTGTATCGTATTCACCGGCTACGGTAAACCGCATAAAACGCCAGCCGGCGCCTACGCGGACTGCGCCATAGAATGAGTAATATGCTTTGCTTGCAACAGAGTTTGCACCAAACTTGACGTTCCAGAGTTTACTGATGGAAAGTCCGGCAGAAAGGTCACCAAAAACTTCTACATCATCGTAAAAAGGATAAATTACAAAGCCGAGAGGAGCGTAGATTTTTAATGCTACAAGTTTTGGCGATGACAGTGTTGAACCATTCAATGTGTATTCATACGGAAATCCTCCAATCGGAAAGGCAATTGAAGGTTTTAAAAAGGCGCCGAAGTAGAACGGCCTGATAACATTGTAATTCAGGTAGCCTGCGGCAAGAGAAAGTTCAAGATCATAAGGAGAAGGCGGCGTACTTGCACCAATATCAATGATAATTGAGTGTCCGTATTTGTAAAGTGAGTCGTAGCGGCTGTCATCAAGTTTTGTTGCCTTGTCGCGGCCGTTTTTCTGAGACTGACCTGCTCCGCT
>JAILFZ010000015.1 GCA_024697295.1 Treponema sp.
TATTAAATATAATAATTATCGAGGGGAATTTGTTAAATGATCCTTATAAGACAAAAAGTCTAGTGCGATCAATTGACCATCAGGGCGCCAGAGTAAATCTCTGGCGTTTTTTTTGCCCAAAAATTGTTTGCAAAAGATGGATGCCTGTGGATAACTTGTAGATAAATTTCGCCGATTGTAGATGAATTCTCTAATTTCTTATCTTAAAAGAATTTACAAATTTCAAAATACAAAAATTGAATTTTCAGGTTGTGGATAACTTGTAGACAAATTTGTTTCATGAGAAACATTTTGAAGATTTCTAGAATCTGGGAATTTTTGAAAACTTTTCTCACGTTCGACTCGGTTTGAGGAAAATGAAAATAATTATTAAAGCATTCCTTTTTGATGAGTAAATAATTTAAGTATCTCAAAGAATCTCATAAAGCTTTTGATTCTTTGGTCGAGTTTGTAAACAGGCTGTCAAAGAAACTTATCTTTCACAAGGTCTAAAATTTGTTTCATGAGAAACAATTTTACTTTGGCTGCGTCCTTTTGAATAAATCCTGTTGTTAGCGTTTCGTTTTCAAATTTGAAATCTTTTAGCAAAATGTTTCATGAGAAACATTTTATTGCGTGTGTAGATTGGTTGTTCGTTTTGGTTGAGTAAATGTTTCATGAGAAACTTTAATTAATTGGGAAGGTTTCGTTTATAAGCTGATAGCGCAAAATGTTTCATGAGAAACTTTTTGTCTCTGAAAACCAGACTGTATAAGCAAGATTAAAATTGTTTCATGAGAAACATTTAAACTGACTAACGACAGTCAGTTTAAAGATTCTAACTACCAGTCGTCATTTAAAAAAGATTCAGTCTTTAAAATAAAAAAAGCCCGGAAGGCAGGGTTAGCAACACCTTCGCCTCCGGGCACATTATAAAAATAATTTGTTTAGTTGAGATTTAAACGGAATACTTTGGAATTGCGTTCCGGGGTCCAGATTTCTTTTCGCCTGGCCGGGATTGATTCAATCTTGTCTGATTTGAATCCGAGGCTTTCAAACCAGTCCGCTGTTTGTGTTGTTAAAATAAAGACACTTTTGATATCTATGCTTTTTGCCTTGTTTATCAAATATTCAATCATTTTTGGACCGATACCGATGTGTGAACAGGTTTCGTCCACGGCAACCGAAGCAATTTCTGCCTGTGAGCGGTCGTAAATATGTAATGCTGCGCAGGCCCGCACAGATCCGTCGATTTCGTAAATGATAAAGTCGTTAAAATGGCTTTCCAGATATTTTTCTGATTTTGGCAGAAGGATGCCGTTATCTACGAACGGGCGGGTTACTGACATTACCTGCGGAATATCTTCCCGGCGCATTGCCCGGATTCTTCCGTAATTGTTTGAATAAACCATAGTTCCGGAACCGAGGTTGCTGAAGATTTCGCACGGGATAATTCCATCGATGCTGCCGTTCAGAATATGTGAGCGCGAAACTCCAGATTCGCAGGCGGACCTTGAAAGTTCAAGAATAGAAATTATGCGTTTAAAAAGTGACTGTTCGTCGTTGGACAATTTTTTTGCCGGAGAAGAATTCAATTCAATAAATGAATTCAATTCCTGTATGTTCATTGCCGGGATATTTCCTTCCGTGGACAAGCCGATATCTTTTGGAATTACAAAATATCTGTCTGTAAGTTCGGCGTCCGGGACGAGGAAAAATAATTTGTCTGCCTTGATGTGAATTGAAAGTTGTGCCGCAAGTTGCATCGAAGAAATATTGTACGGCTTTCCGTTCAGGCTCCATCCGATACACGGGAAGATTGGAATGATTCCATCGTTTAAAACGGTGTTTAAAGTCAGGTCATCTATTTTATCGATTTCTCCGGCTGTTCCATAATCGATTCCGTTTACGACACCTTTTCCGCGGGCCCGGACCCAGTTTCCGATTACGGCCGTCAAATGCTCGCCGGCGAGACTTGTCATTACATTATTTGCAACTTCAAAAGCTGCCGTTTTGATTAATGGCATTGCTTCAGACGAAGTTACGCGGATTCCGTTCTGAAGTGTCCATTCCACTTTGTTGTCTTTTAACATTGCGTCGATGCGGCGGTGGGCGCCCGGTACGATTAATACCTTCAGACCGGCTTCTTTTATCAGAGAAATATCATGAATGTGGTTTGCAAAAATTGACGAGTCGATGATATTGTCGTCAATGTAAATTACGACCGTTGCATTTTTAAAACGACTTATGTAACGGATTACGTCACGAATTCTTTCTGCTTTTAATTGAATTGAATTTTGTTTCATTTTTTATTCCTCATTGAATATATACAGCCGCAATAATCCTGCCGCCATAAACTGTATTCGGTGGTTAACTGGGTGCTTCGTAAAAAGCCTCCGTTCTTCTTAAAATCCGACGGCAAAAACTTTGTGCGGGACGCAGGATTTCCATCGGAGTTGTTTACGCTTTCTGCAAACTCTCTGTCGAGCTGTAAACCGATTGCATTTATTTTCTGGCTGTCTTTGTGCGGGCTGATGCTGAGCGTTGTTGTAAACCAGTCAAAATTATTCTGGCACGCATACTTCCAGGCGCGTTCCATTCTTAACCTGTAGCATCGTCGGCAGCGTTCGCCTTTTTCGGCCTCGGTGCAAAGTTCAACTTCTTCTCTTGTATTGACTGCCGCAAAATATTCTTCCGGGTCGTAATGATCTTCAACAAGTTGAACCTGATTTTTTATGGCGTCCGGAAATACCGTCAAAAACTTTTTTAATTCATTAAGCCGGCGGTAATATTCTTCTGACGGGTGAATGTTGGGATTATAATAATAAATTGTTATATTAAAAATTGAAGACAAATACTCTATGACATAGGAGCTGCACGGACCGCAGCATGCGTGGAGCAGTAAACTTGGTTTTTCAGAATTTTGTTTGCTGGAAATGTCTGCTAAGATTTTGTCCAGCTCTTTCTGATAATTTATTTTTTTCATAATTATACTTATAGATTATCGAAAGAGTTTGGACCATTAGTTAGAAAAAAAAGGCGGGTTAGTCTGCTTTGGAAAGAAGTGATGCGTATTTTCGGTTTTCGCTTTTTTCAGCTTCTTTATATAGAATAGTTGTGTTACCGATAATGCGGACAACAGTTGAATCTGTGTGTTCGGCAATTTCGTAACTCAGATCCTTTTTTTCGTCCTTAAATTCATTAAACTTAATTTTTATAAGTTCTCTGGTTGAGATGGCGGCCTGAATCTGTCTAACGAGTTCTTCCGAAACCCCGTACTTTCCAACCTGGATTACTGCGCTCATCGGCTGAGCTTCTTTTTCCAGAATCTTTCTCTGTCTGCTTGTTAATTCAATCATAGGCAGATAATAACTATAAAGGAATTAAAATTCAATCGGTGCAAAGGGAGCCGGATTGAATTCAAATCTGCGGGAACATAAAGTTCCTTTTTTGAATTTACAAAGTAACTGTGCGTGGATTTTGTGTTGGGGTTTTTGCATATAAATTTATAATATGCTTGATGCAGAAAAACTGAAAATCGTGCTCGGAAATAATGTGCGGTTTTTTAGACTTAAAAAAAATTTGACTCAAGACAAGCTGGCCGAACTCTGCGGAGTTACCGTAAAGGCAATTCAAAAAATTGAATCGGGCAAGACCTGGCCTGAGTGTGAAACTTACGTAAAACTGGCAAATACATTAGGACTTGAGCCAATGGAACTTCTGGCTTCTCCTGACAGTAAGTTTATCAGCCGGGAAAAATTCAATTCAATTATGGAAAACATAATTGTTGAACAAAGCAGATACAGCGAGTACATGAACAATCTGGTTGAAAAGAACGTTTCCCAGGAAACCAATTTTCAGACCCGCCACTTTGACGGGCAAAAAAATTAGTTTGTGGACAGTAGACTTTGATTTCGGTATAATCGATTTTTATAGAGGAAAATTATGCCAAAAATTGAAGTAAACGAAAAACTGTTTTTTAATCTTCTTGGAAAAAAATACGATTACGACACACTGGAAAAAAAGCTTACTTTTGGAAAAGCTGAACTTGATGAAAAACCGGATATGTCGCAAAGCGCTGATGAACGTGTTATCAAAATCGAATTGAATGATACAAACCGTCCTGACCTCTGGTCTACAGGTGGTATCAGCCGTCAGCTTCGTTTGCATGAAGGTGCAAAGCGTTCAGACTACAGCAAATTTCTTTCAAGAAAAGGCGACATTAAAGATTTTGGCGATCGTATAATTACTGTTGATAAAGAACTTAAAGACATCCGTCCATACATGGTTAGTTTTGTAATCAGTGGAAAAGCTGTTGATGATCCGATGCTCAAAGATATCATCCAGACTCAGGAAAAACTCTGCTGGAACTTTGGCCGCAAACGTAAATCAATTTCTATGGGTGTTTACCGCATGAGCCAGATTAAATGGCCGTGTCACTACAAGGCTGTTGACCCGGACAAAACTTCTTTTGTTCCTCTTGCCTGCGACTCTCCAATGACCTGCCGTCAGATTTTGACAGAACATCCAAAAGGAAAAGACTTTGGATGGATTTTGGAAGGTCTCAAAAAATTCCCGCTGCTCACAGATGACAACGACGAAGTTCTTTCTATGGCACCGATTATCAATTCGGCAAATCTTGGTGCTGTTCAGGTTGGTGACAAAGATTTGATGGTTGAACTTACAGGTTCTGAAATGGAAAACCTGGTTCTTGCCGCAAACATCGTTGCCTGTGACTTTTACGATGCAGGATATGAAATTCTTCCGGTAAAAGTTGTTCATCCGTATGACACTGGACTCGGAAAAGAAATCGTAGTTCCTTTCTATTTCCAGCAGCCGACAAAGGCAACTCTCGCAGCAATCAACAAAAAACTCGGCTGCGACTTAACTAAAAAAGAAGTTCTTGATGCACTTTCAAGAATGGACAACGATGTAACTGCAAAAGACATTCCGGTTACAGACGCAACTAAAAAATACTGCAAGGCAAATAATTCAGATGTTGAATTCGTATTGAATCCACCGCCATACCGCAACGACTTCCTCCACGAAGTTGATGTCATTGAAGACGTAATGATTGGTGTTGGTCTTGATAACTTTAAGCCACAGCGCCCGAACGACTTTACTGTTGGTAAACTTTCTGACGTAACACTTTTTAGCCGCAAGGCAAAAGAAATCATGGTTGGTCTTGGATACCAGGAAATGATTTTCAATTATCTTGGTTCTAAACGCGACTATATCGACAGAATGAATGTAACTGCAGACAATGTAATTGAAATTTCTAACCCGATGAGCGAGAACTATCAGTTTGTCCGCCCGTCAATTATTTCTTCTCTGCTTCGTGCAGAAAGTGCTGCAGGACAGGCAGTGTTCCCGCACAAAATTTTTGAAATCGGTAAGGTTGCATTCCTCGATCCAAAAGAAAACACAGGAACAAAAACAATCCAGTCTCTTGGATTTATGACAGCCGTTAACAACGCAAACTTCAATGATCTGGCAAGTGAAGTAAGTTCATTGCTATACCTGCTTGACCACAAATACGATGTTAAAGAAGTAAGCGACCCAAGATTTATTCCTGGACGTCAGGCTGCAATCATGGTAAACGGTAAACAGATTGGCGTATTTGGTGAAGTTCATCCGCAGGTTCTGGAAAACTGGTCAATCAACGTTCCTTGCGTTGCCGGAGAAATTAATAT
>JAILFZ010000022.1 GCA_024697295.1 Treponema sp.
CTTACCGGTACATTTACAATGGAAAACTGTACTGTAACTGATTTCGTGGGAACAGAGAAAATCGGCATTATCACCATGGCGACCGGTGGAAAAATGACAATATCTGGTTGTACATTTAGCAGTAACTATGTTAGTTCTACAGGTGCAATTTATCTTATTAACGGTACCTTGATCTTAAACGGCAATTTATTGGACTCTACACTTACTTCAATGGATACAAATTCATTTAACGACTATGTGGCAACCGATATACCTAATGAATCAGCAAAACCATGTGAAATTTATCTCAAAGGTACCGGAACATTTTATGAGACAAACGAATTTATAAATACCGCGATAGATGCTGTCCATGTTGCGGGCTGGACCGAACTGACTCTCAACGGCACATACTATTCAGGTACGGGAGATCGTCTTAAAATCTACAGCACAACAGACGGTTCATTATCCGATGTAGATCCAGGTATAAATACAATTAAAGTTGAAGCTGAGAACAAGGTTACTATTGATGATGGTGGTGATAGAGATGGAAATATAAACGAAAAAACACCAACATATATTTTAACCGTCATTAATGAATAGATTGCCTGGTCCAAGCGGGAACAACAACGATTGTTCCCGCGCCGGGCAATGACACAGATTTTGTAATTATCGGGCCCGACCCGATAATCCACACCGGGGGCAATGACATCTGACCCCTTTTTTTATCCCCCGTTTGTATAAACTCTTCATTTCTGTTATAGTATAAAAATAAAGGTCAGGACATATGTCACAAGACCAGAAATCGATCCCGTAGCTCAGCTGGATAGAGCATCCGCCTCCTAAGCGGAAGGTCGTGCGTTCGAATCGCATTGGGGTCAAAAAGGCAAAAAAATGCCCGTCTGAGAATTTCTCAGGCGGGCTTATTGCTTTAAAGCATTGTATTAGTCACGGATTGACTGAATAGCTCCAATAATGAGGAGGTCTTTTGCAACGTTCAAAACCCATGTAAGTGGTGAAGAACCGATAAGTTTTACACCCCATGTGCTTGAAATGATATCAACGATGATTGCAAATACAATCCAGATGATTGTAGCGCAAAGCATTACCTTGTTATCCCATTTTCCGAGATCCTTGAAAATATCGATAGCAAAGAATACACCAGCGATAATCATAACAACAGCGATTACAATCTGAACTACATCGCCCAGAGTTCCGCCGCCACATACGCTCTTGATAACTCCAGCGTACTGAGCAGATTTAATAGAAGCGCCAATTCCAAAGAGGCACAGTGCTGTTACGATAAAGTAAGCAGCGAGACCGAGTTTAAGCAATAAATGACCAATACTTTTGTGTCCTTTTGCCATATTATTCTCCTTTTTTGCCGGTTAAAGTGCCGACACACTTTTTTTATCACTTTGCATACGCAAAGCAGTTCTGTTAGATTACAAAACATATTTAAATTATATCACAGGTTTACAAAAAAAGAATAAAAATAACAAAAATTATTATTCGGCCGCTTTGCTGTAAATAAGATCGAATATTTCAACTACCACGAGGCTGGATTCATTAAATTCAAAACCGCTCAAATCCCCTTCTTCAAGAAAGAGTTCCATGTTTCTCTCACGCCACTCTTCAAGATTTTCATCTTCGCCTGAAAGCTGTGCAAGTTCCCAGGAAATTTCGTTGAAGGGAAGAACTTTTACATCGTTAATGCGGACAATTCCACAAGGCCGCTCGGAAGTATCTTCTACAATGTACTCACAGCCTGCCACGGGAACCTTTTCGAGATTGATGTCAAAGTAATCGAATGCGGTAAAGGCAGCTTTTTTCTGGCCGTTCAAAACCATTCTGACCTGTTCGCTTCCGATAAAGCCGGTATCATCAAAAATCAGTTCCCCAGAATAGGTAACGCTGTCCGGCTTTTTTCCGGTATCTTTAAGATATTGATTAAAATACTGTGTTGGAGTCAATTTAACGAGTCCTTATAAGCATAAGAATAAATGCAAGAATAAAAAATAATGTTGGAACTACCTCAAACAAAAGAGTCGAAAGACTGATTCCGCCAATCATCAGGGAAGAAGCAGAAGCAATTCCAAGCTTGATGAGCATTTCGTAAACGATGCCTGCATAACCTGTGATTGCGCCGGCAACAAGGCTCATCCACGCAGCATCACGGGTGCGGCTCCAGAGCATGATCGCCAGAAATGCTGCAACTCCACCCAGAACAAGCCTTATTATGTAAAATACGATTTCACTTTGAACCATACGGATTATTCTCCAGTGCACTGAATACTCCGGGATTTGCGCCGTATGGCACAATGCTCGGAACCTGATATATCGGGCTGATTACAAGAGCGCATTCAAGGCAGTGTTCAACAAAGGCGTCATATTCATCCTGTTCAACTTTTGGATAAAGATATGGTCCTTTACGGGTCCAGTATTTTGTCAGAACCTTGTCATACAAAAACCAGTCTTTTTCGCTCCTGAACTGAAGTGCTTTAATCAGGTCGTAAATTGAACGGACGATTCCCTGTTCTACGGCTGCGTTTACCTTAGGACAGGCAGCAGTAGATTCAATAATGTCTTTTGTTACGGTTGAATCATCAGCGGCAACTATCCAGAAATCCCCTGTCCATGCAAAAGGAGCCTTCAGTACAATGCTTTTAACCGTTCGCCAGTCTACCTCGCCTGACTGCCAGGGGGTAAACACACTTGTTGAATCATTGTTCATTGTAACTGCAAGCTGGAGAGCGGTCTGTTTGGATTCAACCAGAAAGGCCGTTCTGTCGCTGCCAAAAAGCTGTGTTACGGCACGGCTGAGCGGAGTTTTTTGATTTGTATTGTCTGTAAAAGGAGAGAACTCTGTAAAGAAGGGTCCTGTAAGGCCGCGGCTGATTACGTTTTTAACAAGCGTAAAGGCGCTGCAATTATCACTGCCCCACCCAAGAATTGCCCGGCCTCCTTCCAGGAACATATCAACGAGGCGGACTTCTTTTTTAGTGTACAAAAAATTTCCGCGCGAGCGCTTTATTGCTCCGTAGCGCAAATAGATTTTTTTATACAATTCAAAAACTTTGTCCGCCACAGTCGTTTATCCTCAAAATTAAATTACAGTTTTGAAAGTTTTTCCTGAACAAGTTTTGTTGCAACGCCGGGATTTGCCTTTCCGTGGCTTTCCTTCATAACCTGTCCCATGAGCCAGCCTACAACGTTTGTTTTACCGCCCTTGTAGTCTGCAACGGCTTTTGGATTTGCGGCGATTACCTGGTCAACGATTGCTTCGATTGCACCGGTATCGCTTACAGTTTCCATTCCTTCGTCTTTTATAATTTGTGAAGGTAGTTTTGCAGATTCCATCATTTTTGCAAATACGGTTTTACCCTGTGCAGAAGTAATTTTTTTGTCTGCAATTGCGTTTACAAGCTCTGTAATATGTTTTGGAGTAATATTTACCTTTTCGATAGTAATATTCTTTTCGTTCAGAACGGCAAGCAGTTCTGCAAGAATCCAGTTTGCAACCTTTTTAACGTCTTTGGCACCCTTTGCGGCTTCTTCAAACCACAATGCAAGGGCGCGTGAACCTGTCAAAGTTTCTACGTCAAAGTCGGACAAACCGTATTCTTTCTTGAACCTCTGGCGTTTTACTTCAGGAAGCTCACCTACGCGGCTCAGGGCACGCTGAATAAGTTCTTCAGAAACAGAGAACGGTTTAATATCAGGTTCAACTACAAAGCGGTAGTCAACAAATGAGTTCTTTGTACGCTGAACTACAGTCTGACCCTTTGCTTCATCCCAGCCCATGGTTACCTTAAAGCCAGGGTTGAATTCCTGGCGGTCTTCCTGGAATTCCTTTAACTGACGCTGAGCTTCATATGTACAGGCGTCACGAATCGACTTGAATGAGTTAAGGTTTTTAATTTCGGAAATCGGCGTGTGATAAAGTTTGCCGTCTTCCCAGACGTTAAGGTTGATGTTGGCGTCACAACGCATGTTACCTTCTTCAAGGTTACCTGCAGTAACGTTTACATAACGCAATATTTCCTGAACGGTCTGCATGAACAAAGCGGCTTCTTCAGGGCTTGTCATGTCAGGCTTTGTTACGATTTCGATAAGAGGTGTTCCTGAACGGTTGTAGTCAATGTAAGAGTGTGCGCCCTGCAGGTGCAGTGACTTACCTACGTCCTCTTCAAGGTGGATGCGTTCAATTCTTACACGGCGGTACTTTCCGTCGATGATACATGGTTCACCCTTAAAGTTTTTATCGCGGCATTTTGGTCCGCCAGGCTGTTCATCCTTTGAGTAATGCCAGAGCGGAAGATCAACATGACCGTCTGTGCAGAGAGGAATATCATACTGAGTAATCTGATAGCCCTTTGTAAGGTCAGGATAAAAATAGTGTTTGCGGTCGAATTTTGTAAAACGTGCGATATTACAATTCAATGCGTGACCTGCAACAGCTCCAAGTTCAACATAGCCCTTGGAAATACGAGGCATTGCTCCCGGAAGTCCGAGACAAACCGGGCAAACGCGTGTATTAGGCATACCGCCGTAGCGGTTTTCGCAGGCACAGAATGCTTTAGTTTTTGTTAAAAGCTGAGTATGGATTTCACAGCCGATTACAATTTCCCATTTATCTATAGCCATCTTAGTTGTCTCCCTTCAACGGAATTCCACAGCCTGCGTGGTCTTCTTCCCATGCCTGAGCAAGCTCAAGGATTTTGCTTTCGTCAAACATCTTTGCTGCAAACTGAATTCCAACCGGCATTCCGTCTTTGTTTTTTCCGGCAGGAACAGAAATTGAAGGAATACGGGCAAGGTTTACGAAAGTTGTATAAAGGTCGCTCAGGTACATTTCGAGCGGGTCATCAACCTTCTGACCAAGCTTAAAGGCCGGTGTCGGACAAGTCGGACACAAAATCAAATCATAAGACTTGAACAGGCCGGCAACTTCCCTCTGGATACGGGCGCGAACACTCATACCCTTTTTATATGTTGTTCCGGAGAACTGTTCTGAAAGAACGTAGTTTCCGATGATAATCCTGCGCTTAACTTCAGGTCCAAAACCTTCGCTTCTTGTATCAACATAAAGCTGGTCGTAACCTTTGCCGTTGTCAATGCGTGCACCATAGCGGATACCGTCAAAGCGGCTCAGGTTGGAAGCGGCTTCTGAAAGGGCGATTACGTAGTATGAAGCGATGGATGCTTCAAGAACAGGAAGGTCTACGACTTCGATTTTTGCTCCTTTGGAAGTAAACCATGCTTTTGTATCTTCAAAAACCTTTTTAACGTCAGCATCAAGGCCCTTTGCCTGTTCAAACTGTTTTGGAACGGCAATCTTAAGTTTAGAAAAATCTTTGTATGCCTTGAGGTTTTTGATTGAATCTACGTTCGGCAGGTCTGCACTTGTGTCATCGTAAAAGTCTACGCCTGCCATAGCGGCAAGTGGAGTTGCGATGTCTTTTGGAGTGCGGCCGATAATTCCTACCTGGTCAAGGGAAGAACCGTATGCTACAACGCCCCAGCGGCTCAATACACCGTAAGTTGGTTTTAATCCGTATACACCGCAGTAGCTTGCAGGAAGACGAACTGAACCACCGGTTTCTGTACCGATTCCAAATACAGCCTGATTTGCGGCAACTGCTGCAGTAGAACCGCCTGAAGAACCGCCTGATACGTAATCACGGTTAATCGGGTTGCGTGTAGGTCCGTAACTTGAATATTCAGTTGAAGAGCCCATTGCAAATTCGTCCTGGTTACAGCGTCCGAGCGGAATTGCGCCTGCAGCTTTAAGCCGTCCGATTACAGTTGCGTCATAAGGGGCAACGTAGCCCTGCAAAATCTTACTTGAACATGTAAGTCTTTTTCCCTTGCAGGAAATATTGTCTTTATTTGCAAAAGGAATTCCAAGAAGCGGAGTTTCTTCAAACAATTTGTCTACAGAACCATTTGCGCGTGCTTCTGAGATTTTTTTATCAGCCTCATCAGCAAGTTCAAGAACATCATCATAGATTTCGAGGAAAGCGTTTAACGGTTTGTCTGATTTTTTATCACTTTCAAATGTATCAATTGCGCTCTGAACAAGTTTGCGGCTTGTTGTTGCGCCTGATTTGAGTGCTTCAACAGTTTCTTTGATTGTATAATACATAATTTTCTCGCGTTAGGGATTGGAGCACCGCGTAAGCGTAGCCCCGGCTATGAAGCGAAAGCGGAAGTGCGGAAAGCCCGACCAGCTTTGCTGGGAACGCCCTATTACGCGCCCTCCCCAAGAACTTTTGGTACCTGAAAGTAACCGTCCATAAATTTGTCGGTAACCTTTTTAACATCAGGAATATCGAGCCCCTGAACGATTTCGTCTTCGCGGAGGGCTTCTGCTTTTGTTGATGGATAAGCATCGTAAGGATTTTCTGAATCATCGTATTTAGAAAGGATGTCAAAATACCCGATAATTTCGTCTACCTGTTTTTTCAAAGTAGCCATGTCTGTACTTTCCGGAGAAAGACGCGACAAATACAACAGGTTTTCCAGTGTAGTCTGATCTACGGTTTTGTGTTCACTCATGACGACTATTTTAACGAATTTAGCAGTTTTAATCTACTAATCTACTCTTCTTCAAGCTCTTCGTCGATTCCGGAACGATTACGAAGATACTGAAAATTTGAGTATCCTTTTTTGTTACAGCGTTCGATTAAGTCGATGCCCTTTGAGCCGAGGTTGAGGTCGCGAGCTTTCTGGAGATATTCTGCGGCAACATCTTTATTTTTGTTTTCGTAATTTATCTGACTGAAGGCAATATATGCAAGATAGCGTTCGCCCGGATTTACGGCGCATTTAAGTCCTTTTTTATAGTTTTTAAGAGCCTTGTTCTTTCCGCCGCCAAAAATTCCCGGTGCATAAAAAAGCCAGTTTCCGAGGTTTACATAACCGGAAGAAAAGGATTCATCCTGTTCGATTGATTTTTCGTAAAAGGACTTTACTTTAAAGCCGTACAAAAATGTTGCGGCAAGGGAACGCGTCATGTAATAAGAAGTTACATCGCCCGTAACAAGGTACATCCAGGCACTGAGTTTTTTCTGGCTGCGTTTTTCGATTAAGTTTATGTTGCGCTCCATCTGCTTTTTCATTTTTTCGCGCAAATCGTCCTGGTTACCTTTTGAATTCAAGGCGTGCTCGTAGAACTCGGTATAATAAAGGCTCTGTAAAATGCATTCTTCCTGTTCGTAGTCCACGGCATTTTCTTTCAGGTGAGACAAAGATTCGTTTTTAATTTCTTTGATTGAATTAAGGGCGATTTCTTCTTCCGCACTCTTTAATCTAATCCGCTCCGTTACAAATTCATCAATTTTTTGCCGGGTATAAGCAGAAATCACACCTGTATCCGTGGCAAAAACAAATCCTGCAAAAAATAAAAAAAACAGACTCAGCAAAAGCTTTTTCATTCTTTTACCACCATCAACTGCTTCTGCTGATATTTTGGCAGAAACTTTTTTGTAACGCCGGACTCAAAGCCAACACTGACGATATATTCTCCTTCTTCGGTCAAAGTTGAATAATTGATGACTCCGTAGCCCCAGTCATCGTGATAGACTCTGGTTCCCTTGCAGTACTTTTTTCGGACCGGGTCACTTTCCATGTCCGGATGACTAAGGCCGAGCGCACCGTAATCGCCTCCGTGGAAGGCAGATGAACTGAATGAAGAAGGCTCATGTCCCAGAATCTTTATATGGTCGCGGTCAATTTCCTTTAAGAAGGGACTCGGGCTCATGTATTCCAGGCGGCCGTACATGCGGCGGCTCTGACAGCATGTCATATACAATTCATTTTTGGCACGGGTAATTCCAACATAACACAGGCGTCGCTCTTCTTCCAGGTCATCTCCACTCTTTTCCGGCCGGGGAAAGATTCCGTACTCCATGCCGGTCATAACAACGCGGTTGAACTCAAGTCCCTTTGTATTATGAAGCGTAATTAAAGTTACGCGGTCGTTTTCTGTGTCGGTTTCTGTATCCAGCGTGCGGTCAAGTTCAATATGGTCAAGGAATTCAAGAAGTCCGTCCATTGTACATTCGTACAAGACTGCACTGTTTGCAAGCTCCTGAATGTTTGCAACGCGCTGGGTTCCGGAGATTTCATCCTGAGTCTGGTGGAATTCCTTTAAGCCCGACTTTTCTGCAGCCTGTTCAACAAGGACGGAAAGTTTGTCGATTATATTGGGCTCTTTGACATCTCTTGGGGCGGCCAGGTTTTCTTCTTTCCTGGTTGAATTTTCATCGAGCGTCTTTTTAAGTTCTTCAAACAATTCACAGAACTTAAGCAGTCCTTCGCGGCCCTTTTTGCTCAGAATATCTGCGTTCTCCCTGGCGCACTGAATATAATCTGCCGGGGCAGGAGCCGTATTGTCACCGTCAGTCTGAGGATTTAAAAACTGACTGCGGTATGCATTTATAATTTTATCAACACTCGTTTCGCCGATACCGCGGGCAGGCTTATTTACAATCCGCCGGAAAGCAATTTCATCCCGGCCGTTTGCAAGGAGGGACAGACAGGCAAGCATATCCTTGATTTCTTCACGCTCGTAGAATTTTAAGGAGCCTACAACCGCGTAAGGGATTTTCCGGTGCAAAAATTCAGATTCAAAAGTAAGTGACTGGGCATTTGTCCTGTACAAAAAAGCCCAGTCGCTGTACGGAACTCCGGCCTCATGCGTCTGGAGTACAAGATCCGCGCAAAAAGAAGCTTCTTCATCCTGGGTCGGCAAAAAAATCAAAACAGGCTTTTTTCCTGCCCCTCGTTCGGCGCGCAGAGTTTTTCCAAGGCGGCCTTCGTTGTTTTTTACAACGTCGTCCGCAACTGTAAGAATTTCTGCCTTTGAACGGTAATTGCTTTCGAGACGGATTATCTGTGTATCCGGAAAACTGTCCTTAAAGGTCAGAATGTTCTGGATTTCTGCCCCGCGGAATTTATAAATTGACTGGTCATCATCACCTACGACACAAACGCAGGTTTCAGGTCCGGAAAGCGATTTTAATAAATTGAACTGTGCAACGTTTGAGTCCTGATATTCGTCAACCATGATGACCTTAAAACGTCTGTTTATTCTCTCTTTGACTTCCGGGTGAGTTTTTAAAACAAGGTACGGAAGTAAAATAAGGTCGCCAAAATCCACGTTTCCGGTTTCGCGCAGACGCTTCTGGTAATTTTCGTATACTTCAACAAAGTCAGTGTCACTTACAACCTGGCTGATATTATTATCGCCCGGCAAAATGCAATAATCCTTGCAGAGGGAAATGTAATGTGCAAACTTTGAAGCCTGTGCGCGCGTTAAAGACGGATTTGACTTTGATACAAGAGTTACCATGTCATCATCGTCGTAGACAGTAAAACTCGGAGCAACGCCTGCCTGTTCTGCGTACATGCGCAAAAACCACGCGCCAAATGAGTGAAAAGTCCGTATCTGGCAGCTTTCTGCACGGCTATCAAGGGCGACTGCGCGTTCGTGCATTTCGTTTGCGGCCTTTTTTGTAAAGGTTACCGCAAGAATCGAATACGGTTCAACATTGCACTCGCCGATTAAATAGGCAATTTTTGTTGTGATTACGCGGGTTTTTCCGGAGCCGGCCCCCGCAAGAATTAAAAGAGACTTTCCCTGATGAACGACAGCCTCTTTTTGTTCATCGTTTAAAACAGCCAGATACTCCCTCGCTCTTTCAGAAAGAGTGCCGTTTTGGGAGTATGAGGATGAGTTTTTATATGAGGAAAAGATTTCGTCTTCGATTTCCAACTTTATTCAGCAGAAATAAGTTCAAGAGAAGTTGAAAGTTCCTGACCTACAGTAAACTTGTAGACGCGTTTCTGTTGAGCTTTCTGATTTGCACGTCCATAAGAAAGAGTAGCCTCTGTTGAACCTGCTTTCTTTCCCTGGAATACAAATTTGTGCTTTCCGCCAACGCCAGTCATTCCGGCAGGAGCTTCGTCCTGAGTATAGTTGTCAGAAACAAGTGAAAGAACTGCTGAATCTTTAATGCTGCAGGACCATGTATAACCGGTTGTAGGATTTGAATCCAGAACAACAAAGGTAATGGATGGGTCAGCAACCTGAGAAGCAACGGCAGTAGAAGTTGAACCGCATGCGGTTAAAACAAGGGCGCAGACAGCTGTTACAAGCACAGCTATGATAAGAAGTTTTTTCATAAAATACCTCCACAATTTTATATCATATAGTTCAAATGTCTGGTTTCATTAAAAAATTACCTTAATATGTACACTTCCAGGAAAGCGCGTCTGTCTTCGCATAGTTGAAGGTAATAGGAATCCGACTGCGCTCGCTGACACTCGCTTGCGATCCTTCAAAATGCTCCAGCAGCCGCTGGCTTTCCTTCCCGTTTCCATATTAAGTCGTTTCTGCTAACTGAAACCCGCCATTTGTTCTGTCTAAGTTTAACAGTATTTATATAGTTCAAATACCGGGCTCCATCAAAAATTATACCAAATCAGGCGCAAATTTAAAAGATTGTTTTGCAATTGAATTATTCAACGGGCTGTCCGCGATAAACTCGCCGTTCAAATCGACATCTGTCGAAGCGTCTATTTTTACGCGGACAAGGCGTCCGACCTGCACTGCCTTTTTCTGCACCTCATCCGAAAAATCGTAGCGGACTACCACACTTCCGTCTACTTCCGGCGCCTGGAACCAGGCACGTGCAATCGCAAGCCCTTCGTCAGGATTATCCTCGCCCTGACTGAGAACTTCTTCGATTAAAACGTCAAATTCCTGGCCGCAATAAGAAGTAAGTTTTTCTTTTGTAATCTCCGCCTGAATTTTTACGAGTTCGTTTGCACGCTCTTCTGCAGTCTTTTGTGGAACCTGATTCTTAAAATCGTAGGCCGGCGTGTCGTCTTCTTTTGAATAAGAAAAACAGCCGCTCCAGTTTGGATTTACGCCGCGCAAAAAGGTCTTTGTACGTTCAAAAGAAGAAGCCTTTTCTCCCGGAAAGCCCGTCATAAGCGTTGTGCGGATTGCAGCGTCAGGAAGCTCAGTTCGAATTGTGTTGATTAAATCCATGTACATCGCTGTAGTTCCGACACGATTCATGGCTTTGATAACATCATCATCCCCGTTCTGAAAAGGAATGTCAAAATAATGCAAAAAGCGTTTGTCAGCCTTGATTACAGGCAGAATATCCCTGTTAAAGTGGTCCGGATGAATATATAAAAGACGTACGGCAAAAGTCCCTGAGATTGAAGAAATCATCTTTATTAAGCGGCAGAGGCCTGAATCTGTATTTGAAGAAAGAGTTCCGCCGGTAACTTCAGTACCGGGAGTTCCGTTAGGAAGGCGTGTCCTGCCGTCACCAAAACAGTTGTCTTCGGCTCCGGTTCCGTAGGCAGCCAGATCCTGACCGATGAGGTTGATTTCGTAAATGCCTTTGGAAACAAGTTCTTTTATTTCTGCAACAATTTCATCTGCGGGGCGGCTTCTTAAATTACCGCGGATAATCGGAATCGCGCAGAATGAACAGCGGTTATTGCAGCCTTCTGTAATTTTGACAAATGCGCTTCGCGGAAAGTTTAAGAGCATGCTTCTATCACCGCAGCAGACACCTTTCTGCTTCGGAACAAGCACTGGCCGTTCGTCATTCATCAGCGGTTCAAGAATTTTATAGATTTCGTCGAGTTTGCCGTTTCCAAAAAATCCGTCGGCTTCGGTAAGGCTGTCCCTTAAATCATTTGCATAGCGCTCTGCAAGACAACCGGCCAGAAGAATTTTTGCCTTTGGATACATCTGGCGTGCAGACATAACTGCATTCAGGCTTTCGGTTTTTGCAGATTCAATAAAGCCGCAGGAGTTTACAATAATCAAATCAGCTTCGCCGGCGTCAAAGGTCTGGATCCAGTTCTTTTTCTTGAGTAAAGAAATTATCAGTTCACCGTCAACCTGGTTTTTGGCACAACCATGCTGGTCAATAAAAAATTTAGTCGAGTTCATTTATTACAAGCTTGTATTTACCGTCTGTATCTTTAATCCAGCGGATGTCTTCTACAACAACCTGACCGGCCTTTGTAACTCCAAGGTCATAAGAATGAGAATTTGCGATTACCTGAAGTTTTACGGTATTACCGTTTGAAATCCAGAGGCGTACACCGTTTGAAGCTGTCATTGTTACGATATCACCGTTTGTAAAGTAGTCTTCAGTTGTTTCCTTGCGGTCCGGCCTGTAACGGAATACACAGCCAGCGCGGAAACTTGCATTGATTGTAAACGGATAAGCGCGGGTGTCTTCAAGAATAACCGTGCGGTTCTGATTCTGCGGCAAATCTTCAGCATTTGGAATTTCTGAAGTCTTTGTTTCGCCGATTGCAACGGCAGTTTCATTCTTGACGAGGATGCGTGCTTCGGCTCCGCGTTCAATTACTTCATTTGAAACATCAGAAACATAAACAATGAGTTCAGGAGTTGAATTTCCATCAACGTCAATTTCAATTTCTTCGCTCAATTCGATATATTGAATTCCGGCAGGTGTTTCAAGACCAAATTTGCCCTGGGTATTTGAAACAGTAAGAATAAGATCGCCCGACGGAGTTCCAAGGACAATCTGATCGCCCTTGTAAAAACGTGCCTGGAGCGGTTTTTCTGAAAGTTCATATCGCTTTGAGCTTGAACTCTTTGCAAGTGAAAGTTCATTTTCTGAATTTTCGTTTGATTTTTTAACAAGTATGATTCCGATTATTACGCCGACAGCTACGAGCACTGTGACAATTCCAAGAATGAGCGGAATTACATACTTTGGCTTTTCGTGAACAATGAGTCCTTCCGGAACAGGAGACTCCTGAACAACTTTTGCACGGTACAACTGCATGATGCGGTTTGTGTCTGCGCCGAGATATTCCGAATAATTTTTTAAAAAGCCTACGAGATACGGTTCTCCGGAAAATGCCGAAGCATCTTCTTCTTCGAGTGCTTTCAGATAATTCTGTGCGATTGCAGTATCACGGCTGATGGTACTGAAATCAAGTTTTTTTTCTTCTCTTTTATTTTTTAAAATCTCACCGTAGCTTTCCATAAATTATTGCTCCGAGAATAGAAAATTATTGTAGTTGTTTGCAGAAGAAGGCGGATCATAAATAAATCTCTGGTCCGAAATTCCCTGGTTTATTACATAGTTAGAAAAGTCGAACTGGAAAGTTTCTCCCTGAGGAGTTACAGCCTGGATTCGACGGATAAGTTTTGTTTCCGGAACAATGCTCAGATTGATGTAACGGAATGCTTCGCTTGTGTTGCGGCGGCTTAAAACAAGTTTTACAACCTTTTCTTGACTGCCCTCTTCGAGAGGAACCGGATCCTGTCCTGTTTCGTATGCAACTGAGTAGTAACGGCTCATGAGGGCAAGTCCATGAGGAGTAGCCATATTTGCGCCGTTGTTTGTACTGCTTGATTCAACTGACTGGTTGAGGATTGCGGCGTTTCCCGGCAGATAAATTGTAAGGGTATCACCGTTAAAACAGATAACCTGTTCTTCCGGGCTTGTAAAGTCAATGCGGAGAAGGTTCGGCCGTTTAAAAGAAACCTTTCCTTCCATTGCGTTTTTGGCAGCTTTAATTTCTACGCTTGCTTCGTAATCATTGATCTTGCCGTATTCGGCGGATACAGTCTGAAAGAATGCGGCTGCTGTTAAAATTCCCTGGCTGAATGCCGTTGCTGCAAGCGAAAACAAAACGGCTGTAAAAAACAAAATCTTTTTCATATTCCCTCAATTTTAGAATTATTGGGCATTACCGTCAACGACAGACGACGAATTAGCAATAATTTCATCACAATGTTTTGAACCGTTAACAATTTCGTAGAATTCTTTTCCATCCATTGTTTCTATCTGTTCAAGACGTTTTGCAATATAATCCAGCAAATCTTTATGTTCGGTCAAAACTTCTACAACGTGTGTGTAACGTTCCTTCATTACACGGGCAATTTCGTTGTCAATGTAATTCTGAGAGTCTTCGCTGAATTCGCGGACGAGATTCGGTTCACCGCCGCGGGTTCCAAGAACTCCCTTGCCGAGAGTCATGTTTTCAAATTTTTCTGACATACCGTAAACAGTAATCATCTGTTTTACAAGGTCAGTTGCACGCGCGATATCGTTTGAAGCGCCGGTAGAAATATCACCCAGGACAATCTGTTCTGCGGCGCGTCCACCGAGCAGCGAATCAACTTCATTGATCAAATCTTTTTTGGTCATAAAATTCTTTTCTTCAGCTTCGCGGTACTGGGTAAAACCGCCGATTCCGTGAGAACGCGGAACAACGGTAATCTTGTTAACCGGTTCGTGGCCAGGAATAAAGGCAGAAACAAGGGCATGTCCTGTTTCATGCACAGAAACAAGGCGCATTTCTTTTTTATTGTCCTTGCGCGACTTCTTTTTAAGGCCAATGCTTACCTTATCGATGGCTTCGTTAAAGTCTTCCATCGTTACCTTTTTACGTTTGTTGCGGACTGCAAGAAGGGCAGCTTCGTTTACAACGTTTGCAAGGTCAGCACCGGCAAAGCCTGTAGTTCCATGAGCTACAGATACAAAGTCAACGTCAGAATCAAGTTTTACGTTCTTTGCGTGAATGCGGAGAATTGCTTCGCGGCCCTTAACGTCAGGCTTTTCTACAGGAACCTGTCTGTCAAAACGGCCCGGACGAAGGATTGCAGGGTCAAGAACGTCAACGCGGTTTGTAGCCGCAAGAATAATGAGGCCTTTTTCGTTGTCAAAACCGTCCATTTCTACGAGGAGCTGGTTCAAAGTCTGTTCGCGTTCGTCGTTTGAACTGAATCCGTTTGCGCGGCTTTTTGCGAGCGCGTCAATTTCGTCGATAAATACAATACAAGGTGCCTTTTCGCGGGCCTGGCGGAACAAATCGCGTACACGGCTCGCACCGACACCAACAAACATTTCTACAAAGTCAGAACCGCTGATGCTGAAGAACGGAACGCCTGCTTCGCCGGCAACTGCGCGGGCAAGAAGTGTTTTACCTGTTCCAGGGTCGCCAACGAGCAGAACTCCCTTAGGAATCTTACCGCCGATGTCAGTGTATTTTTTTGGCTGCTTCAAGAAGTCTACGACTTCGACAAGTTCTTCTTTTGCTTCATCAACACCTGCAACGTCGGCAAATCTTGTTTTTACCTTGCCCTCTTCAACGGCCTTGGCACGGTTTCCGGCAGATCCAAAAATCGAACCCATGCCGCCCATGCCTCCGCCCATTTTGCGGAACAGGAAGAAGTACATGATAAAGATGATTCCAAACGGAATAATTAGATTCATCAAAAGCTGGAAGAACCAGTTTGATTCTTTTACGACAAATCTGTAGGTAACGCCCTTTTCATTAAGCAAATTGATAAAACTTTCCATCAGGACGCCGGTTGTACGGTATACTTTTCGGGTCTGCGCAGTGCCGTTATGCTTTAACCACGGAATCTGAGGCGCGAGAGGATTTGGGTCATCGTTCTGAGCGGCTTCTTCTTCTGATTCAGCAGGTCCCAGACCGACAAAACTGTTTTCACTCATTTCGACACTTACAATGGCTCCGTTTTCTACAAGAGCCTTAAACTCAGAGAACGGAATTGAATTGTCCGGTTTTTTGAACATGAAAAGGTTGATAAAGGCAAGCGCAAGGACTGTTACAAGCAGCATTGTAAAGAAAGGAAATTTGCGTCCTTTTTTGTCTTTATTATTTGAATCCTTACTGTCCGGCTCGTCGAGAGAGAGGCGGAAAAAGCTGTAAGGATCTATATCGTCATTCTTTCTTGATTGATTTGAATCCGGCTTTTTTGCCGGAGTTGTTTCTGATGGAGAATTATCTTTTTTTTCGGTACTTTCCCCGGAATCTTTTGTTGAATCAGATTCCGGAACAGTGTCGTTCTGGTCCTGTGGAATTTTAGGTTCGTCGCTCATTTAACCCTCAAAATTGAATAAAAATCGTCCTTTATAATATAAACAATTTTCAGTCAATGTACAAGAAAAGAGACGAATCCCGGACGAGAAATCGGCACTGTCAGATTTTAGGCAAGACTATGTTTAATCAGAAAATTACGAGTTTTTCACATATCAGCAAATGCAAATCCGCCGTAAGCGAGGTTACAACACAAACTCGCCTGAGCTTTGCTCACTGCGATGTTTGTTGTTGTGCTCTCGCTGAGAGGCGGATTTGAGTTTATGTATAATTTGAAAAACTCGTAAATTGACCGTTTGTTATGCTTCGATTGCAATGTTTGTTGCCACAGGGTAGCGTTCAGCATAGATTGAGCGGCGTCCGTTGTATGGATTTGCCCTCTGAACTTCTGTAAGCTGTCTGCGGATTTTATCAAGATGAACACGCAGAAGGGCACGGTTGTGTTCGTTCTGCAAAAGAACTTTTTTCTGCAGTGCATCAAGTTCATTCTGGATGTCTTTGACACCAGCCTTGTCCTGCTCTGCAAGTCCCTGCCCGTTATTTGAATTATACATTGCCCGTACAGGTTCAATAACTTTCTGAAGGCTGGAGATTGAAGCCACAATCTGCTGTTCCAGTTCAGCGTGTACAATCAATGCATCTCCGTCATCAAGTTCAATTTTATCCTGCTGTTTTTCGAGCACGTTCAGATACTCTGCAAATTTAGCGCGCTGCTGTTCCAAAAGTGAACGAAGTCTTTTGAGTACTGCAATGCGTTCATCAAGCTGTTCCTGTGTCAGTTCCATTTTATTCCTCCCTAACCCTGTATATTGAGTGAACTTTCTGATGAACGGGATGGAGCGTTTGCTCCGCTGTTTGCGGCAGTTGACCATGCCCCGGAAAGTTGCGTCATCATATTAAGGACAAAATCCAGTTTTTTCTTGTCCTTACCAATATTTGCATTCATCAGCTCCTGGTTAAAGTAAACGTAGAGCGACATGAGGTTTGTCGCAATCTGACCGCCCTTTTCCATGTTCAGGCTCACCTGAAGTTCGCTGATGATATCCTGTGCCTTCATAATGTAGTTGCCGAATTTTTCAATATTCTTCGGTTCAACCTTGCCTTCTGCAGTAAAACATTTTTGTGCTGCAGAAAGATTTTTAATTGCACCTTCGTACAGAAGTACGATGAGTTTTCCCTGGCTGGCAGTCTTGATGTTTGTATTCTGGTACGCTGCGTAAGGGTTGTTTGTAAATCCCATATTTTTCCCCTCCATGTCATAAAGAAAAATGTTTGTGATTACACTGTATGATTTTCGGCATCTGAAATTTAAAGTTTAGTGGAAAATTCAGAATATGGAATGCGCTCTTCTTTTTTCATCTTTCAATTTTCCCCCATCAAAGGTATATTTGAATTATGAATAATTTTATCGACAAAGACACCGTTTTTTTACTGGACAGTTACGGACTTATTTACCGCGAATACTACGCTTTTATGACACGTCCGCTTACAGACAGCCAGGGCCGCAACGTTTCTGCCCTCTTCGGCTTTTTCAGAAACATCCACAACATCCTTAAATCTTTTAATCCAACATATATGGCCGCAGCTTTTGACAGCCGCACACCGACCTTCAGGCACAAAAAATACACCGAATACAAGGCAACCCGCGCAAAAACTCCGGACGACTTAAAGGCCCAGTTTCCGTGGGTAGAAGAATGCCTCAACATTCTTGGAATTCCTGTACTGCGGAAGGACGGTTTTGAAGCCGACGACGTAATTGCAACAATCGCAAAGGCCTGCGAAAAAGCCGGCCGTAAATGCGTTATTCTAAGCGGCGACAAAGATTTGCAGCAGCTCGTAAACGATTATATTCATATTTTAAAGCCGGATAAGATTAAGGTCTGGGCCGAAATGGACAAGCAGGCAGTCCTCGAAAACTGGGGAGTCGGACCTGAAAAACTTCTTGATTTGCTGAGTCTCACAGGAGATGCCGCCGACAACGTTCCGGGGGTAAAAGGCTGCGGCGAAAAGACAGCCGTAAAACTCCTTTGCGAATACGGTACTCTCGAAGGAATTTACGAACACGCAGAAGAAATCAAGGGCGCTCTCGGACAAAAAGTGCGCGACAGCAGAAATGACGCTTTCTTTTCAAAAGAATTGATTACACTCCAGGAACACGTTCCGCTCGAGTTTAAGGACGATTTTTCTGATTTTAATATTTCAAACCTCAATTCGGCGGCTTTGGCACAAGAAATGACAAAACGCGAACTTCCCGCTGTTGCAAAACTCTTTGCTTCAGGAAAATCAGCAGGCACTGCCCCGGCAATAGATTCAACTCCGGCCGCCGCTCCAAAAACAAAGTCCGTCTCAGCACCGGTTCAAACAGAGCCGGACACAACACCTGTCGTAAAAAACACAGGAGCCTACAAGGCATGCACCGAAATCGCCGGTCTGACAACCTTTGTCGACGATGCAATCAAAGCCGGAACAGTTGCCTTTGACACAGAAACCGACGGACTTGATACACAGACGGCAAACCTTGTCGGGTTCAGCCTTGCGTACGAAAGCGGAAAAGGAATTTATGTTCCGCTGATTTTGACACAAAGCCTTTTTGCGCCGACCGTCTCAAAACAAAAAGCACTCACAGAACTCAAAAGACTTTTTGAAAGCGGCACCCTTGTCGTAATGCACAATGCAAAATTCGACCTCAAGGTTCTTTATTACAACGGGCTCGATGTAATTCAACTGATTAATTCAAACAAGGCTCACATCGCAGACACTATGGTTGCGGCGTGGGTTTTAGAAAGCGACAAAACGGGCAAAACTCCATATTCACTGGAGTTTCTGGCAGAAACAAAGCTCCACCTCAAGGGCACCGAATACGACGAAATCGTTCCAAAGGGAGCATCCTTCGCGGACGTGGATCTGGAAGTTGCCGCATCTTACGGAGCGGAAGACTCGGATTTTACCCTCCAGCTTTGGCTTTACCTAAAAAAAGCTC
The DNA here is from genome assembly GCA_024697295.1 of Treponema sp. GTDB lineage: Bacteria > Spirochaetota > Spirochaetia > Treponematales > Treponemataceae > Treponema_D. The sequence goes on from JAILFZ010000022.1 coordinate 18,884, forward strand.
TTGAAGAGGCAACACTGATTCAACTGTATCAGGATATGGAAATGAAAGTTCTTCCGGTTTTGACACAGATGGAAATCAACGGGCTCCACCTCGACAGTTCAACCCTCAAAAATTACGGAACCGAACTTAAAAGCCAGATAAATGAATGCGAAAAAGACATTTATCAGTCAGTCGGTCATGAATTCAACATTGCCTCCCCTAAACAGCTGAGCACGGTTTTATTTGAAGAACTCGGCCTAAAACACGGAAAAAAGACAAAGACCGGCTGGTCAACAGACACAACCGTCCTTGAAGAACTTGCATGGGAGCACCCGGTTCCGCAAAAAATCCTCACCTACCGGGCAAAGGCAAAACTTCTTTCAACATACGTAGAAACTCTGCCGCAGATGACAGATTCGGAAGGACGCGTACACACGACATTTATGCAGACAGGAACTGCAACAGGCCGTCTTTCGAGCAAGGATCCGAATTTACAGAACATTCCGGTCAGAGACGAAGCCGGACGCAAAATCCGCCAGGCCTTTACCGCACCTGCCGGCAAGGTTTTAATCAGTGCCGACTATGCCCAGATTGAACTTGTAGTGCTCGCCCACCTGAGCGGCGACAAAAACCTCCGCGCCGCATTCAACGAAGGACAGGATGTCCACAAGGCAACCGCCTCTCTGATTTACGGAGTAAGTGCGGACAGCGTAACGCCTGACATGCGCCGCTCGGCAAAAACACTCAACTTTGGCCTCATGTACGGAATGAGCGCATTCCGCCTGGCGCGCGAATTAAAAATCAGCCGCACGCAGGCCCAGGATTTTATCAGCAACTACTTTACGGTTTACAGCGGAGTCAAAAGCTTCTTTGAGAAGAACGTTCAGAATGCAGAAGAAACCGGTTTTATCACAACAATCATGGGCCGCCGCCGCCTGATCCGCGGAATCAACTCTGCAAACCACCTTGAAAAAGAAGGGGCGGTCCGAATCGCCAAAAACAGTCCGATTCAGGGAAGTGCCGCAGACATCGTTAAAAAGGCAATGATAGATGTTGCGGACGCCCTTAAGAATTCAAACAGCACGGCAAGACTTCTTTTACAGGTTCATGACGAACTCATTCTCGAGTGCGACGACAACGAAGACGAAATTCAGAAAACCATCGCACTTGTAAAAGAAAAGATGGAAGGCGCCGTAAAACTTGCGGTTCCGTTACGGGTTTCAATTGAATACGGCAAGGCCTGGGGAGAGTTCCACTGATGAAAGTCATCTGTCTTACCGGCAAAATGGCCGCTGGCAAAAACTACATTGCAGACAAACTCGCCTCCGAAGGAGCTGCCGTAACAGACCTTGATAAAACCGTCCATGAAGCAATCACTATCCTCGAGTCGCGCATTATCGAAGAGTTTTCCGCTCCCGCACAGGCCGCAGGAATAAGCCTCAAAAACAAAGACGGTCTTTTGAACCGCCGCGCGCTGGGGCAGCTTGTGTTCAGTGACAGCAAACTTCTTGCAAGGCAGGAAAAGCTCGTTTACCCCAAAGTAATTGAACTTACAAAAGATTTTATAGACGAAAACCGCGACAGGGACGTAATCCTGAACGCAACTGTTCTATATAAAACCCCGGAACTTTTAAAGCTGTGCGATTTGATTTATTTTGTAGACGCACCTTTTTTTAAAAGACTCTGGCGCGCAAAAAGACGCGACGGAATGCCTTTGATTCAGATATTAAAACGTTTTAAGTCCCAGAAAGGCCTTCTTAAAAAGTACCGCGAATCTCAAATTCCAATTGTTATAATAAAAAACTAAACCTTTTTTTTCAGGTTCCGATAATTTTTGTAGAAACCGGCATTTAAAAAATTTGCCGGTAAAAGACTAAAAGTCTTGAGGGGTTTTGGAACATGGAACAAAAACGAACTTTATGGATAGTTGCAGCTGCCGGAGTATTTTTGCTCGTTGTAGTCGGAGCAGCTCTTATTCTTTATTCACCATCATTAAGCAAAAATGACCAGGTACAGACTTATTACAACCCTCGCGATGGTTGGACAAACGGGCAGAAACCCGTAACACCTGACAATAACGGAAGCGTAGCCCCTGTTGAACTGGCACAGACTGACGCAGGAGCAGTTGCACCGGCAGGAGCAGTTGCACCGGCAGAAGTAATTGCCCAGGCTAATTCAAATCCGGTTGCAGTAAATCCACAGGACCCTTCCGCATCCGGCACAGCTCCGGCAATCGGACAAATGTACGCTCAGAGTTCTTCTGCAGACGGACAGACACTCAAAGCAGAAAACGTAACGGTAATTACAGACAACGCACTTGTTTACGGAACAGGAACTACAACAACAATCGATTTGAACGCGCTCAAATCAAATCCTGCAGCCGTAAGTTCTGCAATTACACCTAAAAACTCATACACGGCAGAACAGATCAATACACAGGCACAGACAGTAAAAGAAACAACAAAAGTTTCGGCAGATACATACTACGCACCTGCTCCAAAAAAATCTGTTCCTAAAAAAGAAGCTGCTCCAAAGAAGAGCGAAACTGCAAAAGCCGCAGCAAAAAAGACTGTCAAGGCAGAAGCAAAAAAGACAACACCTGACACATTCTGGATTCAGGTTGGTTCATACGAAGCAAAAAAATCGGCCGACGAAGCCCGCTCAATACTTGAATCAAACAAGATTCCAAATGAAGTGTTTACTTACAAAGATTCAAAAGGAAAGCTTTTCTATCGCGTAAGGGTTGGACCTTATACAACAAAAAGCGAAGCTGAATACTGGCAGTCACGAATCCTGATGATTAACCAGTTTGCAAAAGCAAGCAGCTACGTTGTTAAAAACTAAAACACTCCAAACCCGATAAAAGCCCGCCGGAAAACCCGGCGGATTTTTTTTTGCCCGCCCGAATCCCGCCACGCACACTCCCCGCCCGGGTCCCGCCACGCCCGGGAGGCTGCCCGTAATTCAATTATAACAAATCTTTTATCCCAGCGCTTTGCCGGTTTTACAAAAACAAAACCCTATATAGGGTATGAGAAAATTTTCTTTTTTATTTTTTTTACTGTTGAATTTATCATTTATCCTGAACCATGCCCCACTCCACGCAGAAACTTCTCACAAAGAAAGTTACGACTACGGAGCCGTTTTAAGTTTTAAGCATTTGGACTTCCGCATTTTCAGCGCGGACGCAGAAAAGAACTTTCGCGCTTCCGGGCGCATCTCCTTTAAACCGCACGGTTTTGAACTGTCATTTTCGGCAGGCTCGCTCACAACTTCAGGCTCATTAAGCCGCCTCAAAAATCCTGCAATTTCAACAAACTTTTCGCCGCTTTCCAAAAGCTTTTCTCTTAAGACAGGACTAAGTGCCGCTCAGACGGGCTTAAGTTCAACTAAAAAGACAGACAGCGCAGTCATAACGTTTAAGAGCCCTCGCCTTATTGAATTTTTATCGTTTGCCGACAGGGACCAAAACTTTGCTTCAAGCATTTCGTTAACTCACCAGATTGGAAGGTACTCAGACATTGCTCTCGCACTCACCTCCTCTTCCAACCTGCTTGAAGGCTCATCATCCCTCCTCAAAAAGAACCAGGCCGCCTTTGAAAGCGATCGTTATACGAGCGCCTGCCTTGAAAGCTCCTTCAGGTGCCCGTTTGTAAAAACTGCGCTTAGCCTTACAATGCACAAAAATCCCTTCGACAACATTGCCCTGAGCCTTCGGGCAAAAGTGCGGTTTAGCCGGGGGCGTTTTTTGGGTGACCTTTCTTATTTTTCTGTTCCGACTGCAAAAAACGCCCCCCGCGTGGCCCCGATTGTTTGCGCCGACTCCTCGCTGTGTAAAACGACAGAGCAGCGGGGGCTCGGTGCCCAGATTGCATTTTTTCCTATGCTCGACCGCTCGTCCAAAGGCAAAAAAGTTCCGGCAGAACTGCGTTTTGGACTTAACGCGCTTGAATCACACAAATATGCGGGCACCTCAAAAATTGAATTTCTTGACGTACTCAAGGTGACCGGAGGTGCAATCCTCAAAATGCAGAAAACATCCATAAAATTAACTGGAACGGCTGCAAACCTGATTCTGGACGGAAAAGCCCCGGCAAAAAGTTCAGCGCCGCAAAAATATTTTGGCGCAAACCTTGCCCTCACGCACAACACGCCAAAACTATACTCGTCGTTTACGGCAGACTGCAAGCATTACCCCAGAACCATTTATTCAACCTGCACAAAAGAGGAAGTATCGCTCAGCATGAGCGGCGATCTGGGTTCAACAAGGTTTGCAGGCCTTAATCTTGGCGGCAGGAAAAGCTATAGGGACGGCGTGTTGAATTCAACAAAAATCAACGCTGGGGGACGGGTAAAATTCAACAAAAAGTTTTTGACGCTTATATTTAAAATCTCATTTGAATTTGAAAAGAAAGGTGATTGAACAAGACTTGATTTTCCTATATATTTGATAAAATCTACCGTTATGTTGAAATTATTGTCAACAGATGAATTTTCATGCGGTATTTAAATTGCATACTTTTTTTTGAGAGGTAACAATATGGCTTTTGATATTACTAAAGTACGTAATATCGGTATCAGTGCCCACATTGACTCAGGTAAAACAACAACTTCTGAACGCATCTTGTTTTATTGTAACAAGATTCATGCTATCCACGAAGTTCGCGGTAAGGACGGTGTCGGTGCTGTAATGGACAACATGGAACTGGAACGCGAACGCGGTATTACTATCCAGTCAGCAGCAACACAGGTTCAGTGGAAAGACATCACCATCAACCTGATCGACACACCGGGTCACGTAGACTTTACAGTAGAAGTTGAACGCTCACTGCGCGTTCTTGACGGTGCTATTATGATTCTTTGTGCTGTAGCAGGTGTTCAGTCACAGTCTATCACTGTAGACCGCCAGCTCAAGCGCTATCATGTACCTCGTATCGCATTTGTTAACAAATGTGACCGCCAGGGTGCAAATCCAATTCGTGTTTGCGGACAGCTCCGTGACAAATTGGGACTCAATGCCCACATGGTTGAACTTCCTATCGGTCTTGAAGACAAGCTCGAAGGTGTTGTTGACCTGGTTGGCATGAAAGCCATTTACTTTGATGGCGACAACGGTGAAAACCTCCGCGTTGCAGAAATTCCTGCACACATGAAGGCAGACGCTGACAAATATCACCAGGAACTTCTTGAAGAAGCAGCTAACTTTGATGATGCTTTGATGGAAAAAGTTCTCGAAGGCGGAGATGTTTCTGAAGAGGAACTCATCGCTGCTATCCGTAAGGGAACTCTTGCAGAACAGTTTGTTGGTGTATTCTGTGGTTCAGCTCACGTTAACAAAGGTATTCAGCCACTTCTCGACGGTGTTGTTCGTTACCTCCCTGATCCAACAGAAGTTCACAACTATGGTCTTGATCTTGATAAGAATGAAGAGCAGATTGAACTCTTTAACGTTCCTGACAAACCAACTGTTGCACTCGCATTCAAACTTGACGACGGACAGTTCGGTCAGTTGACATACATTCGTGTTTATCAGGGCCGTGTTGTAAAAGGCATGGAATTGATGAACACACGTTCACGCAAAAGATTCAAGGTTGGACGTCTTGTTCGTATGAACTCGGCAGCCATGGAAGATATCAGCGTTGGTGAACCAGGCGACATCTGTGCTTTGTTCGGTGTTGACTGTGCTTCAGGTGATACATTCTGTGCAGAAGGCATCAACTACGCAATGACATCTATGTTCGTTCCAAACCCTGTAATTTCTGAAGCTATCGAACCGGTTAACAAGGCTGATGCAGCAAACCTTTCTAAGGCTCTCAACCGCTTTACAAAAGAAGACCCTACATTCCAGACTTATGTTGACCCTGAATCTAACCAGACAATCATCAAGGGTATGGGTGAACTTCACCTCGCTGTATACGTTGAACGTATGAAGCGCGAATACAAATGTGAAGTTAAAGTTAGCCAGCCTGAAGTAGCATACCGTGAATCAATCACACAGCGTGCAGACTTCAACTACACACACAAAAAGCAGACTGGTGGTTCCGGTCAGTACGGTCGTGTAGCAGGTTTCATGGAACCAATCGCAGACAAAGACTACGAATTCGTAGACTCAATCAAGGGTGGTGCTATTCCTAACGAATACATCCCGTCTTGTGACAAAGGTTTCAAACGAGCAATGGAAAAGGGTTCCCTCATCGGAGCTCCTGTTGTTGGTATCAAATGTACAATCAACGATGGTCAGTACCACCCGGTTGACTCTTCAGATATCGCATTCCAGACAGCGGCTATCGGTGCATTCCGCGAAGCTTACGAGAAGGCTAAGCCAGTTATCCTTGAGCCAATCATGAAGGAGAAGGTTGCAAAGCAGGGTCTCGGGAACAGAATCTCAATCGAAACAGGAGATGGGGAGAACCTGCGTTTCCCGGATAGCTGCTTCGACCGGGTGACAAATGCATTTGGAATACGGAATTTCGAGGATAAGGACAAAGGCCTGCGGGAAGCCTTGAGGGTGCTGAAACCTGGTGGAAAACTGGTCATCTTGGAACTCTCCAGACCTGAGAATAAAGTAATCAGGTGGTTCTATGACCTTTATTTCCTGAATATCCTCCCAAAAATCGGAGGCAAGGTATCCGGAAACAAGGGGGCATATTACTATCTGCCGGCCTCTGTCAAGAGCTTCCCAGGAAAGAAGGAATTCTCTGCCATGATGCGTAAGGCCGGTTTCGAGACCGTTACGCATAAGGCCTTCACTTTCGGCATCTGCCGTATGTACACAGGAGAAAAGCCAAGATAGGCTATCCAGTCATCTTCCTGAAATATGGGATGGTTTCTTCCAGGGCCATACCTTTCCTGTAGATGCCTGCAGTCCCGCCTACGAATATGGAAGCGCCCATGGCTGCCATGTCCCTGGCACCTTCGGGGCTTACCGCTCCATCAACCAGGATCTCGACATCCTCGCGTCCGTGTGAGTCCAGCCACTTCCGGGTCAGGGCGACTTTGTCCATTATCCCTTCTACCATCGGGGAGCCGGCAAATCCGGGATAGACCAGCATCAGCAGCACCACGTCGATACAAGGAAGATTCCTGTCCAAGACCTCTGGCGGAGTGTCCGGACTCAGTCCTATACCGAAAAAGGCTCCCATGTCATGAACCCTCTTCGAAAGCTCACTGTATGAACGTGGCTCCCACCCGGATTCTGAACCTGTAGAAGGGAACGGAAGCTCGGCATGGACGGTAAAGCCGTCTCCGGGACGCAGTGAGCCAATCCTTTTCAAAGCAAGTTCCGGATCGGTGACCATGAAATGGCAGTCAAGAGGAAGACTGGTCCTCTTCTGCATGGCCTTTATGAAATCATGCCCGAAGGCAATGTTCGGAACAAAGTGGGCATCCATCACGTCGATGTGAAGCATGTCCACTCCTAAACTTTCAAGAGTGCGGATCTCACTCTCAAGATTGAGGAGATCCGCACACATGACAGAAGCGGAAAGCTTGTTCTTCCGCTTATTTCTTGTCTCCGAGGTCAAGTACACGTACGTTACGTATCTTAAGGCCCTCTCCGTGGCCGCAGAATGAGATGTATCCCTTCTTGTTGAACATTCCGGGATGGTTCCTGTGGTCTACGGTGTAGGGATTGTTGTTGGAGCCGTCAGGAGCCACGTTGTGACCCTTGCAGGCAGTACGGATGTTACCGTCCACTATAACCTGGCCGTTGACTGTTACCTTGATATGGTCACCCTCAACACGGATTTCTTCGGTGCTCCATTCGCCAAGGGGCTTGTGGACAATCCTCTTTGCCGGGATTACACCATATACGGAACCGTGAACCTGATACTCACGGAGGTTGGCATACATCGGGGTATCGTGGTCGAGAATCTGGACCTCGCACATTCCGTCATAGGCAGCATCGACACCCATAGGGGTCCTGACTCCGACACCGTTGTTGACCCCTTCGCGGAGGAAGCAGAATTCGAAACGGTAAACGAAGTTGCGGTACTCTTTCTTTGTGTAGAGATTTCCTGTGCTGCCATAGTTGGCGCTGACATAGATGGTACCGTTGACTGGAATATATCCCTCAAGGTCACCCTGCCACTTGTCAAGGTTGGTACCATCGAAAAGCATCTCGAATCCCTGCTTCTTTTCTTCAGCGGTCAACTCCGAAGGAGTGAAAGGCTTGGCCTTCTCAAGAGCCTGGTTGATCTCATCCACCGCATAGCCGTCATCGGCTCCGCCTGCGGTCTGGAATACCTTGATGGCCTTCTCAAGATTAGTCTTGAAAGTGTTATAGTCGATTTCCTCTTTTGTCTTTGAAGCGATATTGCGGAGAGCCCCTGCAGCAGCATATGCGGCGTCTTTGTCGTCAAGATACTTTCCTGCCAGCCTGAAGGCCTTCATTGTAGGAACCTCGGCGAGAGCCTTGAGGGCAGTTTCCTTGAGACCCTTGGTGTTGGCAAGGGTAAGAGCCTCTCCAAGGTCTGCACGCTTCTTGTCAAGGTTATCCTCATAGTTGCTGACGAGAGAGATATAGCGGGGAAGGACCTTTCCGATATTGGAAGCACTTGCCTTTGCCGCCTTGAGAAGGATCGGAGCAGCCTTGAAATTGTCTATGACGGTAAGAGCGTCAAGAGCGGCCGGATTGCCATTGGAGCATGCCTTCTCAAGATCTGCCACAGCCTCGTCTGTTCCTGTGTAAGCCAAAACAGGGAAGAAGTTGGCCACATTCTTTGCGGTCTTCATAAGACCGTTGACCTTTGAATACTGGTCCGCGGGAGAAAGGGTGTGGATTGCAGCCTTGAGGGCATCCTGGTAGCTGGCAACCGCTGCAGCATCCCTTGCACCATCCAGAAGTCCTCCTACCTTGGCGATGTCTTCAACTCCTGAGAAATTCGCCAGAGCTTTGGTAGCCATCTGGGAGAGACCGGTGTCCTTTGATCCGATCATAGAATAGATAAGCGGGGCGACATTCTTCATCCTCCTTGCTGAAGCAAGGTTAACCAGGTTGGATATGGCCTTGATGTCCTTACCATCTGCAAGCTTGGCAGTAAGGGCCTCGGCTACATCGTTCTTGATATCTCCCTTGAAGGACTTGAGGGCAGTAAGGGCTTCGGCCCCGCAATCACCACCCAACTGGCTGATCAAAGCTTTTGCAGTTCCGGCTCCTCCGATCTTTCCAGCTGCGGCGATGGCGGCCTTGGCCACATCACCACCTTCACCGATGGCTGAGTTAACCAATCCGACGACAGAAGAAATCTTGTTGTTTCCGAACCAGTTGAGAACGTCAACCTTGGCATCGGAAGAGAGCTTCTTGAATTTCCCGGTAAAGAGAGGAACGAGTGAAGCCGCTCCGACAATCTTCGTAGCGTTGCTGATTACTGAGTTCCTGAAAATCTTGTCACTGCTCTTGAGGGCAGAAGCAACAGTCTTCCAAGCCTTGGCAGGCTCGGCTTTCATGATGGCATCGGCCGCGAGGCATTTCTCATGGGTCTTGCCGGATTTGAGAAGAGCTTTGGCCTCCTTGAGGGGCATTGCGGGCTCGGGCACAGGAGCCACATAGCTGCCCAGCATCCTCTGGAGAGAGGTCAGGAGTTCCTTGTTGGTAGGATCCGGGCAAGCTGACGCCGCATCCTGAAGCCCTTTGAGTACATCCGCTTTTTTTGCTGAATGGGCAGGGTCGTTGACGTAGGCCACCAGACCCGTGAGAGCATATTCATAGATGGCATTCTTGACTCCGGGACCAGCCGGCTTCAAGAGTTTGGCAACCTCCACTACCGACTGGGGTGCCGCCTTGGCAAGGTCCCCGATCTGGGTGTTGAAATCCGTGCTGTTCTGTGCAGGCATCGAAGCAAGCACATCGGCTACTATCGTCTGAACCGTCCTTTGCCTTGCATCCTGGGCGTGCATTGAGAACGCCAGGGCGAGGAGGATCAATATCGAATATATCTTTTTCATGATTCTTCAGGGATTAAATTGACCAAGGGGCACGCATGGGCTGGTTGACGAGCAGGTTGGCTGCGTCATCGCCTATGAACAACTGCTTGTCCGGATCGAAATGAAGGGTACGTCCGAGGCGCAGTGCGCATGATCCCATGTTGACAATAGTACAGCTGTGGTGACCGTTTTCCTCGTTGAGGGCGAATTTTTGACGGTTCTGGACGCAATCGAGGAAGTCCACTTGGCGGGGTTCTGGATCAGGGAGTTCATTGATGATGTCCTGAACATTGGGAATGGTGCATTCGAAGCCCTTGTAAACCTTTCCGTTGGGTCCTTCGAGATAAGGAACCTTTCCAGTGCTTTCGAAGCCTTCTCCCTCGAGGATGATCTTGCAGCCGTCGGCATAGGTGTAGGTAATGCTCCTCCAGATACCCACGGCATCGGGATGCTGCTGGGGAGCATCGACCTCAACCTTAACGGGAAGGTCATTGTCCTTGCCGAGGAAGTACTGAACGGGATCGATGTAATGCTGACCCATGTCTCCAAGTCCGCCGGACTCGTAATCCCAGTAGCCACGGAAACTCTGGTGTACGCGGTGAGGGTGATAAGGTTTGACCGGAGCAGGTCCAAGCCACATATCGTAATCCAGCTCCTTCGGAACAGGCTGGGGCTCAAGATTTTCCTTTCCTGTCCAGTAGAACTTCCACGCGAATCCCGTAGCTCCGGAAATCCTGACTGTGAGAGGCCATCCGAGAAGTCCACTGTCAACAAGCTTCTTCAAAGGCTCGACGGTAGTACCCAGGCCGTAGAAAGTGTCCTTGAAACGGAACCAGGTGTCCAGACGGAATATTCTTCCGTATTTATTAACAGCCTCGACAACCTTCTTTCCTTCACCGATCGTCCTGGTCATCGGTTTCTCGCAGAAAATATCCTTCCCGGCCTTGGCGGACTCTACCGCCATCAGGCCATGCCAATGGGACGGGGTCGCAATGTGGACGATGTCCACGTTGGGATCATGCACCAGATCTCTCCAGTCATGGTAGGACTGAAGTTTTGTGCCGAACCTTTCCTGACCCTTCTGAAGGGCATTGTCAAGGTGCTTCTGGTCAACGTCGCAGACTGCCACTAGGCGGCAGCGCTCGTCGCTCGCAAAATGAAGGTTGCTCATTCCGATGCCTCCAACTCCGATGATTCCACGGGTCATCTGGTCGCTCGGAGCGACAAACTTGCTGGACGGGTCGCCCATCTTGCCGAACACTTCACGTGGAAGTATGGTCAAGGCGCCCAACCCCAGACCAGCCTTCTTGATGAAATCTCTTCTGGATTGTGCCATAAT
>JAILFZ010000037.1 GCA_024697295.1 Treponema sp.
AACGAAGTATCTTCTGTTTATTCAAAAGATATGCTTGTTAAACTTGTTCCGGAAGTTATTAAGGAATGGGTAAAAAACAATTCAGCAGAAGATGTTTCAGTCCTCCTTAACGAAAAAGATTTAAAGCAGGTCGAAGACGGATTCAAGGCTGCACTCAAAGGAGAAATTTCGAAGGGATTGACTCTTGGAACAGACAATTCTGTTGCTGCCGGCTTCCGTATCGGAGTAAAAGATGGTGCTGCTTTCTATGATTACTCTGCTGATTCTGTGGCTGAACTTTTCAGTTCATATTTAAATCCTAGAATCGCAAAACTTATGAAAGAGGCATCTAAATAGTGTCTAATCAGTATTATCTTATGGCACAGCTGCCTTCGTTTTCAATCGATAACGAAAAAGCAGATCTGCCGGTAACAGAAGAATATTTTCTCGATTTATGTTCACGGTTTTTGGACAATAAGAGTTTAAAACTTATCAGGAACTTATCACTTGAACCGCCGAGAGAGAATGTAAGTACAGGTTCAGCTTTTCTTGACAGCTGGTACAATAATGAACGTGACTTGCGTTTTGCTCTTGCCCAGATTCGGGCTCTCCGGTTAAACAAAAAATTTGATCTTGAAAACCGTACATTTTCTCCGGAAATTGTTCAGGCAGCTCGTACTGCCTGCGGTATGGAAAGTCCTCTTGCCGCTGAACGTTACCTCAATAAGTATCGCGCAGAATTAATCGAAAACATTAAACCATCTGATGAATTTTCAATTGATTCAGTATTTTCATACGCTTTAAAACTCAAGCTTGCACTGCGTATCAAGAAATTTGATGCTGAAAAGGGTATGGCTTGTTATCATAAAATCTATGACAGCATTTTGAATGCAGATTCCAGTGCTGACAAAACTACGGGAGTAAACTAATGACGGATACTAAAGGAAAGGTAGTCGGCGTAAATGGTAATATGGTTTCTGTCGAATTTGACGGAAATATTTCCATGAACGAAGTTGCCTATGTAAAAGTAGAAGGATCAAGCCTCAAGAGCGAAGTAATCCGTATCCGCGGAAATATTGCGCAAATGCAGGTTTATGAAATGACAAAAGGAATCAAATGCGGTGACCCTGTTGAATTTACCGGCGACCTTTTGTCAGCTGAACTTGGCCCTGGTCTTTTGGGACAGGTTTACGACGGTTTGCAGAACCCGCTGCCACTTCTTGCAGAAAAGGCAGGCTGGTTCCTTGAAAGAGGTATTTATGTAAATCCTCTTGACCGCTCCAGGAAATGGAGTTTTACTCCAACTGCAAAAACAGGCGATACACTCAAAGCCGGCGAATATTTTGGAACAGTTCCTGAAGGACCGTTTACACATAAAATTTTTGTTCCATTCTATCTGCTTGGTTCATACAAAGTAAAATCAATCGTAAGTGCAGGTGACTACACTCTCGATGATACAGTTGCTGTTTTGACCGACGACAAGGGAAATGAAGTAAAATGTACAATGTCATTCCGCTGGCCTGTAAAACGTGCAGTAAACTGCTATGCAGAACGTCTTGCACCAACAGAAACAATGGTAACCAAGGTTCGCCTTATTGATACATTCTTCCCGGTTGCAAAGGGCGGTACATATTGTATTCCTGGACCGTTCGGTGCAGGTAAGACTGTACTTCAGCACACAACTTCAAAGTACGCAGACGTAGACATCGTAATCATCGCTGCCTGTGGTGAACGTGCCGGTGAAGTTGTAGAAACACTTACTGAATTCCCTGAACTCAAAGACCCGAAAACAGGCAAGTCTTTGATGGAACGTACAATTATCATCTGTAACACATCATCAATGCCGGTAGCCAGCCGCGAAGCTTCGGTTTACACATCTGTAACCCTCGCAGAATACTACCGCCAGATGGGCTTGAACGTTCTTCTTCTTGCTGACTCTACATCACGCTGGGCACAGGCTTTGCGCGAAATGTCCGGTCGTCTGGAAGAAATCCCTGGAGAAGAAGCGTTCCCGGCTTATCTCGAATCTTATATTGCCGCATTCTATGAACGCGCAGGTCAGGTAAAACTTCCTGACGGTTCAGTAGGTTCCGTAACAATCGGTGGTACAGTATCTCCTGCCGGCGGTAACTTTGAAGAGCCTGTAACCCAGGCAACCCTCAAAGTTGTCGGCGCTTTCCACGGACTTTCACGTGCCCGCTCGGACGCTCGTAAATATCCTGCAATTGACCCTCTTATTTCATGGTCAAAATATCCGGGAGTTATCGGAGAATCAAAAGTTCAATTCTGCCGCAGTATCATGAGACAGGGGGTTGATGTTGGTTCGATGATGAAGGTAGTAGGTGAAGAAGGTACTTCTCTTGACGACTATATCGTATACCTCAAGGAAGAAATGCTCGATGCAGTTTACTTCCAGCAGAACTCATTCGATGCAGTTGATGCCAACGCTACTGTTGAACGTCAGAAATACGACCTTGACAAACTTATCAGAATTCTTGGTTCTGATTTTGATTTTGCTGATAAAGACGATGCACGTACTTACTTTAACCAGTTGCGACAGAAGTTCATCGACTGGAACTATGTTGAAGATACAAGCGATGCATTCAAAAAGATCGAAGGCGACATTGACCAGCTCTATGCTTCTAAGGGCGGACGTCTTGGTCCTGCAGCAGAAAAACTTCTTAAGGACGGTGAATAATTATGAACAAAGTATATAGTCGAATTGAATCAATTACAGGTTCCGTAATTACTGTCCGTGCTGAAGGCGTAAAATACAACGAACTTGCAGAAATCACAACCCGCTTTGGCAAGTCACTTGCCGAAGTAAACAAAATCGACGGTGATGTGGTTTCTCTCCAGGTATTTGCCGGCGGACGCGGTGTATCAACCGGTGACCAGATTCGCTTTTTGGGACACGATATGCAGGTTTCATTCAGCGATGACCTTCTCGGCCGTATCTTCAACGGTTCAGGTGAGCCACGCGACAACGGACCTTCTCTTGCAGAAAACCTTAAACCAATCGGCGGACCGTCTGTAAACCCGTCAAAACGTATCCTTGCAGAACGTATGATGAGAACAAACATTCCGATGATTGATATGTTCAACACATTGGTTGTTTCACAGAAACTTCCGATCTTCTCAATCTCAGGTGAACCATACAACCAGCTGCTTGCCCGCATCGCCATGCAGGCCGAAGCCGATGTTATCATTCTTGGCGGTATGGGTCTTAAATACGATGACTTCCTGTATTTTAAGAAAACACTTGAAGACGGCGGTTCTTTGAGCAAAACAGTAATGTTTATTCATACTGCCGCTGACCCGACTGTAGAATGTATCAAGATTCCTGATATGTCCCTTGCAGTTGCAGAACAGTTTGCACTTCAGAACAAGGATGTACTCGTTCTCCTTACTGATATGACAAACTACGCTGACTCAATGAAGGAAATTGCGATTACTCAGGAACAGGTTCCTTCTAACCGTGGTTATCCTGGTGATTTATATTCTCAGCTTGCAGCACGTTATGAAAAAGCCGTTGACTTTGACAGCAGCGGATCTGTAACCATTCTTGCAGTAACAACAATGCCTGGTGATGACGTAACTCACCCGGTTCCTGATAACACCGGTTACATCACAGAAGGACAGTACTACCTTAAGGGCGGACGAATCGAACCATTTGGTTCTTTGTCTCGTCTTAAGCAGAACGTAAACGGTAAAACAAGAAAAGACCACCGTGCACTTATGGATGCCATGATTCGTCTTTATTCATCTTATAAAGATACTCTGGAAAAGAAATCCATGGGCTTTATGATGAGTAAATGGGATGACAAGCTTCTCAAATACGGTGAACTTTTTGAAAAAGAAATGATGGATTTGTCAGTTAACATTTCTCTCGAACAGGCACTCGACCTGGGTTGGAAAATCCTTGCAGACTGTTTTGAAAAGGATGAAACTGGTATTAAGTCTGAGCTGATTACTGAATATTGGCCAAAAAACTAACGGGGATAGGGCATGGCAAAAATTAAGCTGACTAAAAATGAGCAGAAAGCACAAAAAGACGCGCTGAAAATGTATCAGCGTTATCTTCCGACTCTTACTCTCAAAAAACAGCAGCTTCAGTCCGAAATCCGTACTATCGAGGCTAAGGCTAAAGATGTCCGAAGCCGAAGAGTCGCTCTTGAAGAAGAATTCAAGGTGTGGATAAGTGTATTTGGCGAAGAAGAAGCCTTCAAACCTGATATGGTTACCGTCCGTAATATTAAAAAGGGATACGGCAACATTGCCGGTGTAACCATTCCTGTGTATGAAGGAGCAGATTTTAGTCGCGGAGACTACGATCTTTATTCAACTCCGTTATGGATTGATCTAGCTGCAGACCGTATGGAAAAAGCACTTTCTCTAGATCTTGAAGCTGAAGTTCTTGATGAACAGGTACGCCTTCTGTCACACGAATTGCGTACAACAAGTCAGCGCGTAAATCTGTTTGAGAAAGTAAAAATCCCGGAAGCAAAATCCAATATTAAAAAGATTTCTGTTTATCTGGGTGACCAGCAGGTTAGTGAAGTCGTACGCTCTAAGATTTCCAAAAAGAAAATCGACCAGCGTAATCAGGCTGCTGCACAATTAAAAGATGAGGGGGCTTTAGCATGATAGTCCCAATGAAAAAAATCAGCCTTGTCGTTCTTGAAAAAGAGCGCAGACAGGCATTAAAAGACCTTAGAAAACTCGGTGTCGTTCATCTCGAAGAAGTAGATGGAATGAGCGAAGAACTTTCTTTGTGCAAAAAGAAAACTTCTGTTCTTGAAACTGCGGTTTCCATTCTTGGAGAAATCAAGACTCCAAAAAAGGCAAAGGCTAAATCCATTGACAAGGATGCGGCTTTTGAACTTGCCAAAGAAGTAACAGACATGGTTGAAGAAAAGAAAAATCTTTATTCAACAAAGACTGCTTACGACAACGAAATTGAGAGACTAAGGGCTTGGGGGTCAGTTGAACCTGAACAGTTTGAATTCCTTGCAGAAAAAGGTGTTTACCTTTCAATGTTTGAAATTCCTACTGACAAATATAACTTAATTGATGAATCAATCGATACGCTTCTTGTAAACAAAGATAAAACCACTGCAAGATTCCTGGTAATTACTGATTCAAAACTGGAAGCAAATGACAGACCGGCAGGCTTGAGAGCAGAAGCATACAGAGTTGTCATGCCAAAGCTGTCAATTGCAAAGTTAACGGAAGAAAGTAAAAACTGCCAGAAACGCATCGAAGAAATTGATCAGAAAACTGCTGATTCGGCATTGTATCTTTCAAGCCTCAAAAATGCACTTAAAGAATTTACAAAGGATGTTGAATTTGAAAATCTTTACAGCGGCATGGGCACAGAAACAGACCAGGAAGTTTCTGTAAAACTTTCATGGCTGACAGGCTATGTTCCGGCTGAAGATCTGGATTCTGTAAAACAGGCTGCCAGTCAGAACAAGTGGGCTCTTGCGGCAGACGATCCTTCGGAAGACGATGCTGTTCCAACAAAGTTAAAGAATAATAAGCTTGTAAGTCTTATTTATCCTGTAACAGACTTTTTGGGAACAGTTCCAGGCTACAATGAATATGATATTTCAAACTGGTTCCTGCTTTTCTTTACGATCTTCTTCGGAATGATTTTTGGAGACGGCGGATATGGAGCACTTTTGTTTGCAGGGGCAGTTGCAATGATGATTCCTGCAATTGCAAAGAAAAAAGCTCCGGGACCATTTATATTCCTTTTGGCTTTACTCGGACTTGCAACTATGGTTTGGGGTGCCGTTACCTGTACATGGTTCGGTCTTACTCCCTCACAGCTGCCTGAGTGTATAAAGAAACTGTCAATTCCTGCAATTTCCAACGTAACTTCGGCTACAGAAGGAATTGCCATGAGGCTTTTGGACGGCCAGAACAAAGTTGTTACACTTACAAATGAAGCTTGGGTAAAAGAAAACCTTCAGATTTTCTGTTTTGCCCTTGCTCTTGTTCAGCTTTCAATCGCCCATCTCAAGGGAATTGCAAAAAATATCAGGAGCCCTAAGTTCCTCGGTGAATTTGGTTCTTTGCTGCAGCTGTGGGGTATGTTCTACGTTGTTTTGAGCATGGTAGTAGACGGAGTAAGATTCCCGCTCGGAGTTACTCCGGAAAGTTATTACCTGTTTGACAGGGTACCGCTTTCTACAGTTTGTCTTGGTCTGATTGGATTTGGTTTTGCTTTGAGCTTTATCTTTTCAAACTACGAAGGCAGTCTTGTAAAGAGTATTCTGGAAAGCTGCAAGAATATAGTTTCTGTGCTTCTTGGTGTAGTAAACGTATTCAGTGATATTGTTTCTTACATCCGTCTCTGGGCAGTAGCCCTGGCCGGTGGAGCAATCAGTGCAACCGTAAACGAAATGGCTGGACCGCTTTTGGGACACGCAATTATGTTTATCTTTGCAATCCTTATTTTGACAGTAGGTCACGGACTTAACATGATTTTGAACGTACTTTCTGTCATCGTACATGGTGTTCGTTTGAATACCCTTGAATTCTCAAGTCATCTGGGAATGAGCTGGACCGGATTTAAATACAAACCGTTCCAGGAATAATGTTAAAATCCGGTTTTCATTTGAAGACCGGTTAAAAATAAAAAAAATCTTTGGTTGGCGGTTGCCGCCGAGGCTTTACAAAGGAGAAATATTATGGAATTTTTAGGAAGTTTAGGTAGCGCAGTTGTAATGGGTATTGCAGCTCTTGGTTCTGCTATTGGTATTATGGTTGCAGGTCAGGCTGCAATTGGCGCATGGAAACGCTGTTACATGGCTAACAAACCGGCTCCATTCATCCTCACTGTATTTGCAGGTGCTCCATTGACACAGACAATCTACGGCTTCCTGCTTATGCAGACAATGATGGGTTCAGCAGCGGCAGCAGGATTCAAACTCGGTATTGGTCTTATGTCTGGTGTTGCAATGTGTGCTTCTGCCATTGCTCAGGGAAAAGCCGGTGCAGCAGGTTCTGACGCTCTTGGAGAAACAGGAAAAGGTTTCTCTCAGTACATCATGGTTGTAGGGCTTTGTGAAACTGTTGCCTTGTTCGCAATGGTATTCTCAATGGTAGCCCTCGGCTAATTTAACTTCAATCTTTTGAAAGACGGTCCTAAAAGACCGTCTTTTTTTTTAAGTTCATTTGGGGTATACTGAATTTATGACTAAGAAATTTTTGACTCCGAGAAAGATCTTTATAGGCGGAAACGAAAACGTAGAAAGAATCGCCGTAGGTGCAGATGCTCCTGTTACGATTCAGACGATGTGGAAAGACTCAATTTTAGACGTTAAAGACAATCCACAAAAACTTGAAGAAATTGCAAAACAAATCAACTCTCTTAAAATGCTCGGCTGTGACATCATCAGATTCGCAGTTCCTGACATGCAGAGTGCACAAAGTTTTATACAAATCTGCCGCGCAACTTCAATGCCGCTCGTTGCAGACATTCACTTTGACTACAGACTGGCTCTAAAATGCCTTGAGGGCCCCGTAGGAGCCATCAGAATCAATCCTGGCAACATCGGCGACATGGAACGTGTCAAAGCCGTTGTCGACGCCTGTAAGGACCATGGCACCGCTATCCGTATTGGAGTAAACTCAGGATCTCTTCCTCACGATTTACGCCAACTTGTCGAACAGGGAAAACTCTCGCGTGCAGTTGCACTAAGTCAGACAGCAGCCCGTGAATGTGAAGTTTTTGACAAATTGAACTTTGATCAGTTTGTTGTAAGTATGAAGGCAAGTTCAGTTCAGGAGACCATTGAATCAAACGAGGACTTTGCTTCCAAATATAATATTCCCCTGCACATCGGTGTAACCGAAGCTGGTCCTCTTATAACGGGTGTTGTCAAATCAACCCTCGCATTCAGCCACCTGTTGAATGAAGGAATCGGTTCAACAATCCGTGTAAGCCTTTCTTCACTTCCTGAAAACGAAGTAATTACCGGCCTCGAAATCCTCCGTGAATGCGGAAAAAGAAAGGGCGGCGTAACCCTTGTAAGTTGTCCTCGATGCGGTCGTGTAGGCTTTGACGTACACGGTTTTATGGCACGCTGGCAGAATAAACTCCTTTCCATGAAAAAGGATATCACCGTAGCCGTAATGGGTTGTGTAGTAAACGGTCCGGGCGAAGGAAAGCACGCAGATATTGGAATCGCAGGTGCAGGCGACAAGGCTATAATTTTTAAAAAAGGCGAAATTGTTCGCACGATTGACATGAAAGATGCCGATAAAGTATTTGAGGAGGAATTGGCATCCTTATGAAAAAATTAGTTTTTGCCGCTTCTTTATTTTTAACAGGTCTTTTTTATGGCTTTTCACAGCCTGTAAACAGCGAACATGCTCCGTCCTGGAGAGTGCTTGAACAGGCCGAAGTTCAATTCGACTACGGTAATTATGGAGAAGCCTTGAGACTTGCTAACCGTGCCCTTGACTACAGAAAAGACGAAGGAAATTACGAATATACAACTATCGACGTTGCAATTTCTCCGGCACAGGTAAAACGAGCCGGAAGCGAGTTTGAAAAAGTAATTCCCGTTCTTGAAGAGCGGGGCCAGAAAGAAGCGCTTAAAATTATTTCCAAATATTTGAATCTTTATGGCAAAAACTTTTATGAAGATGATGTTCATGAACTTGCAGACTGGCTTAAAGAAAGAACAGTCTACCCTGAAGCAGATTTTTTAATCGGAAAAATCTACCGTACAGAAGGCGAGTATAAAACAGCATACAGTTTTTATAATAAAGCTCTGGAAGAAAAAGAGTATCTTGATATTCCTGATGTTGAATATGAAATTTTATATTCAATGGCCGAACTTTCAAAACAAAAAGATGACACAGAAAGTTATGAAAAAATACTTCTTTTGATTTTGGACAGCGATGAATTCTTTAAAAACAAAACTCTGCAGGAAAGTATTTTAAGAACAATAAATACAGATAAGCAGAAAAATGTAGACCGCCTCTTTTTGCTTTACCGTGCAGACTCAAAATATTCAATTAGGGCTTTGTATGAACTCAGTAAACTTTATCAGAAAAAGGGCCTTCAAACTGAATCCCTCAAATATCTGGCAATTGGAACAATCGAAGCATTTACTCACCTTGAAGAAGCCCTTGAAGAGCGCGATTCTAGATTTGAGTATACAACCTATGAAAACTTCTTAAGAGAATGCGGCAAATACAGTGAAATTTTAAGCTGGGCTCAGAAAAATCATATCTGGACTATGATGGTTGATTTTGCCGATGCTGTTGCAGGACATGGAAAACTCGTTTTTGCACAAAATCTTTATGTAAGCATGGCAAACGGAATGCCTGATGCTTACTATAAAAAACTTGCAGAAAGCCGAATCAATGTAAATTAATACTGATATCCGATACCGATATAGATTTCGTATGCAGAACAGTTTCTGCGCCATGATGTATCAATCAGCTTAGAGACAACCTTTTTTACGACCTTGCGTCCAACATCAACACCAGCACTTGCACGGACTACAAGACTTCGCCATTTTGCAGGGTAAACAAGGAATTCAAATCCCCCCGCATACCAGCCGTCTTTTATTGCAAATGTTTTTCCTGTAATTACGTTGTTTGTAAGTGCGAAATCTACGAATGGAGAAAAGTGCATTTCAAAGTCAAAGTATTTCATAAAACGGATATGGTCTGTAAACCAGCTTTCTTCGCCAAAAAGCTTGCCGCTCCAGCCAATCCAGTTTGTTTTGATAACTTTTACCGGAATATCAATGCTTCCGATAATTGCAGCCTTTGTGCGTAGTGCTTTTATACTTGTTCCCTTATAGGTCTGGTCATCGCGGATACCGCGCAGGCTGTCACCGATTTTGTTTGTCTGGTTCATGTTTGAAAATCCACGGAAACGTGAGTTAATACCAACCCAGCTGAATGCCTTAAATCCTTCGATAGTTCCGTCAACTGTACCAATGTAATGCTTAAGCTGGTAGTTATAGCCGACAGCTTCCGTAAAACTCATATCTATACCCTGGCGGAAGTTTCCATGCCAGTTGATGCGGCCGGCTGTAATTGTCTGTCCGACAGTAATTTTTGGACCTGAAAGGTCTTCGTTTGTTTTGTTTATTCCGTTTTTATCCCAATTCCAGGTATATGCAACTTCCGGGGACCATTTTACATTTCCGTATGAACCCAAATCTGCGATGGTAATAGGAAGGGAAAGCTTAAAGAGTTCGGTATAATAAAGTTCATCATCATATTCTGTGTAGTCAAAGTCTCGTGTAATACTCTGACTTAAATCGAATTGAAGGGCGTAGGTTTTGAACGGGAGTGAGAATGTAAATCCTGTTGTCCAGCCGAATTCCGGTTTGTCTTTACCGATTGTATAGTCAAGGCTAAAAGAATTGTTCCATGACGAATCAAGTTTCCAAAGCTGGAAAGGGTAGTCATAGTCAAAATTGATACCGAATACAAAGTCCGGATCGTCTGATTCGCTTTCCTGTTCGATGGCAAAGTTTAGGTCAAAGTTTAATGTTTCAAGGGTTCCGAGAAAGTTTGTGTCCTTTGCCTTGAGCTTTAATTTAAAACCATCGTTTGAATTGTATTTTGGATAAGGAAGAATAAGCAGGTGCTTTGAATCCTGAGTCATTACATTCAAAGTTGTGTGTGTAATTCCTTCTTCATCGATAACCGGGTCATAAGAAACATTCAAAATGGCGGAAGAAAGGTTTCGTTCATTTTGAAACTGTTGTCTTAAGTTCTCTATATATACGTGGAATTCTTCAAAAGATTCAAAAATTCTGTCTTTATCAATGTCAACGGCTTTTTCAAGAGCGTATTTACGTGTCATACCTGTAATCTGGTAATTAACGTCACTAATCTGATATTTTTCAGCAAAAAATGCACCCAGTGCAAAAATTGAGAGAAGCAGAGCTGTTGCTAATTTTTTCATTAGTAGGCACCTTTACCTTTTATTACTACGTATACTGTTTTAATTATGATCCAGATGTCCAGCCATACAGACCAGTTGTGGATGTAATATGAATCAAGTGTAATTCTTTCCTCATAACCGGTATCTGAACGTCCGGAAATCTGCCAGAATCCTGAAAGTCCCGGCTGAACGGTCAGAATAAAGTCTGACTTTTTGCCGTATTTTTCAAGTTCCGGCTTTGTAACCGGTCTTGGACCGACAAAACTCATTTCTCCGACGAGTATGTTAAAGAACTGGGGTATTTCATCAATACTTGTCTTTCTTAAGATTTTACCTATTTTTGTCACGCGCGGATCGTTTGTAAATTTACGGTCTTTTTCCCATTCTGCGCGCATTTGTGGATTTTCGGCCAGAATTTTTTCGAGCTGCTTGTCTGCGTCAATGACCATTGAACGGAATTTCCAGCATTTGAATTCTTTACCGTTTTTTCCGATGCGTGTGTGACCGTAAAAAACCGGACCCGGGCTTGTAATTTTTACAAGCAGTGCAACGATTGCAACCACAGGAATTGTAATGGGACTCGAAATTAAAAGCAGGAATATGTCTACGCAGCGTTTTGCAAGCAAACTCATGTTCTTTGTAAGGTTATGAGTAGAGCTGAATCCAAGAACGCCACCAAAGTCACGTACGCTTGAACTGATTGTGTTTACGTCCTGTCCCTTTGGAATTGTTATTGTGTATCTGAAGTATTCATTAAAAAGGTACAAATCCTGATTGTAATCTATGATGATTGCAACTTTGATCCCGGTCTTTTTGATTACCTTGAAGATTTCTTCGGTCGGTGCATAAACCGGAATATCTTTGAATGTGCGGTATTCGGTTGCCTTCTGATCGATTATGAGTGCAGGTTTATAACCGAGGTCAGGCCTTTTTAAAAAACGTTCAATAATAAAGTTTCCGTTGTTGCTTTTTACAAAGAAAACGGCTGGTACACCAAACCATTTTGTTCCTGCAAAAATATGACGGGCAAGTTCGCGGCCGGATGGCAGTAAAATGAGGGCAAAAGGAACTGCAAGAATAAATGCAATTACCAGAGGCATTTTGTCGTCAACTGTTTCAACTGTAATAGAAAGTGCTATTCCTGCAAAAATAAAGAAAGAACATATTCCGGCTTTTTTTACTTCGTCAGCAGGAGGCAGTGATATTCCAGGATAAAGGCCTGCAGCATAAAAAACTGCAATGGCAGGAGGAAGATATGTCCAGTATGTTACGAATGAGCGGAAATTAATCCATGAGTGATTTAAGAAGTTGATTATAAAGAAGCTTATTCCGATAGAAAGCATTATCATCAGACAATCGCTTATTGCAAGAATAAGCCCGGAGAAAAACGAAGATGTTTTCCAGAATTTTAAATTAAAGTAATTAAGATAGTCCTGCTCACTCATATTCAGTCAAATTATACTATACTTTACTGATTGCGTCCATTATGGTCTTTGCCGAGTTTTTGTAAGAATAACGCGAAGCAAGCTTTCTGGCAGTTTCTTTGTCAAATTCGACGTTTTGAATCAACTTTTCTGCCAAGTCGGAAAAATCCTGGACATGAAAAAAAGTCACCGGAAAGTCTCCGTAAATTTCTTTAAAAACCGGTATGTTTGAA
Source organism: Treponema sp. (assembly GCA_024697295.1). GTDB lineage: Bacteria > Spirochaetota > Spirochaetia > Treponematales > Treponemataceae > Treponema_D. The sequence goes on from JAILFZ010000037.1 coordinate 12,567, forward strand.
ATGATGGCAGGAGTTCCGCACACCATTGCCTCGAGCGGCGGCATTCCAAAACCTTCATACAAAGACGGTTGAACTAAAACCCGGCTTTTTTCATACAGTTTTTTTAATTCATCATTGGAGATTTTACCTGTAAATTCAATTAAATTATCATTGTTTTTATTAAAATATGCGGCAACTTCTTCATCTCCGGTTCTGAAATTGTCCTTGTTTCCCACAATGACGAGTTTTGATTTTAAGCCTTTTTCTTTTGCAAGAGAAAATGCCTTTAGCAGAGTTGAAAGTCCCTTGTGTTTTTTGATATTTCCGACAAATAAAATTATGTCCTCTTTTTGTGTTTTTTCAACTGTTGAATTCAACATATCGGAAAGATATGACGGTACAGAATTGTAAATGACTGTCAATGCTTTTTTACATTTCAGTTTTTTTTGAATCCTCTCTTTTGAAAAGTTTGAAACAGTAAAAATCTCTTTTGATTTATTTATCGCCCTTTGGTAAATGATTTTTCTTGCAAGGCGGCCAAGCCTTCCTGTAAGGCCGTCAACGTCCAGAAAAACAATATCGTGTATCGTACTGTAAACGGGAATTTTAATTCCATTCGGGATGTTGCAGTATGGAGTAAAATAAGCATCGTAAGAATTGATTTTTTTGAGCATGCCCTTTGGAAAGAAAAGCATTTCCTTTAAGGAAAATGTTTTAATCTCGCACTCTAAAAATTCAACTTTTGGATTTAAAATAAAGTCTTGAGCCTGCTTGTTTGAACCGATTAAAAGGCATTTTTCGTAATGTGAGATAAAGTGCGGCAAGAGAGCGCTGATGAATGAACCGATTCCGCCTGAGCCAATCATTCTGATATCGATTGCAAGTGTGCTCATTTTATTCTCCGTTTTTAAAACTGCTTATAACTTTATCGATATGCTGCTTGAGCTCTTTTCTAAAACGCTCAGCAGAAAATGATTTTGCGTGTTCAACGATTTTTGCGCTGTCAAAAGTTCTTTTGGAATAAAGTTCTTCAAAGTTCTTGATCGCCCCGCATAGACTTTCTGTTTCCTGTTTATCAAAGAAAACTCCTGTTACGCCTTCTTTTACGGTTTCAAGTGCGCCGCCTTTGCCAAATGCAATTACCGGCCTTCCGCACGCCTGAACTTCAACAGGGATGATTCCAAAATCTTCTTCCGCACTAAAAATCATAGCCTTACAGCGCTGAAGATAATCCTGAACTTCTTCGTCGCTGATTCTGCCGGTGAACTTTACATCCTGTGGATGATTGGCAAAAGCTTCTTTTGCAAGGGCTTTGAGTTCTCCTTCCTGTGAGCCGCCTCCGATTACAACGAGCTTTTTGCCAAGTTTACCGCAGGCAGAAACTGCAAGATCAATTCTCTTGTACGGAACAAAGCGGCTGAAAACTACATAAAAATCTTCTGCCTCTTTGTTGTTTGGAGAAAGGCGTTCCGTGTCAACCGGCGGATAAATTACGGCAGATGGAAGATTCCAGTATTTTTTAATGCGTCGTGCGATATATTTTGAATTACAGATGAGGCTGTCGATACGCTGGGAAGAAATAAAGTCCCAGAGACGGATTGAAGGCATCCAGCGGTTCATAAAAAACTTTGTAAGTTTGCCGCTTCGCTTCCTGTATTCAAAAAACTGGTCCCACGCGTAACGCATCGGTGTGTGGATATAACTTATGTGTGGAACGAGCGGAGGTGTAATAACTCCTTTGGCACATGAAGAGGAAGAGCACAAAACTAAATCATAGCCTGAAAAATCAAATGACTCAAAGGCTTTTGGCATTAAGGTGAGCAGTTTTGTATACAACCTGGTACTCATTGGAAGCTTTTGAACAAAAGATGTGTGAACTTTTTCTCTTGGAAAAATCTTTCCCATCTTTTTTTCGTCATAAACGAGAGTATAGATGTCAGCGTCCGGATAGAGTTTGAGCATTTCTTCTACAACCCGTTCTGCGCCACCGTAATTTACGAGCCAGTCGTGTACAATTGCAACTTTCATGCAAGAATTTCCTTTATTGCTTTGATTAATGCGTCGTTTTCTTTTGGACAGCGGACGCAAATATTCAATTTGTCTTCATTAACCCGGACGAGCATGTTGTAACTGTCCAGAAGTTTTTCTGCTACCTTTTTTGCTTCTGTCTTTGTCTGAATTGCTATAAAACTCAAGCCGCCTGTTTCAATCTTTACTCCTTTGATTTTTGCAAGGGCTGCAGAAAGGCGTTTGTATTCTTCGTTCATACATTTAAAAGACTGGTTGTAGTCCTTTTTGTATTTTTCAAGAATCTGCATGCAGTATTCGGCAATTGAATTGACATTGTTTTCAGGCAAAAATGCGTTGATTGTCTGAACGAGATCCGTGTTGCCCGAGAACATGACTGCAAGTTTTACGCCTGGTATTCCATAGGCCTGGCTTATATCCTTGAAGTAAATTGTGTCAGGATTGTCGTCCAGAAGTTTCTGTGAAATTTCTACCGGATTGTCTGTCCAATCAGAATATGTAAGGTCAGCGTATGAAAGTTCTTCAGTGTCGTCAAACATACATTCAATTGAATCCATAAGGTTTTCAATTGAATCCGAAACTGCAACATTTTCCGGCAGAAGTTTGTAGAGCTTTGAAGCAAGAAGATTCTGCTGAAAGTGGCTTGACGGCTGACGGGTTACAAGGTCAGAAATAGAAATATTCAATTCATCCAGAAACTTTTTTGGCGGAAAGAATGCATTTGCGCTGTTTGTAAAATCTGTCAGGCTTGGAAATCTCCAGGTTCCGCCGTCACGCTGTTCCATGAGCTTGAGTTTTCTGGAAGGCTTTGCAAAACGGCTTTCAGAAATGTTGAGGTCGGCAAAGTCATCGCTTTCATACCACAGGTCACCTGAAACGGGAAGTGCCTTTAAAAGTTTTGGCTTAAGCATAATCAGCATTTTGAGCGTAGTTTCGTAATATTCATTTTTGCCGAATACGCTCTGATAAGCTTCGAGAAGGGGCATATAAACGTCGTTGATAAAGTTTTTGCTGAATTTGTAGATATTTACAGTCTTGTAATATGAATCTACTTCAGAAAACTTAAAATGGTTTTTGTCTATTAGGGCCGTAACATTGTTTTCTTCGTCGATTGTAGTGCAGGTTCCGTCCATCCACGGTTCAAAATGGCTTACAACAGCAACGTTCGGGTCTTCTGTTGCAACGAGCTGTTTAATGATTTTTTTGTCAAAGAAAAGATCGCTTTCAAGAAGAATCGTGTCGTCGCGTTCAAAAAACTCACGTGCAAGATAAAGTGAATAAATATTGTTTGTCTTGTCGTAAACAGGGTTTTCGGCGTATTCGATAGTCATTCCCTTAAGGCGTTTGTCGTCAAAGTTTGTTGCAATATAATTTCTTAAAACATCAGCCTTATAGCCGAGACCGATAACAAGCTTTCTGATACCGGCAGCAACAAGAGCGTCGATGGCATTTTCTATCATCGTAATTCCGTTAACCGGAACCATACACTTAGGAACGCTGTCTGTAATCGGAGCAAGTCTGGAACCTGTTCCCGCAGCAAGAATAAGAGCCTGCATTAGTTGCCTCCATCCGTTAATTCTTTTTCTTTGGCAATCATAAAGTCTGCAATTTTTTGACCGGCTTGTCCGATGTACATCCATGCTTCTGCCTTTGCCTGTGCTCGTGCCTTAGACAAGGTTTCTGAGTCCGATGCGTTTTGAATTACTTCCCTGATGTTTGCAAACTGTTCTTCTTTAAGTTCTATACCGATTTTTTCGAGAGTGGTGAACTGCCAGATTCTTTTTTGAGAGCCGTCCGGATTATAAACTTCGCTTGCGTCATACATTCTGAGGTCGAGCTGGGCGTTTACATACATGACAGGCTTGTCACAGAGGAAAGTGTAGTCATAAATTACGGAACTAAAATCACTTATCATGATGTCTGCGCGTTTAAGGGCGTAAATATTGTCGCGGTCATAGTTCCATTCAAGATTGTTTGAATCCCTGTATTTTTCAGTCAGTCTTTCCAAAAGCTCAGCTTCTGATTTTTTTGACTGCGGGTGAGGGCGGATAATAATATGCCAGCCTGTAGCTAAAAGCGGGTCAATGAGTTTTTCGCCGTATTTTGAAAGAATTGCACTCGGTCCCCATGAAGGAGAGAGCAAAACTGTAAACTGATGGTTTTCTTCAGCAGGAATTGAATCCATCTTCTTTTTAAGTTCATCAAGATAAGTACAGCCAACGGTTACAAGTTCCTTTTCTTTAACACCGCGGGCTTTTTCAAGATAACGGATATCATCTTTCTGGTAATCGCCTGTAAGCAGAACTGAATCCCAGTAATCAAGACCAAAAAGACGGTACATTGTTGCATCCCCGGAGCCGTGTCGAACGTGTGCATAATGTTTAACGGTCTTTGAACGCTTCATCTGGTATACGTCGAGACCTGGGGTTGTCATGAGAACGATGTCCGCCTCGAGCATATTGAGGCGGGCAAAAGCCGAGTTTCCTTCACCGATATATTCGGCTTTAACATATTTGTAGTCGCTTTCAAATACAGGATCTTCCTTATATGAAGTAAAA
>JAILFZ010000065.1 GCA_024697295.1 Treponema sp.
TTTTCTTTTTCGTTCATAAAACTAATCTGTGTACACCCTGCTGCCGGCAAAGAAAGTTGCTTTTACGCGGCCAACAAGTGTTTTTCCTGCCAGTGGAGTTGATTTTCCCTTGCTGTAGAATTTTGAACTGTCTACGGTCCAGACTTCCTGCGGATCTACGATTACGAGATTTGCAGCAAGCCCCGGAACAAGCCGGCCTGAGTTAATCTTTAAGATTTTTGCAGGATTTGCAGACATGAGTTCAGAGATTTTGTTGAGGGAGAATCCTTCTTTGTTTACAAGGACAGTGTTTGCTACGGCAAATGAAACTTCAAGACCTGTAAAGCCCGGGCTTCCTGCGGCCTTGTCCTCCTGAGTATGGGGAGCGTGGTCCGTAGAAATTACGTCTACAGTTCCGTCACGGATTGCGGCAATCAATGCACTGCGGTCTTCTTCGCTTCTGAGAGGCGGGTTTACAAGGGCGCGGATGTATGGTGCGTCCGTTCCAACGAGGCCAAAGTGATGCGGAGTGATCTCTACCGTGCAGTCAAAGCCGTTTGTGATTTTTCCTTCGCGGATAAGGTTCTTTGCACGTCTGACTGCATCAATGCTGATTGCAGTTGAACAGTGGCAGATATGAATATGACAGCCAGCGGCCTTTGCAAGTTCAATATTGCGTTCTGTTGCAGTATCTTCTGCAAGGGCAAGCAGCTGGTTTGCGGCAGTAAGGTTGCCGTCGATTTCAAAGTTTACGCTGTCAGGAACATCAGGAGTTTTGGCGTTAACATCGCCTGCCGGAATATTGTACTTTTTCATAAAGCCGAGGGCGCGCTGGCGATATGGAGATGCAGCACGGCCAAGTTCAAGATCTTCACAGTGGCAGGAAACAACGACTCCTTTTTTGCCGGCCTTTTTCATGGCGCCGAGCATAACCGCCGCAGAAGTAACATCGCGGCCGTCTTCACTGATTACAGGAAACTGATCGCGGCTGATAGTATCAAGTTCAGTAATGTCTTCGCCTGAAAAATCTTTTGTAATGCTCACAGTCTGAAAAACCTGAACCTTATGTTTTGCCGCAGCTTCTGCCATTATGCTCTGAGCGAGTTTTTTTGTAGAAACTACGGGTTTTGTATTTGGCATGCAGACAACAGTTCCAAAACCGCCTGCCGCAGCCGCATTGATTCCGGAGTCCAGATCTTCTTTTTGTGTCTGTCCCGGATACCGGAAGTGAACATGCATATCGATAAAACTTGGCATCAATGTTAATGCTTTTGCGTCGTATAGTTCTGGTTTTGCCTGCGGTGCAAGCGCATGAATTACAGGTTCCGCAATTTTAAGGGCAGTTTTTGAATCTGTAACTTCGCCCAAAAATACTCCGGCGATTCTACCATTGCAGACAACTACAACTCCGGGACTGTCGATGCATGAATCAACAAGCCTTGCGTTATAAAAAACTATAGTAGAGCCAAATTTATTCAATTGTTTTACCTCGTGATAAATGCTTCTTTTTAGTTTTCAAACGAGCCGGCCGTGTAAAAAGCGTCGCAATATTCACAGCGGTATGTTGCCTTGTTTCTATCTGCCAGCACAAATACCTGCGGAACATAATGTTCTGTCATTGTGATGCAGCGCGGATTTTTACAGCGGATTACATTTTCTACCCGTTCTGGAAGTTCCATGCGGATTTTTCGGACAATTACTTCGTCCTTGATAATATTCACACAGATATTCGGATCAATGAACCCTAATACAGAATAATCGATATTTATGATATTGTCGATTTTTATTATGTCTTTACGGCCGCTTTTTTTGGAAGGCACATTCATGATGAGGGCGCTGGTAAAGTTTGCGTTGTCCAGCCCGAGCCAGTGGAAGATGTGCGGTCCGGCACCTGCCTTAATATGGTCAATTACAAGTCCGTTTTTAATAGTATCTACGTTCAACATTACAAAACTCCTGTAAGTTTGCTGATTAAAGCCATACGGGCGTACATTCCGTATTTGACCTGCTTAAAGTAAGCGGCGCGCGGGTCGTCATCTACTTCTGGAGCAATTTCGTTTACTCGCGGGAGCGGGTGCAGGACAATCATATCTTTTTTGGCGAGCTTCATTTTTGCTTTATCAAGAATGTAGCTGTCCTTCAATCTCAAATAGTCCTGTTCGTTAAAGAAGCGCTCTTTCTGGACACGTGTCATGTAAAGGATGTCCAGGTCGCCGATTACGCTTTCGAGGCGTTCGGCTGTCTGATATTCGATTCCCGCTTCGTGCAGGTAGTTTGAAACCCAGTCAGGAATACAAAGTTCTGTCGGGCTGATAAAGATAAACTTGTTGCATTTGTAGCGGCTCATCGCTTCGGCAAGTGAGTGGACGGTCCGCCCAAACTTCAAGTCTCCGCAGAATCCGATTGTGTGACCTTCAAAACCGCCTTTAAGGGCGCGGATTGTAACAAGGTCGGTCAAAGTCTGTGTCGGGTGATAGTGTCCGCCGTCTCCCGCATTGATAATCGGACAGTTGGAAAACTTGCTTGCAAGAAGTGCGGCTCCTTCCTTCGGGTTACGCATTGCAATTACATCAACATACGAACTTACTGTACGGATTGTGTCTGCCAGAGACTCGCCCTTACTTGTTGAACTGTTTGCCGCATCCGAAAAACCTTCAACAGCACCACCGAGGTGGAGCATTGCGGCCTCAAAACTAAGTCTCGTTCTTGTGCTTGGCTCAAAAAAAAGTGTCGCAAGAATTTTCCCGCGACACACGTCTTGAAATGAATGTGGATCTACAATAATCTGCTCTGCCAAAGCACAAATCTCATCAATTTCTGCTACAGATAAATCATTAGGTTGAATTAAATTACGTCCTTTTAACATGATTAAATCTTATCACTTAATGCTGGATTTTACCAGCGGATTTAAAGGATTCAATCCGTAAAGAAATGAAAGATTATTTTCGTAACAGAGGGCGTCGTGGATTTTCTGAGTAAGATGTTTTGCGGCGGCAGGCCCCGGTTCGTTTTTGAATTCATCCACTGTAATCGGATCCTTCAGATAAAACCTGTAGTCGTAAATTGAAGCCGTATTGTACATGAGCATTGTATCGCCCTTTCTTAAGCCGCGCTTGTCGTTTCCGCCGATAAAAACCGGATAAATCGGGCACCCGGCTGCCAGGGCAATTCTTGCGGCGCCTTTTTTGTACGGATTTTGTCCGGTCGTCTTTGTGCGCGTTCCTTCCGGAAAAATTATCAGCACGTTTCCGCTTTTAATTGAATCCGAGCAGCGTTCAATCAGCACCTCGTATTCAAGGGAATTGGAAATATAAAGATTATTGATGATAAAATGAAGGATGTTTCTGCCTGCAAGTTTTGAATTTACAATCGCATCCGCATTCCTAATCATCGAAATCAGAAAAACTACGTCCAGGAGAGACGGATGGTTTGCAACCAGTACCCCGCCCTTCAGATTCTTGAGCTTCTGGATATCGTTCACCGACATTTTTACTCCGCCGGTTACACGAAGAACTGTCACAAAAAATTTAAACAAAAAGTTTACAAAAGCGTGCGCCTTTTTTTGAAAACCCTGTTTTTCAGGCCAAAAAATCTTCATCACGGGAATTGCGATAATCGAAAGCAGAACTGAACCGACTCCAAAAAGGAAGAATGAAAAATATTTAAGAAATATATGATACGCATACCAGAGAGGATTTTTTATTTTTGGAACTTCAAAAACCGGCTCAGCAGCCTGTTCGTTCGGGGCGGCGCTATTCAATAAAGTTCTCCAGAAATGCTGCGGGAGATTTGCAGTACGCGGCAGTAAAATCAAGTTCTTTTCCTGTTGAAT
>JAILFZ010000090.1 GCA_024697295.1 Treponema sp.
TAATGGTCGTGAGTCAGAATCAGAATGTCAACTTCCGGGAGCTGTTCAACTGTGATGGAAGGATGAGAAAAGCGTCTGCTTCCGACAAAACTTACCGGAGAAATCACTTCGCTGAATACAGGGTCAAATAAAATATTCATTCCGTGCATCTGCATAAAAATCGTTGAGTGTCCCATCCAGGTCGAATTGAATTCATCAATCGGAGCGCGCTGACCGCTCCCACGCTGACCGTTTTGAATAAAGTCCGGAGTTTTTACAGGAAATTCAAAATCCGGGCGCGGAGTATTATCCGAGATTTTTTTTGGATCCGGTGCAGGATTCTTTTGCAGAGACATCGGACTAAAGCCGTTATCATTATGGAATACGCCGTCGTAAAAATTTGGAGCGCGGCCTGCATAGTCAATTTTGTCCTGTCGGGAAGCAGAACCGCCGAAAGACGGCCAGAATAAAACAAAAACGAGCGCAATTAAAAATATTGCAGCGATTAAAATGCCAAGACCGCCAAGAACGGAAAATAGAATTTTTACAGGTTTAATCATAAATAGAATTTATGAATTTCTATTCCGGCGGTCAAGAAATTTATTCGGCATTGTCGTTGATGATTTCTTTGTGGAATTTACCGTGTTCAAGAACGATTGTGCGCTGAGCGTATTCGGCAACTTCCGGAGCGTGCGTTACAACGATGATTGTTCTGCCCTCTTTGTGTAGACGCTTAAACAATTCAATTACGAGGTTTTCGTTTGCTTCGTCAAGGTTACCCGTCGGTTCATCTGCAAGTATAATCTGCGGATGATTGATAAGTGCACGCGCAATGCAGACGCGCTGCTGTTCACCGCCGGATAGTTCGTGGGGAAGGTGGTTTGCACGTTCGCGAAGACCAACCATTTCCAGAGCCTCGAGAGCTTCCTTTTCGTCCGGCATTGAGTGGTAATACTGGCTTACCATTACGTTTTCTACGGCGGTCAAATAATTTACCAGATGAAACTGCTGGAATACGAGACCGATTTTGTCGCGGCGCAGGTTTGTGAGATTCTTTGAAGAAACCTGTGCAATGTCCTTTCCTTCAAGAATTACCTGTCCCTTGGTCGGAGTATCCATACAACCGATTATATTCATCATTGTGGATTTTCCTGAACCTGATGGTCCCATAATTGCAACCCACTCGCCTTTTTCTACACTCAAACTTACATCATGAAGGGCAGCAACTTCACTGTCGCCCATTTTATAAATCTTAGAAATATTCTTTACTTCAAGTAATGCCATACAGCCTCCTCGTGGCATGGACGCCACTTAAAACTAATTATCTTCGAGTTGTTTTTTAATTATTCTCCGCGGAGGACAATTACCGGGTCGACGGTTGTTGCGCTGCGGACAGGAATCAAACATGCAAGTCCCGTGACAATTACAGAAACGATAATCGTCAGCGGAACAAGTCCCCACTGGAAAGAAATCGGTCTGTGAAAAACATTCAGACTGACGGCCTGTGCAAAGGCAAAGCCGAGGATTACGCCAAGCACCCCGCCAAGTCCGCCAAGAAAAAGTCCTTCGCCCAAAAACTCTTCAATCAGGTTCCGGCTGGATGCGCCGAGAGCCTTTTTAAGACCGATTTCCTTACGGCGTTCCGTTACTACAGCCATCATTGTTGTTGCAACACAAACCATTGTCAAAACCAGGACAACGAAGGTTACAATCCACACAAGTGACTGAAGTTTTTTAAGAACGGTTCCCTCACTCTGGGTTACGCGTTTTACAAGGCGCGCAGTAATGCCGGGAACGTTCTGTTCAATCTGGTCACGGATTAAAGCAAGTTCTTCGCCTGAAGCACTCATGGAAAGTTCCGCAACATCGCAGATTCCACCAGTGCCGGTAACCTGAGCCAATTCATCACTGTCCATAAAAATACAATCTTCTTCCGGACCGCCGGTCTGAAGAATTCCGGTAATCTTTACGGAATAATTTTTGTGTTCACCCTTTTCGTCAAGCACATCCATCTTAATTTGGGAGCCCGTTTTAAGTGCAAGCGCCTGAGCAACAGACTGTCCGGCAAGAACTTCTTTTGATTGTGCCGGGTAATCGCCGTTTACCAGCCAGTAAGGACGAGTCTTTTTAACAGAATCGAATTTTACGCCGCCTGCCATAAAGGCTATGCGGTTAACTGTAATTGTTTCGTAACGGTAAGAACTTACTCCGACAAGTTTTTCCCCGGGTACAAACGAAAGGGCCTTATCAAGGTCTTCCTGCAAAATATTGCCTGCCCCTGATGGAACAAAGGTCATGTTTGCACCGTATGAACGGAATTCCCGGCCCATCTGGCGCGGAACGTCATAGTAAATTGTTACAAGTCCGCTCAAAATTGTTGAACCGATTGCGACTGCAAGCAAGGCAATCAGCATGCGGCTGCGGCGTCTCATAATCGAACTTGTAATCATCTTTAAGTAAAACTGCTTTTTAGTCATAAAATTACCTTCCGTGCAAAACTTCTGCCGGTTCAAGATTCAACAATAATCGGATCGAAGGAACGGAACCTGCTATTGTTACGACAAAAATCAAAATCGCTGTCAGTGGAATTACTGTTACCTTGATGTTGATGGCAGAATCAAATACCGACTGACCGATAATCTGCGCAAAGCCGAGCCCGACAAAATATCCAGCACAGCCACCTGCAAAGGCGGTAATTAAAATCTCAGTCAAAACCAGTGCCGAAATCGGACCGTCATGAGCACCTACAGCCTTTAACAGGCCTATTTCCTGAGCGCGTTCCATAACACTTGCAGTAACAAGATTACTGATACCAAGTGCAGAACCAATCAGACTCAAAATTGTAATCAAAAGCATGAGAAGCTGGGTTTTATTCAGGATGGCGCCTTCACTTTCTGCAACCTGTCTTACAGCCTTGGCCGATGAATTGGATATTACTTCCTGAATCTGGTAACAGATTGAACTTACATAGGCTGTACAATACCATGTATCCCAGTCAACTATGTTAAGGCTCTGTGGGTCCTGAGCCGCTCTGCGGGCAAGGTCGTTGTCCGGCGTCGTAAGCGCACTGACTTCAATGCTCGAAATCAAGCCCTCTTTACCCAGTAAATTCTGGGCACTTGCAAGGTTAACGTAAACACAGTCGTCTTCGTCTCCGCCTGCGTCAAAAATCGCCTTAACCTGGTATTTTTTTGATTTTCCTGAGCTGCTGATTAAAATCGAGTCACCGATTTTCAAATTGTTTTTTGCAGCAACTGCAGCACCTGCCATAACACCGTCGTTGTCATCGTCAGAAAGCCAGTTTCCTTCAACTGTCCACCAGTTCTTCATGGCCATCATACCGGTATCAAGAGTTTCGCCGGTTGGAAGTTCCATGTGGTGTGCAAACCAGGTTCCGACAAGTTTTGTTTTTGAATTTGAATTCAAGAGGACACTTGAATCAAGGAACGGCGCAAAATCAACAATATTGAATGCCCAGAAAATCGTTTTGATTTTTCCCAGTTCATCTTCGCGGAGGTACTGGTTCATGGATCCGTCGTCCCCGAACATATCCCCAAGAATAGAAACTGACTGCGGCACAACACGGATGTTTGCACCATAAGCCTTTAATTCCTGGTTTACCTTATCTCCAACATCAAACATTACGTTTAACATGGCTGTAGCAAGCGATGCTCCCAGCGCTACCGTAAACGCAATCATTATCATCTTTTTTCTTTGCCTGATAAGTGCCCTCAGCACCATGCGCCAAAACATAAGTTTATCTCCCGCGGCCAAGACCGCCATATTATCTAAAACGTTTTTCCTCTTTGTTGACGTCGCTTGTTCTGATGATTACCTGACCATCTTCAATCCGCGATGCCAGAGGAATCGGGTTACAACCACCCTTGAGGCCGATTGTACTTTTATTCATTACAACGTCACAGCGGCTGCATACGATCTGGTTCTTCCGCTCATAGTAACCTGCATCTCCACAAACCTCGCAGGCATCAAAACCTACACCAAGGTTTGTTCCGCGTTTTTGAACAATAATAAACCGGATTTCTTTACCGCGATCATTAACCCAGGTAAAGCGGTGCAGGTGGCCGTCCAGTACCTGTTCAATCGGAATAAAGATTTCGCCGTTTTCAAGTGTATAGTCTTCCGAAGGAGACAGAACCACAACTTTGGCTGCAATTTTTTTGACTGTTGTCATATCAATCCAGCCAAAGACTGCAAGCGCTATTAAAAATCCTGCCCAGCGGCGGTTATTGCGCGCTGTGGCACGGAGGCGCCGGTGTTCGGCCGGGTTTGTGTACTCACCGTGGATGCGCATGTTGTAAATAAAAAATGCAACTGACAAAAGCATTATGCAGATTAATGCAGCAAAAAAAATCAGGTTTTCGGCTTCTATCATCTGCGGAAGTTTTGTCCGTAAGCCGGCAGGAATCTTAAAACGCCTTCTGTAATAAGAGTTGATGATTCCGACTACGCTTACAAAAGAAATAAATCCAGAAATCAGATACAGGGCGCTGAAACAAAGCAGGGACTGTTTTTCTGAAATTCGATTTGAGATTTTGTATAAAGCAAAACATACCAGAATACAGCACAGCCATCCGCAAAGATAGCCGGTGCATTTCAGGAGAAACTGTGTGCTGAAATAAGTGTCGTCCATTACAACAAAGTGGAATGGAAATTCATAAACAGGAGGAATCCGGCAGAGTAAAAGAGCAAATACAAATAAACCGCCCAGACTCCATTTTACGATATCAAGAATTTTACTGGATTTTTGTTTTAAATAAGTAATCCAGTTCAAAACACAATAAGCCAGTCCGCTGACCAGCGAAGTTACAAGAAGATAGATGTTGTTAATCTGGTTGTACTTGATAAAACGCTGTTGTCTCAAAAATGAAACAACAAAAATGAACACAAATGCGCCGGCAATAATTCTCATAAAATTCCGGCGGATTTTTAAATTACCGTCTTTAAGTGTAAAACCGGCGGTCATTGCAAGCAGCATAAAAGGAATCAATAAGTCGTGTACTACTTCAAATAAGTTTTTTGCCATGAAAAATATTTACCACAAATATTATTAATTAAAAAAATCATTACTAACAAAACCAAAAGGGCTGCGCTTCAGAAACAGGCAGCCCTCTTGAGGAATCTTAAGATTCGATAAGATTAGTTGTATTCCGGCTGAACTTTCTTTCCGTCGAATACCCAGTCTTTGAATTCAACTGAGAGAGGCTTATCATTTGGCCAGTACTTCTGGAGAGTTGAACCTGGTTTTGTATCATCATCTGTGTGGATGAAGTAGTTGTTTTCTGCAGGACTGTGGATGATGAAGCGGGCTGTGTATGTGCCTGCGTTGTTGAGGTTGATGTTGGCACCGTAGTGAGGACCGTCAGAAGCGTTCATCTGCATGAATGTTCCTCTTACTACAACGGCATTGTTAGCCTGGTTAACAACTTCATATTCAACTGTAAGACCTGGTACAAACTGATCTACAACGAATCCGAGGTCGTTTTCCATTGCAGCGATATCTGCTTCAATATGCATTGTAAAGTCAGCACCACGCTGTGTGTTTCCTTCGCCTGATTTCATATCAACAGCCTGGAAATAAACACCGTTTACAGCAAGGAAACCTGCTTTCTGTTCATCGCCGATGTCGTGTTCAACGAATCCGCCTGCTTCTTCTGCTGTATCTTCTGCAGCTGCTGAAGAGGCCTGAGAACCGTTGTTCTTTGAACAACCCATAAATGCAAATACCAGAGCGGCACCTGCAAGAACCAAAGACATAGTCTTTTTCATAAATACTCCTTTAAAGCCTCGGCGGCAGCCGCGCGCCATGGAGGGCGCGAATCGCAATTGCAGGCCTTAGATTGCAATTGCCAATGGTAAAAATTACAGGGACGTAATTTTTACCATGCCTTTTATAAAAAAATACCGCTCTTTTATTGAGCTGATTTTTTATCCCTTTTTAACAGAGAACCGATAACCAGAGTCAGTACAATCACGATAACTGCAATTCCCTGAGCGATTAAAGATTCTGCATATGGATAAATTCCGAGAAGGCTGATTGTCGGAACTCCATTTACAAGATGAGGCTGAATCCAGCTTGCATCAACAAATTCACTTATACCGCCGCCAACGAACGATACAACCATTACAAACATCAAAATTGAAGTTGCATAGAAGAAAGGCTTGAGCGGAAGCTTTTTGCCTGTAAGAATAATTGCCTTATAAACAAATACGAGAAGAACAACTGCAATTACCATACCGAGAATTACTGCAGGAACTGCTCCGCTGCCATCAGAACCTGTAAACAAAGCCTGATAGAAGAGGATTACTTCGGCACCCTCGCGGAACACAGCAAGAAAGCACGTAAAAGCAAGACTGAACATACTGCGCTTATCAACCGAAGTTTTTACCTTGCCCTGAATGTAGTTTTCCCAGGCTTTTGAAGATGCCTTGCTGATCATCCAGTTTGAAGTGTAGAAAAGAACTGCAACAGCTATAAACATTGTTACGCCCTCTACAACTTCCTGCCCCTGACCGCTCTGAAAACCGAATTTTGTAAGTCCCATGAGAATCAAAGCCATGATTACAGAAGCTATGATGCCCCAGACTGATCCTTTGTAAACGGCACCAAGGTTCTCTTCGTTACCGCTCTTGCGCAGGTATGCGATAATTGCACCAACGATAAGGATGGCTTCAAAACCTTCACGGAGAAGAATCATCAGAGAGGCAAGAACGGTTCCCCACCACTGTGCCCGTCCCTGTCTTGAAGTAAGGTCAGATGCCGTATCAGTAATCATTTCTGACAGAGAATTGATAGATTCAACAACATCCGGTTTTGGAGCGCGATTTAAAATCATAGTCTTTGTCTGCGTATACAAATCAACAATCTGTGCATCGCGTTTGTATCCGAGACTGCCGGCAACGTTTTCCTGTAACTTTGATTTTCCGTAATAACGTGAATATGCCTTACGGAACTTTGGTTCTGCTGTAACTACGTGACCGTCGGCGTACATATCTGCGGCTTCTTTGAATTCTTTCCGGAGAACTGAGGCAAGTTCATTCCATGACATTTTTGGAGGATCAAGTTTTTCTGCATCTTCAAAAAGCATGCTGATAAGGATATCGGCTTCTTTACGAACTTCTTCGGAAGGCTTTGCAGCACGGATTGCACTCTTCAACCGGCTGAACTGAACTTCAACGTTGCCTGCACGGCTTCCACCGATGCGGCTCTGTGTTGAACGTTCAAAACCGTCTACTTCATAATGGCCAAAATACGCATCATTAACACGCTCGTAGGCAGCATCAGCTTTCTGGCCCTCGTACAATGTGTATGCATCGTCAATGATTGCTTTCATTTCCGTTGCAACCGCATTCCATGATTTATCTGCAGCAAAAACGCCGGAAAAAACTCCGAAAGTAAGTAATAAGGATAATAAGTATTTACGCATAATAAGACTCTCGCGAATGGAAAAATTACCATCCACAAACTCATGTTAGCACTTACTAACGTTTCTTGCAAGAGTCTTACTTACGTTTGTAATGGCTAAAGATTATTATTCTTCGCTTGAACATCGATAGAATAAATGTCGAGTTTTTTCAGAAAAAAATATGGGAACGGGAAGGAAAGCAAGCGGCTGCTGCAGCATTTTGAAGGATCGCAAGCGAGCCGCAGCGAGCGCAGTCGGATTCCTATTACCTTCAACTATGCGAAGACAGACGCGCTTTCCTGGAAGTGTACATATTGTTTTTTTATTTATTTGAACTCGACATTTAACCTTTCAATTTTTTCTGGCAGCAGAAAAACGCAGGAATCAAAAACGCGTCTGCAAGAACCCATGCCAAAGGGCTTGCAAGGCAGGCTCCCTTAAAGC
>JAILFZ010000120.1 GCA_024697295.1 Treponema sp.
TCAAGATAATTTGCTAAAAACAAAATATAAATGATTTTGCAGAACTCAGACGGCTGGATACCAAAACCGCCGATACCAATCCATGAGCGCGCACCGTTTACATAGCGTCCAAAGAGTTTTGTGTATAAAAGAATTACAACCAGGAAAATGAATGCAGGGGCCGCATACCGCGAAAGACGCCTGTAGTCCATTAGGGTCATTATGACCATTAAAACCAGTCCGATTCCCGCCCATACAATCTGTTTGATATATTCGTTTGAAACGAGGATGCCTTCAGAGTTGATTCCCGAAGAATAAATGAACATTATGCCAAGTGTTACAAGAACCGTTACGCAGAGAATTAAAAAATAATCGAATGATTTAAAAAACTTTGTATTCACCCTATTCCTGCCTTGTTCTTGATTTATTCAAATACTTGAATCCAAGTTCATCGATTGCCTGATCGTAGGTCTGATTGGCAAGGATTCCCTGGAAAATAATGTTTGTAGCGTAAGGAGCCCACCATTCCCAGTCGTTTACCGCTTCTACGAGAACTACAACAACATACTGTTCTTCAACCGGAGCGTCATAAGGACCGTAGGCTGCCATCCATGAGTGCCAGTGTCCCTTTGCAACACCGTTTACTTCGGCCGTACCTGTTTTACCGGCTAGTTTGAACCTCTTGTTGTTCATCGGGTAAATCGCTGTACCGTCAGTAATTACGTAACGCAGGTCGCGCTGAACTTCGCGCCAGATAGCCTGATCTATATTTGATTCATGAAGAATTCGAGGTTCAATCTCTTCGATTACTTCATTTGACTGACCGTCTCGGATTTCCTTTAACAGATGAGGACGATAGATTTTACCGCTGTTACAAACCATTGCAATCATGTTTGCAACATGCATCGGCGTAACAAGGGTATATCCCTGTCCGATGGACATATTCATTGTGTCACCGCCCTTCCATTTTTCGTGGTAGCGGCGCTCCTTCCACTGAGAGGTCGGAACAAATCCAACCGACTGAACCGGAAGGTCTATTTCAAGGCTCTGTCCAAAGCCAAACTCTTTTGAGTAAGAAGCAATCTGGTCTACACCGAGATTATCGCGTCCTGTAACCCAGTAATAAACGTCGCAGGACTGGGCAAGGGCGTTTTTAAGGTCAAGATATCCGTGTCCAGGGTATTTGATATGACATTCAAAAACTCGGTTACCATAAACGATGCGTCCAGGACACTCAATCTTTTTTTCTGCAGGAATTGCTTTTTCTGCAAGAAGTGCCGTTGTCATAATTGTTTTAAAAGTAGAAGCCGGCGGATAAACTGCGTTGACGGCACGGTTCAACAGAGGGTTATTTGAACTTGTTGCAAGTTTTGTATATTCGGCAGCAGCATCGTCAGAATTAAAAAGGTTCTGGTCATAAAAAGGATAAGAAACCATGGCAACGACTTCACCGTTGGAAGGTTTTAAAACTACAGCCGCCCCTACTCGGTTTCCAAGTGCTTTTTCCGTCAATTCCTGAATACGGGCATCGATTGTAAGTACAAGGTTTTTGCCAGGAACCGGAGGTTCAATAATAGGTGCTTCTGACAAAATATGTCCGCGGGCATCGACAGTGCTGCTTTCGCGGCCTTCTTTTCCCTGCAGGTATTTGTCGTATTGTTTTTCAATACCGGTTTTTCCGACAATTGAGTTTGCCTTATATCCCTGGTTGTACATAACGTTGATTTCTTCTTTTGTGATGTCACCGACATAGCCGATTACATGGCTGATTGAACCGGTTTCTACGTAGTTACGGATCGGCTTGCTTCTCCAGCTGACACCAGGAAGGTCGGTAATGTTTTCTGCAATATTTGAAATTACCTGGAAAGGAACGTTTACGCGGATTTCCATTGCTGTGTAGGATTTACGGTAAGCGGGCGGACACTTTTTGTCTACGTCTTTTTTTGAAATTCCAAGGTAACCGGCAAGTTTTGAGGCTACTGTATCATAATACCCCTCTGGAATTTCGGCCGGAGTCAAATCCACCGCAAATGAATCAGTATTAATGACCAGAGGAAGTGATGCGTTACGGTCAAAGATTTCTCCGCGGTTTGCAGGAATCGTATTTACACGGCTAGAAATTGTATGAGACTGGTTACGGTATTCTTTTCCTTCAACGATCTGGAGTGAAAAAAGTTTTAAACCATACCCGATAAAGGTTGCGGTAATTATAAAATATAAAATGAGAACCTTTAAGTTTTTGGTTAAGGCCGAAGGTCCCTTCTCATACAAATCTGACATCAGCTGACTTTCTCCGGCTTTAAGAGCAATGAGTTTTTAAAGATATCAAGGAATCTAAAAACCAACGGAGTTAAAATCGCGTTAAACAAAAGCTGGTACAAAAAGTTGAGCGACAAAATATTATAAGTAAGTGAAATATTCAGATAAAAGAACGAAATAATCCACAAAACAAAGGCTTTTAAGAGGGTTCCGATCAGGCCAATCAGGAACGGAAAAATAACTCCGCTGATGTTGAGTGTTTTAGTAAAAAAGCCTGCAACATAACCAATGATTGTCCTTAAAAGGCAGTTAAATCCGAACGGACATGCACTTACAAAATCAAGAAACAATCCGCCTGTAAAACCTGAGGCTACACCAAAAAGTCTTCCGTTCTGGAGAGAAAAATAAAGTGAACAGATTAAAATTAAATCAGGCACAACCGGAAGAATTACAATATTTGAAAGTACTGCTGTTTCAAAAAGCACAAATCCGAGCAAAAACAGGCAGGAAACACCAAAAGATTTCATCAGTCTGCTCCTCCTGCGTAGTTTGGATTGGCTTCCTTTAAGTCCGTGACGGTAACGATTTCAAGCCGGCTAAAGTCGATAATCGGGGTTACTTCAATATTCAATGATGAATCATAACCTGTAACTGTAACTTTGCTGATGGTTCCGACCGGAATGTCGCGGAGATAGTTTTCGCTTTCACCGGAAGTTACGATGATATCGCCGTAATTCAACTCAGGAAGAACACGCTTTTTAATGTATTTCATCTGCAAAGGAGCGTCCTGACTGCCGCTTCCAGAAACAAGGCCGATGTCGCGTGTATTTTGAATCCGGCATGACACCGAACACTTAATATCGTAAACAGGCATAACCATACATGTGCTAAGGCCTACTGTAACGACTTTTCCTACAAGACCTACGGTTCCGTTTTGAACCGCAAGAACCGGCATGCCTTTGCGGATTCCGTTTCGGCTTCCCTTGTCGATTGTAAGTCCCGAATACAGGCTGTCTGGGTTACGGCCGATGATGCGTGCAGAAAAGTTTTTCTGGTCAAAATGAGTTACAAAATCAAGCTGCTCTTTGAGACGCATATTTTCTTTACGGACTTCCGCATTGTTACGCTGGAGATATTCGTAATTTTCAAGTTTTTCAGTAAGAATGCGGTTTTCTTCGCGTAAAGTTTTTAATTCACTTATGCTATGGAAGGCG
The DNA here is from genome assembly GCA_024697295.1 of Treponema sp. GTDB lineage: Bacteria > Spirochaetota > Spirochaetia > Treponematales > Treponemataceae > Treponema_D. Next base: position 3,453 of record JAILFZ010000120.1, read on the forward strand.
CCTGCCACTCCGCTGGCAACAAAATTAACACCTTCCTGTACTGAAGAAAGAACTGTAAAACCGATTTTCTGAAAACTTACGACAAATCCTCCGGAACTGAAGCCGAGCATAATTCCGGAAAATAAGAGTAGAATAGCAAATACAAATTCAGAAACTGAAAGTCTGAACGAAGGTTTACGAGCCATTAGTCAAAACCTAGTCGTTGAGATTGTCGTATACTGAGCGGTCTGTAGACATATCCTTGAACAATTCAAATGCCTGACCTGCACCGAGAGCTACACATTCAAGCGGATTTTCTACTAGAATTACAGGAACGCCTGTTTCTTTTGAAATCAACTTGGAAAGGCCCTTAAGCATACTTCCGCCACCTGTCATTACGATACCGCGTTCAACGATATCAGCGGCAAGTTCCGGTGGAATCCGGCCGAGAGTACGTTTTACTTCGTCAACAACCTGGCTTACAGGTTCCTTGAGGGCTTCGCGAACTTCGAGAGAGTCGATTTCGAGACGGCGTGGAAGACCGGTAATTGCATCTGTACCACGGATTTCCATCTTTTCATTTGTACTTCCGTCGCCTGTTGCATTACCAATTTGAATTTTAATACGTTCAGCAGACTGCTGACCAATTTTCAGGTTATAAACAGAAAGAATATGTTTTACGATTGCTTCGTCAAATTTGTCTCCGCCGACACGGATTGAACTTGTAACAACCATACCGCCGAGGGAGATTACTGATACTTCAGTTGTACCGCCACCGATATCACAAACCATGTGTCCGGCAGGTTCATTGATCGGGATTTTTGCACCGATTGCGGCTGCAAGGGATTCTTCAATAACTGCAACTTCCTTTGCACCTGCCTTAAGGGCTGCTTCGATTACTGCGCGGCGTTCAACCTGAGTGATACATGAAGGAATGCCGATTTTCATACGGGTTGATTTGAAGAGCGAACGGTGAGGCAAAACCTTGGAAATGAAGTATTTAATCATGATTTCGCAGCTGTCGATATCAGCGATTACACCGTCGGCAAGCGGACGAATTGCGATAATGTTGCCTGGGGTTTTCCAGAGCATTCGTTTAGCCTCTGCACCAACGGCAACTACTTTTTTAGTTCCTTTTTCTACTGCAACAACTGAAGGTTCATTGATTACAATGCCCTTTCCCCTAACATAAACAAGTGTGTTACATGTTCCTAAATCAATACCAATATCTGTCGAGAATCTGTCGAAGAAACCCATTTATATCCCCCTAAGCCCTTTATTTTAAATCAGCCAGTTTTTTTAATGCATCAGGATGATTTGCCTGAACTTTTAAAGCTTTTCGCCAGTATGAACGTGCTTTTACAAGGTCACCCTGACTCTCATATAATACACCAAGTCCATAATATGCGTCACCTGAATTTTCGTTTTTTTCCAAAATTGTTGAAAATTCTTTTTCTGCATCAGCATATTTTTTCTGCTCGGTATAAATTTTTCCCAATAAAACATGACTTTTATCTGTAATGCGCTCATCCCTGCAGTCCTGTGAGATTCGGTAAAGGTACTGCTCGCTTGCGGTCGACTGACCGGCCTTATAATACTGCTCTGCAATCGAAAGCAAAAGAAGGTCTGTTTCTCTTGTTAGAAGTGCCCGTGTAAATGCACTGATGCTTTCCATCGTCATGTCCAGAGCGGCATAACTTAATCCCAGGTATTCGGGAATATCATCTGCCTTGTAACCGTGTTTTTCTGCACGGGTAAGATACAAAACAGCAAGGTCTGAATAATAATAGTATGAAGAAACCGTGTTTTTGTAAAAATAAGCCTTTCCAAGCATGTATTCGAGCTGAGGTACAGTCCGCGACTTTGCCTGCTGAAGTGCAAGACGCATATTAAAAATCGCTTCATCAAAATATGTCTGGGACATCAGAGTGTCGTTTTCTGCAAGAGCAAGAAAGAACGAAGCATATCCGTGGTAAATGAGCGCTGTATTATTGAACGGCTTTTTTTTAAGAAGACTGGCACTTATATCGTAAACGTTGCCGTAGTTGTAGGCCTTCCATTCACGTTTGATATGGGTAATTGAATCACCTTTAAAGATGTATGTATCTGCGATTTTATGAATGGCAATTGCAGCAACAGACACTACTGCCAGACAAATTCCAAGAACTATAAGGGTCTGTACATATTTGCCTTTTTGTCTAACAACACCGTTTTTCAATATGCTCAACTTCATATCGACCGCACTTTCTCTATAAAAAAAATAAAACAGAAAAGAAAATAAGCCGGGTTCTGTCCTGTTTGAATCTGTAAAAACAGACGCAAACGCATAACCATCTATCCTAAACTTTTGTTGCCAAAAGCCTTTAGCAGTCTACCCGCAGTATAAGGCCCGGAAAACCGTACTGCTGCTTGACTTTGCTCCGAATGAGGTTTGCCATGCGGATTCTGTCGTCAGAACCCCGGTGGGCTCTTACCCCGCCTTTGCACCCTTACCCTTACGGGCGGTTTGTTTTCTGTGGCACTATCTGTCAGAAAAAGGGTTATGCCTATAAATAAACAACTGCCATTTTCCGCCTGGTTATTACCCAGCATTCTTTCCGGTGGAGCCCGGACTTTCCTCACCGGTAAAAGTTATCATCAGCGATTACCGGCACGGTTATATCTTTTCTGTTGTTTTCTAGTTTTTATTCGTCAAAAGCAATTGATTTTTCTTCATCATCAGAAGATTCTTCTCTTTCTTCGCCTTCTGCCAAATCTTCGCTTTCATCGGCAAATTCTTCATCAAAGTCAGCAAGTGTACCTGTCTCTTCAAGTGATGAATAATCTTCTGCTTCGTCTGCATCTACATCTTCATGATAAAGGATACGTGAACAGTACGGGCAGAACAAAATGCTTTCGCCTTCGTGAACTTCGTTTGCAAACTGAGCAGGAAGAATCATGTTACAGCCTGAACAAACACCGTTGCGAACAGCTACAATACCTTCGCGGTTACGCTGGATGATACGCTGAAATTTGTAAACGATTTCTGTATCGAGACCTGGTGTGATTTCTTTTTCCTGTTTTTCAAGTTCTTTGAGTTCATCTTTGTATGAAGAAATCTGTTTGTCGAGGTTGGCCTTGTTCGATTCAAGGTCCTGTTCCTGCATCTTGATTGTTTCTTCTGTCATGCGAAGTTTTTCGTTAAGTTCTTCGAGTTCTTTTTCTTTTTTCTGAAGACTTTTACGAACTTCACCTTCTTTAGCTGATGCTTCGTCAATCTGTTTCTGAAGAGCTTCGTATTCGCGGTGAGTAGAGATATTATCCATACCCTTTTCGCCCGACTCTCGTGATTTTTCAGCTTCTTCCAATTCAAGCTGGAACTGACCAACTTCTGCTTTTACTTCTTCGTATTTGGTGTTTGTTTCCAAAAATTCCTTTCTGAGACGAACAAGAAGTTCTTCAGAAGAAGAAAGCTGTTTTGGTGAATCTTTGATTTTTGCTTCAAGACTGTATTTTTCTGCAAGTACATCCTGAAGAGCTTTAAGTTTGTCAAAAACTTCTGTCATTACCATGTCAAAAACCTCGGGTAAATGTATCGGAATAAGCGGCTTTCTGCATATCAAAAAAATGACTGCAAAAAGTGCCTGTATTATATAAAATTTGTGTTGTTATGTCTATAAATCCGGTCGGTTAAAACTTAAGCTGACCGGATTTAAGTTTTTAAGAAACCTTAGGTTTCGATGTAATCCCGCAGCCCTGAAGCACGGCGCGGGTGTCGGAGTCTTCGGAGAGCCTTTGCTTCAATCTGACGGATACGTTCACGGGTAACGTTAAAGTACAGGCCAACTTCTTCAAGAGTAAGACTGTAACCGTCATCAAGACCAAAGCGCATCTTGAGGACTTCCTGTTCACGCGGAGGCAAGGTGCCAAGCACTTCGCGAAGCTGTTCCTGAAGAAGTGTGTATGCAGTCTGATTTGCCGGATTTTCAACTTCTTTATCTTCGATAAAGTCTCCGAGCTGACTGTCTTCTTCTTCACCGATTGGAGTTTCCAGTGAGATTGGTTCGCGGGCAACGTTTTTAACCTGTTTAACACGTGCAACAGGCCATCCGAGCTGCTGTGCGATTTCTTCATCTTTTGGTTCACGGCCGAGTTTCTGCATAAGCTGACGGCTTTCACGTACAACCTTGTTTATCTGTTCAATCATGTGTACTGGTACGCGGATTGTACGAGCCTGGTCAGAAATTGAACGGGTGATTGCCTGACGGATCCACCATGTAGCATATGTAGAGAATTTGTATCCCTTGCGGTATTCGAATTTTTCTACAGCCTTGATAAGACCGATATTTCCTTCCTGAACCAGGTCAAAGAACTGAAGTCCACGGTTGGTATATTTTTTTGCAATGGAAACAACAAGTCGAAGGTTGGCATTGATGAGCTTGTTCTTAGCCTTTTCCATCATGCGGCGGCCGCGGTCGATTTCTTTTGCCATAGAAAGAATTTCTTCTACGTTGTTTTCAAAATCATATTCCATGCGGCGCAGGCGTCTGTCTATTTTCTGAATCTGAGTATAAACATCACGGATTTCGTCGGCAGAAAGACCGAGTTCTTTTTCGAGTTTTGCAGCTTCAGAGTGAATTGCAAGTTTGCGTCCAAGACTACGAAGTTCACCTGTATTTGAAATACGCAGTTCCTTCATCTTCTTTTCCTGATTGTGGAAGCATTCTTCAATCTTTTCTGTAGCGTTAACAAATTTATCACTGAATTTTTCAATTTCTTCAGACTGAATTTCTACATTTTTCAAGCCCGGAAGAATTTTACCGCGAAGTTCAACAAGCTGAGGATTCTGGAAAATTTCGTGAGACTGTTCTGCATCAAAAAGCTGCTTTTTGAGGGACATGTACATCTTCATTTCAGGAAGGACCGGTTTAATCCATTCTGAGTAGCATCCCTTTAAGCGGCGTTTTTCTGCCATTTCTTCGTTGATTTCTTTACGCGCTTTTCCAGGTTCGTGAGGATCAATGCGTGTAAAGGCTTTAAGGGCAACAGCGTAGAATTCAGGAATCATCATTCCCGACTCTTTGATTACGTTTTTAATGATGTTTTCGCCCTCTTCCATTTCTTTGGAATACTTTACTTCCTCTTCTGCGGTAAGAAGTTTTTCTTTACCGATTTCGCGGAGGTACAATCTGATCGGGTCGTCAACATTTGAATCTTTATCGCTGTTTACGATATGAGCGCCGTCTTCATCAGCGGCTTCTGCGTCTTCATCGCCTTCGAGCTCTTCGTCATCATCGTCGGCTTCGTCTTCTTCATCAAGCGTATCTTCTTCCATAACCTGAATGTTGTTCTGAGTCAAAAGTTGAAGTACACTTTCCATTTTTGGGGAATTTACAAAATCCTGTCCGAGAATCTCATTGATTTCATCCCATGACACGATCTGTTTTTCTTTAGCATATTCAAGAAGCTTTGTAACTAGGGGATCCAATTCCTGATCCATACTCTGTTTATTCCTTTTTAGAATTAATTAGATTGTTGATATTCATTATTTCGTGCAAAAGCTGCTGGAGTTCATCTTTCTTTTCAGGCTGCTCAGGGGTACCAAGTTCTCTTATTCTACTAAGTATATAATCCCGCTGTCTTTCCAGACCTTTTTGTTTAATAAGCTGTATGCCGTCACTTACGATTTTAGCAGTATTTGTTGCATATTCTCCGGACATTACACTTTCTGTAATAAAGCGGACCAGTTCTTCGCTACCGCAGTGTTCGCATACATTGCTGAAAGAAAGGTTGCCCTTTTGAGCACACTCTTCCAAAACAACGAATAATTCCTTTGCTTCGGCCGTCTCGAATTCATCTTCGTTCAGCTCGCGCCTTACAAAATCAAATTGCTGTGTGTCAGAAATTACTGCAAGTAATAACTTTATTTCCGGGTTTTTCTTAAGTTTAGAAAAATCTTGCACCGGTTCGACTTTCTGGGCAACAACAGTCTTTTTCTGGGCTTGCTGGCGGTTGTTGAAATCTCTTTCTACAGCCTGTCTGGATATGTTGAGCTTCTGGCAAAGCAAATCCAGGCTTGATTCCTTCTGAATGTTATTCTGCAGTGCATCTATATAGGGAAAAAACTCAAGAGCTACCTTAGTTTTACCTTCCGGTGTGTCAATCGGGTATTTATGCGTCAGATTTTCAAACAGATAATCACTATCCATTATAGCACCATTTACGTCTTCCGTCAAGGTTTGTGCGCCGTAATTAACCATAATTTCTGCAGGATCTTTTCCGCCGCGCAAACGGACGATTTTTACGGTAAGACCTGCCTGTCGGCAAAGGAAGATCGATTTTCTTGTTGCCTCCTGACCTGCTCCATCGCTGTCAAAAGACAAAAGCACAGTTCCGCTGGAAGTTGTCTGGGCAATCAGTTTGATATGGTCTTCAGTAAGGGCAGTTCCGCAGGTAGCAACGGCGTTTTTAATTCCGCTCTGGTGATAGGCAATACAATCCATATATCCTTCACAGATGATTGCAGTTTTTTTAAGGCGTATTTCATCCCTTGCAAAATTGAATGCATAAAGCGTGTTCTTTTTGCTGTAATGCGGAAGTTCGCGCGAATTCAAATATTTGCGGTCATTTTCGCCCTGCTGGTGGAGAATTCGTCCGCCCATTGCCACACACTCGCCGTGCCTGTTAAAAATCGGGAACATAAGACGGTCTGAAAAGAAGGAAACGTTCGGATAGTTCTGGCTAAAAAGACCTGACTTTGAAAGAAAGTCATCACTGAAGTTTTTTTCTTTTAAAAACCTGTGAAGCCAGTATCTGTCTTCCGGTGAGTATCCGATACGGAATTTTTCGATGGTTTCGTCAGAAATTCCGCGGCCTTTAATGTACTCAAGGGCCTTCTTTCCGGACGGATGCTGGGTCAGAAAGAAATGGAACGTTGCAGAAACCCGGTCGTATAATTCAATCGTTTTCTTTTTTGAATCATCAAATTTGGCCTGGCTGTCACCCTTGTCTGTATATGTAAGTGTAATTGCAAATTTTTTGGCCAGGATTTCTACCGCCTCAGGAAAGCTTACCTTTTCAATATCCTGAATAAACTTTATTGCAGATGAACCTCCGGCATGGCACCCAAAGCAGTAATATGCATTTCTGTCGGGAACCACATGGAACGAAGCAGTCTTTTCGCCGTGGAAAGGACAGCAGCCCCAGAAATCCGAGCCCCTTTTATCGAGTTTTACATATTCACTGACAACCGAAACAATATCCGCCGCATTTTTTACAGCCTCAATTGATTCCTGACTGATAAATCCTGCCACTACTTAGCCGCCGCCTTTTTGGTCTTTAACTGCATTCCGGCCTTAATGTGGGAACCAAAGGATTTTGTAAAGGCATGGGTTCCTTTTTCGGCATTTGTCAAAGTAAAGTAATAATAATCGGTGACAGGCGGATTTGCTGCCGCATTGAGGGCAACAAGTCCAGGATTACTGATTGGAGAAGGAGGTAAACCTGCCCACTTGTAAGTATTGAATGGCGAATTTATCTGCAGGTCTTCGTAAGTAATGACATCTGGATGAGGACGCCCCATTATCTCAGTAATAATATATTCAATTGTTGCACATGAGTAAAAACCGACATTGTCAGCCAGACGGTTATAAAAAACACTCGCAATGAGAGGAGCTTCGCTTTCTACGCGGTATTCGCGTTCAACAATGGAGGCCATTATCAGAATGTCATAAAGTTCATCCGGAGACTTTTCCGAAAGCCCCGGGATTGTTTTAATGCGCTCAAAAAAGTTGTCAGCCATCATGGAAACAACGGCTTTTGCCTGCATTGAAGGATTAAAGAAATAAGTATCAGGAAAAAGATAGCCTTCAAAACTGTCGGAAGGAATCTGATACTTTTCCAGCAGTTCATAACTTGTTGCGGCTTCCCTGAAGTCAGCAGCCGGGCAGACCCCCTCTTCTTCAAGTAACAGGGCAATTTTTCCAAGGGTAAGTCCTTCAGTAATTACGACTTTAAGATATTCCTGCTTTCCAGAATCCAGAAGTTCCAGAATGGAAGCCTGGCTCATAGAAGAATTAATATTATAAATACCTGATTTTATGGCATAAGGTTTTACCCTTCCATAAACAAAAGGAATGCGTGCTGCAAGGACAAAAAATTTTTCCGAGCGGATGAGGCCTTTTTCTTTTAAGAGTTTTGCAACTTGAATTGTGCCTGTCCCCATGGGAATCTGCACCTTTTCCTGAACAGGATGTGCATTTAAAGAAACTGGAATATAGAGCTGACTAACAATAGCCCCTGCACAAAAAACAGCGGCAAAACAAAGTGCAAAAATTAAAACATAAAGCTTTTTTGATTTCATGAATAAAACTTCTCGACTTCGTCAATTGACATATTTTGATAGATAAGGAGTTCGATTTGACGTGCAAAATCTTCCAGTCCCTGAGGAAGTTTATCCTGATTGTTCCTTAAAAGACGGGCCAGAATTTTGATTTCGCGTTCGTTAAATGAGTAATCAAAAGAAAATGCCGGTTCAGACGTTGAATTAGTATCACAGACTTGTTCCGGATTTATCATAGACGCAGTTCCCTACCTTCCACAGCAAGATGTACTTTAATCTCGCCGTGTGCTATGTATTTAGAATACCAGCGTGCAGATTCTAGTATAGAATTAAGTTTTTTGTCATCATAGGTTGGTTCATGATGGAACAAATAAAGATTTTTTATTTTCCATGCAACCGCAAAGTCAACGGCAAAACAGAATGCTGAGTGCCCCCAGTTAGCCTTTCTCAACGCTTCTTCTACGGTGTACTGACTGTCAAGGACTAAAGCGTCGGCCCCATAAAATACAGCCTTAAGTTCTTCGTTTTTTACATCAAAGTCATCATTGGTTAATTCAACATCGGTTGCGTATACAAATTTGCGTCCGTTTTCAAAAACTGAATATGAATAAGACCCGCCGGGATGGTTCATACGTGCCAGATTAATTTTGACAGAATCAAGTTGAATTTCCTGGCCGGGCTTTACGACATGAAAGTTAATCTTTTTGGAAAGGGCTTCCCAGGTGACCGGATAATACGGAGAAACCATCTGATCGGAAAGATACTTGGCCATATCATCAAACGGTGAATAAATGTCTATTGTTACGTTTGGATTATATGCAAAATCAAAAAATGGAAGTCCCTGGATATGGTCCCAGTGAAAATGAGAGAAGAACATATTGTAATGAAGGCTTTCAGAAAGAACGCTGGACTTGCCCATCTGGCGAATGCCCGAACCTGCATCAAAAATGAATTTCTGATTATTTTCTGCAGTTAATTCAACACAGGGAGTATTACCGCCTGCAGTACCGAAAATCCATGATGGCAACGAAGCTAAAAATTTTTCGCGCGAATCTGATGATTGTAAATCAGCAGGTGTAATGCGCTGAACTGCGGCCGATATTTTTGCCCGCACCTGATGTGGCGTAAGCGGTGTGGGAATAGACCCCCGCACTCCCCAAAATTTAATGTTCACTCCCAACTCCAGTAAACTAAAAACTTTTATAAATCTAACAAAAATTATAATTACTAAATTGATAAAAATCTACTGTGAAAATTAAATTATTTAAAAAAAGGCAAAAAAAAAGTTCCAGACTTTCTGGAACTCACTATGGGGAGTGAAGGATTCGAACCTACGAAGCACTAGGCAGCAGATTTACAGTCTGTCCCCTTTGACCACTCGGGAAACTCCCCTAAATTAAAAAAAGCTGCCTGAAGGACTCGGACCCTCGACCCCGAGATTACAAATCACGTGCTCTACCAACTGAGCTAAGGCAGCATTCTTTTATTCGCTTGGGTTAATAACCCGTGCGATGTGTTGATAATATAACAAACTGACAAAAAAGTGTCAACAGACTTTTTTGATTTTTTTAAAAGTTTTCAATTTTTTTTAGCGGCAAAATCCGGTCTGAGTTTTTCTCCGCCGTTGATATAAACCGGTACAACCTTTGCATTATCCTCAAGATAAGTTGTAATGAGTACGCGGATCATCTTTTCAGGGCTGCCTTCAATTTTTGGTTCCTGACTGCAGAACAGCGGAACTCTTGAAACATCAATCGGAGGATTGCCGCGTCTAAGGGCAGCGGCCGGATTCATCAGAGTCAAGTCGTCTGTGATTGTAAACTGAATGCTGACAATGTCTTCACTTTTCAGATTATTTTCCTTTACAAGTTCGCTGAACATCTGTCCAACATTTTGAATTACTGATTCTTTTGTATTTTCGGCACCGGTTGCTCCGCGGATTCCAAAAAGACGCATATTTTACTACTCCTTATAAGGCGGCCTTGCATTGAAGCAAGGAATCGCAGTTTTGCCTGGGGCAAAATCTATTCAAGATTATTGAGTGCTTTGAGAACATCAGCCGAGCTGTTGTTGGAAAGCAGATTATTCAGGTCCGGGTATTTTTTGAGAACCTCACCAATTTTTGTAAGTCTGTTTACAGAGCGTTCATCGGCAAGAATTTTCTGTGCCTGCTCTTTAGCTGCATCACTTAAAAGAGCATCAACCATGTCCTGGAATTTTTCGTATGATTTACGGGCAATTTTATAAAGTCTTACGTCAGGGATTTTTGCTTTTTTAAGGACAACATCCTTTACGTCGATGTATTCAAATTTTCCTGAGCCGGCGAGCTGTTCAACTGCAGGAGCGACATCAAAGACAGTAACAAGATTTTCAGCATTCTGTTCGATTATGGTTTTTGAAAGATCGAATGCGATTTTACCGGCATTTTCTTCAAGATAAGTTTTTAAGCTTTCATTAGAATTTATTGTGCCGTTTTTTAAAAGTTGAACTACATTTTCCGGCTTAACTTCGAGGCTGATGTCAAAATCAAAAGAATAAGAAAAATCGGGATTTCCCCTTATTAAAGAAGTGTAGATTTCAGCAGACGGAAGGGCTCCCTTTAAGCTCTGGGATGAATGGAAAATTCCATGGTCAAACTTATGAATCTGAACATTTGTCGGAAGAAGGGCTTCCCAGCGCCACATCAGCTTTCCGTTTTCGATGATTTTTTCGCTTACGCCGCCGGTTTTACTGACCATTACGCCGTACTGTCCGGCCGGGACTTTCATGTTTACAAGACCAAAGTAAAAAACGGCCGCACCAAACAAAAGGATAATAATTACGCTGACAATCCCCTTTTTCATATTCCACCTTTAATATATAATTGGATTTATAATTAGAATATACAAAAATTATTCAGTTAGCAAGCATGAAAAAAAATTCTGAGCCAAAGCAAAAATTTAATATAAGAAATTTTTCAATTTTTAGACGACTGCCTCTTTTACTTTCCCTCACAAGACGCGGAATGATTTTTTTTATGTTTCTGCTGGTTGCTCAGCTTCTGCTTTTTTTAACCGGAAACATTCAGCACTTTCTGGACGAAAACCAGACGCTTACCCTGAAAATGTGCTCTTACGCCGCAATCGGAATGGGATTTTTTTCTTTTGCGGCAGTAATTGAATGCATTTATTACATCGTTACAAGTAAAAAGGCATTTTTTTATGTACATCTTGCGATTTTTTTTATACTTTTCTTATTAGCAAGTTTTGTTTGTTTTGGGGCAAACTTTATTTTTATTGTTTCGGACGGACTTGCCTGATATGAATAAAATTTCGATTCCTTACGAATTAAAAGAATTCAATAAGATTTTTTCTCAGCACGGCTTTAAGGCATACCTGGTTGGAGGGGCCGTACGCGATACAATTCTCGGCAAAAAGATTTGTGACTGGGATGTAACGACAAACGCTACGCCTGAAGATGTAACAAAAATGTTTAAGTTTGTTATCCCGACAGGAATTGCCCACGGAACAGTTACAGTTCATTTTATGAAGCACGAAATTGAAGTTACAACTTTCCGTGCGGATCAGGGCTACTCAGACGGAAGGCATCCTGACAAAATCATTTTTGCAAAAACAATTGAAGAAGATTTGAGCCGCCGCGACTTTACGATGAACGCAATTGCCGCAGACTTAAGTGACGGTTCAATCGCAGATCCTTATCACGGACAGGCTGACATAAAGGCTAAGATTATCAAAACCGTCGGTAACCCTCACGAGCGCTTTATGGAAGACGGGCTCAGACCTTTGAGGGGGTTGAGATTCAGCAGCCAGCTGGGTTTTGAAATCGAAAAAGAAACCTTTAATGAGATTTTTAACAAAGAAGTCCAGAAAAAAATCAGTTCTGTAAGCCTCGAGAGATTCCGGGACGAATTTGAAAAAATCCTCCGCTCCCCTAAACCATCACACGGCCTTCGCCTGATGGAAAAAACCGGCGTCCTAAAAATATTCATCCCGGAACTTGCAGACTGCCGCGGTGTTGAACAGGCAGATGACAGAGGCTATCACGAAATGGATATACTGGACCATTGTTTTACTGCCTGTGACGGTGCTCCAGAGGACAACCTTGCAGTCCGTTATGCGGCCCTCTTCCACGACATCGGAAAAAAAGCTGTACGAAAAGAAGTTTTTGAAGAAAATCCTTCGGATCCGACAAAAAAAATCCGTATCGTTCATTTTTTTCAGCACGAAATCGTTTCAGAAAAACTTACGAGAACGATTTTGACAAGAATTAAACTCAGCAACGCTCAGATAGATAAAATCTGCCACCTCGTAAAAGAACACATGTTCTACTACGAAAAAACGTGGTCTGATGCCGCAGTGCGCCGTTTTATAATAAGAATCGGAATTGAAAATATTGAAGATTTGTTTGATTTACGCCGTGCTGACACTTTCGGTAAATATGGAGTCCCGGTGGATGCCAACAGCGAGACCGCCCTCAATCTCCTCGAATTATCCGACAGAATCAAAAAAATTGAATCCGATAAGTCTGTCCTCGATTTAAAGAGTCTGGCCGTAAACGGAAAAGATTTGATTGAAGCAGGAATTAAACCCGGAAAAACTCTCGGGCACATCCTCAACGAACTTTTTCAGTGCGTTGTGGATGATCCTGATATGAATTCAAAAGAAAAACTCCTGAAAGTTGCATTAAACCTTTACAAAAAGATCAGCGGCTGAATTTTCTGTACATCTCAGCGATGATTTTAATTCCCTGTTCAACCTCGTCTTCAGGACCTGCATAATTTATGCGCAGACACTTTGAATAATGAGCATGGTCTTTTAAAGGTGGAAGGCCGCCTTCGATATCGTCCCCAAAGAAAAAGTATTCACCGGGAACAACGATTACGCCCTTTTCCTTTAATTTTGAATAAAACTCTTTGGATGTAACCGAAAGGTTGTTCATCAAAATCCACTGGAAAATTGAACCTTCACTTTTGTGCAGGCGGTAATCGGTTCCTTCAAAATAATGATGGAATGCGGCCACTGCCTTTTTGGCCTTGTTTTCATAATACGGTCTGACAAAGTCCTTTGCCTTTTGCACCAGTTCACCAGATTTGATTAGAGGACTTGCAACCGCCTGTCCCATTGAACCTGAAGCCAGAGCCGCAATTGCATTCAGGTTTCCTAAGGCCTTGACTATCTGTTCATCTGCAATAATGATTCCTGTGCGCAATGACGGAAGGCCGATTTTGCTCAGACTCATGCTGAGAATGATGTTTTTGCCGTAATAAGGCGAAGCGTCATCTGTAAAAATAATGTTTGGCCAGGGAAGACCATAAGCATTATCAATAATCAGTGGAACATTGTATCTGTCTGCAAGCGAGGAAAGCCGTTTAACTTCTGCGTCTGTAAGAACGTTTCCTGTCGGGTTTGTCGGACGGGTTACGCACATTGCACCGATTTTAGAAAAATTTTTTGAAAGATAATCTTCCAGAAGTTCAAAATTAACATGATACTTAAAGTCATTGCCTTCTTCTTCCCATGTTGAAGGAATGCTCACGAACATGTCCTTTTCGATTCCCTGGTCGGCGTAGCCGATGTAGTCCGGGGCAAGAGGAAAAAGAATGCGCTTTTTAATCTGTCTGCCGTTTTCTGTAAAAGTGCCTGCCAGAAGGTTAAAAAGATAAAAACAGGCGCTCTGGCTTCCGTTGCTTACTGCAACATTTTTACCGTCAATATTCCAGCCGTATTTGTTTTTAAAGAATTCAGCAACTGTTTCTATAAATTCAACACGGCCCTGAGGGCTGTCATAAAAACCGATGAGCTTTTCAAATTCGTCACCGGTATTTAATATCTGCTCCATTCTCCTGCGGTACATCTGCTGAATTTCCGGAATCTGGGCAGGGTTTCCGCCGCCGAGACGGTACGGTTTAACTCCTTTTGGAAGCGGTTTACCGATGTCGTCCATGAGCTGCAGAATGCCGGACTCGCCGCAGAGTTTATTACCAAAATCACTGAATTTCATTTTTAAATTTCTCCAATCTGACTGACTGTCTGTTTTTTTTCTGTTTTTTTTGATTTTGTTTCTTTTTTCTTTTTTGGTTCTTCAAATTCAACTTTGATTGTCTGTTTTACAAGATCAACGACAATTTTATTTGAAGGAGGATTCGGGTTTTCCAAAAGCAATAGAGAAAGCTGGTCTTCAATTTCTTTTTGAATGATTCTTCTCATCGGGCGGGCACCCATGCTCGGTTCATATCCGTTTTGAATCAAATATTCGCGTCCTTTTTTTGTAACGCTGATTGTAAGATTTTTATCAGCAAGGCGGTCTACGAGTTCCCCCAGCTGAATGTCAAGAATCGAAGCAATCTGCTTTTTGTTAAGGGCGTCAAATACAACTACATCATCAATACGGTTAAGAAGTTCCGGGCTCATCAGGCGTTTAAGTTCTTCAAGAGCATTAGCCTTAATCTGATTGTAAGGAAGTGTTCCGTCATCAACAGATGAAAAACCGAGGCGGTGTTCTGTTGTAATCTGTCTTGCACCTGCATTACTTGTCATAATGATTACAGTGTTTCTGAAGTTTACAGTGTGACCAAGGTTATCGCTCAATTCACCTTCTTCGAGGAGCTGGAGCAGAAGATTGAATACATCAGGATGTGCCTTTTCAATCTCGTCCAGGAGAACAACGCTGTACGGGTGACGGCGGACCTTTTCTGTAAGCACCCCGCCCTCATCAAAACCGACGTATCCAGGAGGTGCTCCGACAAGTCTGCTCGCATTGTGTTTTTCCATGTAGTCAGACATATCGATACGAATCAAGGCGTCTTCTGTTCCAAAAAGGAATTTTGCAAGAGTTTTGGCAAGCTGAGTTTTTCCAACGCCTGTAGGTCCAAGGAAAATAAATGAACCCATAGGCCTGTCGGCGGAACTTACCCCGGAGCGGCTTCGTCTGATTGCGCCTGACAAAAGTTTTACCGCTTCGTCCTGGCCGATGACAGATTTATGAAGTTCATCTTCCATGTGAAGGAGACGTCTGGATTCATTTGAATCGAGCTGTTCAAGCGGAATGCCTGTGATTGCAGAAATTATCTGGCAAACATCGTCCACCGTAACGTGTTTTTTAGATAAAGAGGAATGATTCTGCCAGTAATTACTGAATTCATCAAATTTGCGTTTTAAGTCGCGCACCTTGTCACGGACTTCGGCGGCCTTTTCATAATTCTGGGTTGCAACAAGTTCTTTTTTTTCGTTGCTCAGGTTTTCAATTGCCTTCTCAAGTTCGGCAAGTTCCTGAGGGCGTTCTTCTTCGGTGATTTTTTTAGCTGAACCGGCTTCATCGAGAATATCGATTGCCTTGTCCGGCAAAAAACGTTCAGGGATATAACGCTCTGAAAACTTAACAATCGAAGGAATTACATCTTCATCATAAATGACCCCGTGGAATTCCTCGTATTTGCCTTTAAGGCCGTTCAAAATAGCCTCAGTATCCTTAACGTCAGGCTCATCAACTTTTATAACCTGGAAACGTCGTTCGAGGGCTGAGTCCTTTTCAAAATATTTGCGGTATTCCTTTAAGGTTGTAGCACCGACAATCTGGATTTCTCCGCGGCTGAGGGCAGGCTTTAAAATATTTGAAGCGTCCATTGCCCCTTCAGGTCCGCCTGCTCCGATGATTGTATGTAATTCGTCGATAAAGATAATGATATTTCCGTCTTCACGGATTTCTTTCATCATTCTCTTCATTCGGTCTTCAAACTCACCGCGGTATTTGGTACCGGCAACAAGAGCTGCAAGGTCGAGGCTCAGAATCCGCTTTTTTAACAGGTAGTATGGTACTTTGCCCTGAGCAATATTTTGAGCAAGGGCTTCTACAACGGCAGTTTTTCCAACCCCCGGCTCACCTACTAAAACAGGATTGTTTTTTGTCCTGCGGCTTAAAATCTGAACAAGTCTTTTTAATTCCTTTTCGCGGCCTACTACAGGATCAAGTTTTCCTTCACGGCTAAGGGCTGTCAAATCGCGGCTGTATTCGGCAAGGAATGATGCGTTCTGGCGGCGGCGTTCAAAAGGCCCCTGGGCCGGAATCATCGGTCCCTGGCTGGTCTGATTGAATTTTGGATTTTTATTTGCCTGTTTTGCAAAGAAATAGCTTGAAGTAAAATGACTTTGAACAGTTCTTACAGCATTGCGGATATCTTGTGAAGAAATCCCTGCACGGCTGAAAAACTTGTGGGATGTGCTGTCTTCTTCGCGTGAGGAAGCGATAAGGATGTGCTCGCTTCCGACATATTCGTTACTGAGGGCATTTGCTTCCATTGCGGCAACATCGATTAAGGCCCTCAGACGGATTGACGGAGGAAGTTCAGAAACCTGGGTGTCGCGGTTGGGATTTTCCGAAAAGTTTTTTTCTATCATGACCTGCAGCGGCAGGACATTAAGATTTAATTCTTTTAAAGTTATAAAGCCGAGGCCTTCGGAACTTTTGATCATGGCAAGAAGAACGTGTTCGGGCAAAAGCTCAACAGAACCGCATTTACGGCCCTCTTCCTGTGCGATGATTAATAATTTCTGTAAAAGTGGAGAAATTGTTTTCATACCCATATATTTTACTCACAAACTTGAATATGTTCAAACGCATTGCGAATCACTTTCATGCGCATAAACTGTTCCTGCAGGGGGCGGTCATTTGCAATATCCTGCGGAAAAGAAAACTGTCCGTTACTCAAAACGAATTTTAATTTTGCGTCCTGTACACGGTAATAAATCGTCATAATCTGATGATAAGTTAAATTATTGAATAAACCGAGGTTTACGCCCCAGCGCAACCCTGAGACAATTGAAAGTGCCTCGCGGTTGGTACACAGGTATCCGATTTTTGTGCTTGCAAAACACTTGAAGATTATGTCCTTTGCCCGTGTCATGTGTTTTTGAATGATAATTTTGCGGCTCTCAAGTTCAGTCTGAATGATTAAGTTGAGGGCCTCGGCAAATAGATTGCGTTGTTCTGCTTCGTTTCCGACACTGCTTATAGTCGTAGACGCGATAAAGAATGAGCCTGCGCTAAAGCCGAATTTTGAATCTGAGTTTGGACCGAATCCGTATTTGAGTTCAATATTTTTTTTCTGAAGGCCCTCTACAAGGGCCGGCAACTGTTCAAGAAAGGCCGTGGAAGGCAGATGAACCATAGCGGTTAGTTTGAGTCCGGTTCCGCTGTCTTTTATATTTGAAGTTAAATAGCCGTATTCGGTGCTGGCCGCAAACTGAAGGTACTGCTGGAGTTCAAGGTCAGCTTCGTGGCATTTTTTATAGGCACCTTCAATATCAAGGCCCGCATTCGTACAGGAAATTCTGATATGGTCCCGGTCGTTTACGGTTGCGATAAAGCCCATGTTGGATTTGTTGCCGTCAAGGCACTGAACGATTCCGCCGGCCGGTGCGTTGTTTACGGACTCTTTTATCATTCCTCGTTCCATAAAAAGATTAAAGCCGAGCGTCATCAGGCTTGGAATTGAATTTGTCTGATAAAAGTCAGCCTTTTTTGCGAAGGCGTCAAAGACAAGTGTCTGAACCCTGACTGCATCTTCAGTTTTTATTTTCTGAGGAAAAGGAAAATCTGCGAGATTTCTGACAAGTCTTGCCCTGGTAGAAACAACTACATCGTCAAAATTACCCTTGTAGCTGTACCATTCAAAAAGGTTGTCAGTAAGATTGAGTTCCGACAGAATAATCCTCCATTAAAAAGCGGCGCTGCAGGGACTTTTTAGCATACATCGTCACTGCCCTGAACAGGAGACTTTTCTATGGCTCTGAGATAGTCACGGTAAAAGGCTGCTTTTTCGTAGTCTTCGTTTTTTAAAGACTCCTGCAGCTTGTTCTGAATCAGAATTCTGTCTGTCAGAACATTTCTAAAGCGAGGAAGTTTTTTTGGCAGCTGTCCGGTATAAGTTGAATTTACACCAAAGTCTTTAAGGATATCCCTGATGTATGAATCAAAACTTGCATAGCATTCGGGGCATCCGGCTTTTAAAGTACTTTTTATTGAATTGAGGCTTGTTCCGCAAACGGGACAAACGAGATTTTCTTCATAATTCATAAACACCCCCTCATAAACAGTATAACTTTAAAAACTAAACTTTGCGAAGAGTTTCGTTAGGTTTTTCTTTACCGGCCTTAATCGAAGGCAGAGCGCTGACAACAAGGGACAAAATCAAAGTACCTGTCCCGATTATAATCAGCTCCGTCAGCGGAATTGAAAGCGGAATTTTCTGCAGATAGAAAGCCGGATCCAGCAGATGGAACTGACCGTCATAGGTTCCGAATCCTAGTAAAAGATACACAAATTCAATTAAAAAGTTAAATACTTTTTCAAAAAAACTTATTATATAATCAAAATTTACAGCCGCAAGAAGTCCGACAGGAATTCCGACAAACACTCCGAGGGAACCTGTAATGAGGCCTGTAATCAAAAATGCAACCGTAATACCGTTTGATGTTGCTCCAAGGCTTTTCAAAATTGCAATTTCCTTACGCCTCTCCATTACAAGCATTACAAGTGCGCTTGAAATATTTACGCTTGCAACAAGAACAATCAAAAGCATGATAAACAAGAGCATCATCTGGGTTGAAGAAAAGTTTTCGTATTGAACTGTATTCAATTCTTTCCAGCGGTAGACTCTTGTAAAGTTCGGGACTTCCCTTTCAACAAGAGAAAGTGTTTTTTCAAGTTCATAAGAAAAGGCGTCCTTGGTTTCGATTCCAATCATTATCTGACTGCTTCGAAGCGGCAGAATTGTATACGCCTTCTCCAGAGGAATAAAAAACCACAGCGAGTCAAGTTCCTGGTAGCCTGAAGAAACAGTTGCCGTTACATTAAACTTTGTAATTTTTGGAATTACCTTTCCCGACGGAAGCTGTCTTGTGCTGATTAACCTAATGTCGTCACCGACCTTTACATTCAGGTCAGAAGCGAGTTTTTTTCCAATTACCGCATTATTCGGTTTTGTTAAATCAGGAGTTCCTTCGCACTCAAAAAAGTCGCGGAATGAAGGATTTTTTGTAAAAATATCGGCCGTTACTCCGCGCACCTGGGCTCCGCTCCTGCCTTTTTTGCCGGCTGCAAGTGCAACCGAAGAAATCTCAGGATAAACATTTACTACACCATCAACTTTACAAAGTGACTTTGATAATTCAACCAGAGAAACTGAACTTTTTGCTTCATCTATGTCAGGATGCAGAACACAGCACAGATGCGAACTTGAAAGACCAATCATGCGGTCAGTCATGCCCTTAATCATTCCGTTTGATACAGTCAAAACCATAACAAGCGGTACAAGGCTTATTGCGATACACAAAAATGCACCGACAAGGCTTCTTCTTGCGTTGGATTTTTTACCGGTTCGGGGAAAAAGCATTCTGAAAGCAAAAAGCGAAGATGCCTTAAAATTCATTAAGCCTGCCTTCCTTGATTGAATAAATCTTATCTCCCTTTGAGGCAAGGTTCATATCGTGGGTTACTAAAAGTAAAGTTTTCTGATATTTATCGGCCATGGAAAAAAGAAGATCACCAATCATTACGGCGTTAGCCGGGTCGAGGTTTCCTGTCGGTTCGTCGGCAAGGATAACTTCAGGGTCGTTGATTAAAGCACGGGCAACGGCAACCCTCTGACGCTCACCGCCGGAAAGCTCTGACGGAAGGTGATTTATTCGCGAAGAAAGTCCTACATCGTCCAGAAGTTTTAGGGCCTTTTCTTCTGCCTCTTTTTTATTTAAACCTGCCATAAAAGCCGGCAGATATACGTTTTCTAAAGCGGTAAAATCTTTTAAAAGATAATGGAACTGAAAGATGAGTCCCAGAAACCTGTTTCTGTATTCGGCCGCGTCTTCTTCGTCCATTTGTCCTACATTGTAAGGACCTACGATAATTGAACCGGCAGTCGCGTTATCAAGGGCACCAACGACGTTCAAAAAGGTACTTTTACCGCTTCCGCTTTCGCCTGCGATTACGATTTTTTTACCTTTTTCGATATCAATGCTCAAATCATTGAGGATTGTAAGGGATTCGCTTTCTGTCCTGTAGGTTTTGCGTAAATCTTTTATAGAAATAATAACATCACTCATCTCTCATAACCTCCGAAACTGTAAGTTTGAGTACATTTTTGCTTGCAGCATAACTTGCAAAAAGCGCAGAAAAAACTCCAAAAACAGTTATCAAAAGAACTTCTCCCACAAAGATTCTTGGGGGGATATTTGCATAAAACATATAAGTTGAATTAGGTCTGACAAAGTGCGCGTCAGAAGGATTAAGCAATTTGAGCATAAAAACCTGACCGTAGTATACAATATCAGACATTATAATAAATATTCTAGGCATTTGTATGCTGAGCAAAAGCCCTAGAGCAAGTCCGGGTAAGCCCCCCCTTACTCCGGTTAAAAAGCCCTGTGTAATGAATATCGATTGAATCAGATTTTTCTTTCCGCCGTAGGCGCTCAAAACCGCAATTTCTTCACGTTTTTCAAAAACCATTCGGCGCATGCCGTTAAAGATGTTTATTGCTACAACGATAAAAATTATAAGTACCAAAAGAAGAAGCATATTCTTTTCTATTTTGAGGGTACTGAAAAAAGATTTATTGTATTCTTTCCAGGACTCAAAATGTAAGTCAGGAAAATCAATTTTGAGCTGCCCGATCACCTTTGAATCCAGCTCTGTCTTTTTAAGCTTGAGTCCGTAAATCAGTTTTGCGTCCTTACCAAGATACCGTGCCCCGTCATCCAGGCTTATAAAAGCAAAGCTTGAATTAATATCAGCATAACCTGTTCTGACCATACCGGTTACTGTAAACTTTCTGTCGCCGGATAAAAGTTCAACATCGTTACCGCCGGAAAGCGCAAAAAGATTAACTTCCCTGCCTATGGTAACGCCAAGTCTTCGGGCAAGCTCAGTTCCAAGGACTATGGAGTCATTTTCCTCCAGATTAAACTCACCTGCCCAGATCTTGGCTTCTTTTTTAAAACCTTTGTCGCGTTCCATCATGTTTTTAGGGACAGCACGGATAAGGCAGGCCGCCTGGCTTGTACGCGCTCCCGTCATCAACGACTGGGCTTCGTAAAACGGACTTGCACTGACAATCAGCTCCTGTTTATCGCAGTACTCCTGAAAGTCAACTGCACTTTCCATGGTAAGCCCTTCTGCGCGTATATGGTATGAAGATACTTCCATAATCGAATCAATAAAGCTCATCTGAAAGCCGTTCATTACGGAAATAACCGTTATCAAGGTCATTACACCGAGGCAGATTCCAAGGGATGCGAGGAAGGCGTTTATCTTAGAGCGTCCGGTCCGGTCAACACGGGCAAAACGGCGCGACACAAAGAGAACCCATTTGAAATTTGAAATAAGATTATTCTTCAAGTGCTTCATCCTTTGCTTCATCCTCCTCTGATGTCTCCTTTGGCTCCTCCGGTTCAGCCGTCTCCTCCGTCACAGTTGCTTCCGAAGGCTTATCAAAGGTCTTTCGTCTCAATTCAACACCGTTTGAGTAAATAACTTCCAGCGTTTTAAAACCGTCTTCATATTGTGTCAAAACAGAAAAACTGCTGTCAAAATAAAGGGTTTCATTATAAGAAGTCTGGCTTGTATATTCGGTTTTTACGCGGAGTTTGTTTTCTTCGTAGTAATAAGTGTCAGGATTTTCTGACATTTTATCATACTGATACTCGTATTTTTTGAAGGAAACTTCTTTCTTTTTGAAATTTTCATCAGTAAATGTATAGGTCTCCGAATTGAATTCAACAAGCCGGTTCTTCTCATCATAAACCCATTCCTTTTTAAACAAAGGAACTTCCCGGTATTCAATCGGTTTGTTGTTTTCGATTTCTTTCGGGGTACGGCTTATTTCTTTGTAAACAACAGCATTTGATAAAACGGGCTTTTTAATTGAATTATATTCAATTTGAGTCTGAGTCATGTCTTCTTTATTTTCTTCAGTCGTGCTCTTAAGTTTCTGTTCCCCGTCATAAAAGTATTCAATGCTTTTTTTGAGTTTTAACTGGCTGGTCTTGGCAGGATTGTTGTAAATCTCTTTTTTTGAAAGGTTCCAGTTAGTATCGTAGAACTCGCGCGTAACCTTGTCGTCTGCCGCATTTACAAACACATTAAAATCATTAAATGTCTGAAAACTTACCTGCTCGCCGTCAAAACTAAATTTTCTTAAGCCACCTTCCCTGTCGACATTTATAACTTCAACAGGCTCTTTTGATTTACTTTCTTCAGGATTTTCGCTTCCATCAGAACCTTCCAGCATGGAAAGAATGTCGGTTCCGTCGGCAAAGTCCTTCTGATTCTGTGAGTTCCAGTAAAGAAGAATTACATCGATTTGAGAAAGGGTTTCTTTGGGAGCAACAATTAAATCGTCAGCCTCACACACCGATTCAATTACCCCGATTTTTTGAGGATAAATAAATTCATACAGACGCCTGCAACCGTTTTCCGTAATAAAAGGAATCATCAAAAAAACGGCGCCCTCTTTTGTAAGCGGACGGAATTGTTCAAGGGAGGAATCTTTGTAAATGCCTGTAACAGTGCCGCAGGTAAGTTCAAAAAAGAATTCCGACAGAGGTCCTGGAGTAAATTCAAACGAATAAGAGAAAACTTTAGCTGTAAAAACAAAAAAACATGCGCATAAAAGCGCAGTAATTTTTGACTTTTTATCTGCCAATTTTACCGTCCAAGGAAAGTTTTTGTGTATTCAACAGGATCAAAAAGCTTGATGTCAGGATATTTTTCGCCTGTGCAGACAAATGCTGCGGGTATTTTTAATTCATTATAAATTGAATAAATCATTCCGCCCTTTGCAGTTGAGTCATATTTGGTAATTACAAGTCCATCAAGGCCTACCGCTTCGTTAAAAACTTCTGCCTGACGCACTGCGTTCTGACCGGTTGTTCCGTCGATTACGAGGATTTTTTTATAACAGCCCTCATCCGCCTTCTGCTGTGCAATTTTATCGATTTTCTGGAGTTCTTTTACAAGGTTTTCTTTATTGTGCAGACGTCCTGCAGTATCGGCTATTACGAGGCCGCCGCCATTTGCACGGCACGCATCTGCTGCGTCAAAAACGACTGCACTCGGGTCACTTCCATGCTGGTGGGCAACAACGCGAATATCGAGGTTACGTCCGTGCATCTGGAGCTGTTCTTCTGCCGCAGCACGGAATGTGTCAGCGGCCGCCATAATTACATTGTTTCCCTTTTCTTTGTAATAATTTGCAATCTTTGCCGCAGAAGTCGTCTTTCCAACGCCGTTTACACCAAGGAGCATGTAAATATTTGTCTTGCCTTCAACCGGAGTAAAAGCAACAGGCTTTGCCATTTCAAGAAGTTTTTCTTCGAGAAGGTCAACGATTTTTTCCTGGTCGGTAATTTTCTGTTGTTTACAGTTTTCTTCAAGTTCATCAGAAATTGAAAAGGCAAGTTTTGCTCCTACATCTCCTTCAACGAGAATATCTGTCATGTCTTCAAATAATTCTGAGTCGATTTTTGAAGAACTGAATAATTCTTTTAATTTATTTGCAAAAAATCCTGCCATTTGATTCTCCTTAAAAAAAATTACTTGGATGTAATGTTTTTTATCTCACCATCTTTATATGATTTATCTATTTTTGCACCTGCCGGCAAAACTTCGTTTGCGGCAAAGAGATATCTTACCATTTCAAAAACAAACCAGCCGCCGGCCACACAGGAAACTCCGATTGAAGCGTATGCGCGTTTCTGCCAGCTGAGGGCGTTGTCATAAGTTCCACGGTCTGCGTTGTAGGCATTTGTGGCCGAATTAAAGTTTCCGACACAGAAAAAAGTTGCCGGCAGCGAACAAATCAACGCACTGTAAGCCGTGTACATTCTTCTGCGCCTTTTATCAATATTTTTTGCGCGGTCGTATGGTTTTGCGTTTACAAGAAGATTACTGCCGTCTTTTGCAATACTTTCAGGAATAAGGATAAATGCACTTTCATTATCTTCTGTCCGCGTAAACTTACCGAGAATTGTCTTTCCGTTTACAGAAGCAGACGCATACATATTCTGTCCGTCGACAGGAGCACTTTCATTACCGTTAAAGTAAAAAATACCGTCTTTGAGTTTTTTGAGGCGGATATTCAAAGTTCCGCTTACAAGAGGTTTTAGAGTGGTTTTTACTGTAAAAAGTTCTTCGCCGGAAAACTGGTATGTAATCGACTGGCTGTCATAGTTTTTTGCACCGATTGTAATTGAATGAATTCCTGCATCTATGATTAAGTCCTTTTTTGAAGGAATCACAACTCCATCAACGCTGACAACAGCGTTTTGGGCTGCTTCTTCAGGCTTAATGTCAAAACGGATTCTGACAGGCAGTGAGTTTGCAATTTTTGGTGTTAAGTTTCTGACAATTGACTGTGCAATTGCAATCAGGTCAGATGTATTGCCGACCTCTGTGACTGTTCCCGTGCATTTTGCCCCTGGAAAAACATAAAGATTTACCGTAACCGAAGCATAATCGCCAAAAATAAGAATATCTCCTGTTAAAAGCCCGTTGATTTTGGCGTTTGTAACTTCCTTTTCAAAGTTATAACTTAAAATTCCTTCATTTTTTGCTTTATCTGACGGCGAAAACAGGGCCGAACTGTCATTTTTATACAGGCTCACGTTCTCAGAAACAGGCTTATCTTCTTCTTCACGAAAGAAAGGAAACGGAAACTGAGCGAACCCGTGTTTTTCTTCTTCCTTTTCATCATCTTTTGGAGGATCTATCTTTTTCTGGTATTTTTTGGTAATTTCATCCTTTTTCAAGAGGTTTTCGTCGATTTTTGCCTTTATTTCTGCTATTTTTTCTTCACTTTCGATAATTGCTTTTCTTAAAGCGCGGGGATTGTCCTTTGAAAGAACAAGGGCATCTCGTGTTTTGTTTTCTTTTGAAAGCTGTAAAAAAAGTGAAAGGCGCTGAGTTTGAAGTTCATAAAGCTGTCTGTCAAGATCTTCCTGTGGAGAAATCAGGCGCAGTGAGTTGTCGGCAATCTGCTCAAGAATGAGCTGAGGCAAAACCTGAGTGATTTTTGATTTTGAATCAGACTTTTCCTGCTGCTTGTACGAAAACTCCATACTGCCCAGAGTCCAGCCTGAAGCCGTAGTTGTTGCAGAATATGCAGAACAGCAGAAAGAGAAAATCAAACTCAAAAAAAACAATCTGACAGAGTGCTTCATTACATGTCTTCGTCGCTGTCGTCACCGCCTACAGGAAGCCCCTGCCACTGTGCGTGCAGATAGGCGTCAATAAACGGATCAATGTCTCCGTCCATAACCGCTTGAATATTACCAACTTCATATTTTGTGCGGTGGTCTTTAACCATCGTATATGGTTGAAACACATAAGTACGGATCTGGTTACCCCAGGAAATATCTTTTTTTTCGGCACCGAATTTAGCGTTTTCCTTTTCTTTTTCTTCCTTGTAGTGCTGGTACAGTTTAGCCTTCAAAATACTCATGGCTGTGGCACGGTTCATGAGCTGGCTTCGCTCAGAATCACACTGAACAACGATACCTGTCGGCAAGTGAGTAAAACGAACGGCGGAATCGGTCTTGTTGACGTGCTGACCTCCCTTACCGCCAGAACGGTACGTATCTACACGAAGGTCTTCCGGTCGGATATCAACTTTAATCGTATCATCAAGAACAGGAAATATAAAAACCGAACTGAACGAAGTATGGCGGCGTGCGTTTGCGTCAAACGGACTGATTCGGATCAAACGGTGAACCCCTGCTTCGCCCTTGAGTTTGCCGTAAACATAGTCGCCTGTAATCTGGATAGTTGTACTTTTGATGCCACCCTCATCTTCCTGCAGGTCGACAGTTTCCATTTTGAATCCGTTGCGTTCTGCCCAGCGGATGTACATGCGGCTGAGCATATAAGCCCAATCACAGGCCTCTGTTCCTCCGGCACCCGAGTGAATTGTAAGAAAGCAGCCGGATTTATCAACTTCTCCGGAAAGAAGGTTCAAGATACTCTGCTTTTCGTATTTGTCCTGCAGCTTTTCCAGCTGAGAACGGATTTCTTCTTCTACGCTCTGATCCTGACCTTCAACAGCCAGTTCATAAAGGGTTTCAAGGTCATCAATTTCGCTTATAAGTTCGCGCCACGGCTCTACACGCCCCTTTAAATATTTAAGGTCGTTCATAACTTTCTGGGCATTATCCGTGTCATTCCAAAAATCAGGACTTGAAGTTAAAGTCTCTGTGTCCTTGATTTTTTTGTCGATTGCTTCGTGGTCAAAGACGCCCCCATACATTCATAATATCTTCTTTTAATTTTGAAACAGGTTCTTTTAAATCTTCAAGCATTACATTCTCCTTAATAACACCGGGTTACCGGCGCTGCATGGAAGCAGCAGACAGCAGTTTTGCCAACGGCAGAATCTGCATATGATAAAAGTTTACTGTTTTGGTTTTGAATTTGAATTAGCAGGGTTTCCCGGACCAAAAACAGCCTTTTTCCATTTTTTCTGCCTTAATTCGGTGATTGCAAAATTGCCGTTAACCGGGAACTGATAGATTCGAATTGTATCGTAATAATCGGTTGCAAGGTCAAGCTCGCGTTTTAAAACAGCGAGTTGTGTCTGCGAAATCTGCATACTTTCCCAGCATGCCCTTTGAACTTTTTTAAAACCAAATCTGGTAAGAACAGAGGCGATAGCTTTTGAACTGTCGAGTCCGCCCGGATCCAGAATTACAGAAACGAACATATAAATAAGAATAAAGTAAAGGCATTGTCTTGTCAAATAGCCTAATTTGAGGCATTATATATATATGCGCATATTAAAAAAATCAGTCGCTTTTATCATTTTTTCTCAGATTTTTATCCTTTTTTCACACTCACAGAATTCTTCAAGACCAATTGTCGACATGATAAGCGCTAAACCCGTTTCCACAAACAAAATCCGTATCACCTGGAAACTCCCGGAAAACTTTAACGCAGAAGCAATCCTTGTTTATAAGGATACAAAGCCTTTTTTGATGAATTCAAAAATTGAAGGCGCAGCACCTGTCGTTCAGCTTTCACCAAAGGCTTCTGCATATACTGATACTGTAATAAATTACAAAGAATACTATTACGCTGTAATCGCGCGCCAGGCAGACGGAAGCCTTTACAACATCGTTCTGCCGTCTGTAAACGCTACAGTTAAAGGATGCAGGGTTCAGCGGCCGGAAAAAAAGGCAGAACCTTCTGAAGAAGAGATCGAAGCCAAAAAACCGAAAGTATACGCAGAAGGCACCCTCCGGGAACTTCCTCTTCCGTATCTTGATGTAATCAGTGATTTGGACAGAAAACCTTCTCCTCTAAAAGCAGAGGTTATAGAAGCCGGAAAAGAGCTTTCCAAAGGCTTTGAAAACCCGCCGAAAGAAAAACTTACACCGTATTATTTTGAAGAAGACATTATTTCCCCTGCAGGCGGTGACGAATACTTTCTGTTTGAAATCCTAAAAACTTACTTTGTTAAGCGAGACTACAAGGGCTCGGTTACAGCCCTTAAAAACTTTTTGAGCGTAAACAGAAACGAAGATACGACAAACCGGGCCGTATTCTATCTCGGACAGTCACAGTACTTCCGCGGAAATTACCGCAGCGCACTTACAATGTTCCTTTACGTTGAAGACATTTATCCGGTTCTTTCAAAAAAATGGATTAACAGCACACTGGATTTTTACCAGATGCCGTAACCCCTATTGTACTTTTCGAATCAGTTCGAGGAAGGCAGGTGTTCTAATCAGGCCGAGGTCTTCGGCTGTAAGTTTTTCGCGAATCAACTTTCCCTCTTCCGTTGCCTGAGGATTTGTATCCATCGGTGTTTCTTCACCTTCCGTCTTTGGAACTGATTTTACAAGAACTTCATCGCCGATGTTTACACGGTCATAAAAACTTCTCTGAGTTAAAGTTCCGACGGCGATTTCTTCGCCGGTTTCGTCTATTAAAATCTGTCCAAGATAAGAGTTCTGGTCAAATGTTACGCCGACCCCCTTGTCTACAGTGCGGATATTCTTTGCCTTAACAACATCAAGAACGGCCTTATTAACGACACCTTCTGTCTTACCGATGTCAACAAGGATTTCATTACCGCTTCGGGCGATGATTTTTCCCCTGACAGGAAGTATGCTCAAAACATTACGACGGAATGAACGAAGGACAGAAATAAATCTGTCGTTTCCGGTTCTGAACAGAGTAAATCTTGAAGTTTCGGTTCCGTTGCGGCCGTTGTAAATTACAGCGCTCAAAAATACTTCGCGTTCAGACTCTTCAAAGTTCATGATTACAAAATAATCCTGCCCTTTTTTGCGGGCCAGAGCAAAGGCTTCTCCGTAGCCTGCAACCGGATTCTCCTGTACGTAAACAGAAGTTGTTGCAACGCCGCTAAAGCTTTCTTTTGCCATTACAGCCGCCATTTGTTCGGCATCACTGTGAATCAGGGACACGGGAGCCTTGGTGTAATAAAGACCGATATTCCATCTTGTCTTGTCAAAGTAGAACGGTTCAACATTCCAGCGGTGTGCGAGGGAGTTTTTTAATAATGAGGTGTAGGCCTCGTAAGTATCGTTCAACCGTGTATATTCAAGTTTTTTGGCGTCAGAAAGACCTTCTGCCTTAGGATCGATTTTATTTTTAACAAAGCTCAGCTGATTGACATAAAGTTCGTTGAGACCTGTTTTTTTAATCGCATCCGCAAATTCAAGACGTGCCGAAAAGTTATTCGGGTCGATGCGGAGAGCACGCTGGTATTCATAGCGGGCTTCTTCGCCCTGGAAGAGTTTACTGTATTCACGTGCCTTTAAAATATGGAACTGGGCCCATTCAGCGCGGCGCGGATCTTCAAGTTCCAGCTGCTTCTGGATGAGCTGTTCAAGAGAACTTCTCAAAATCTCATCTGTCGGGTCAATGGAAACTGCAACAGACCATGTATCAAAGGCGCCTGTGTAATCTGCAAGTTTATTCTGGCTCAAACCTTTAAGATACCACGCACTGACTGAGTTTCTGTCCTTGCTGATTAAATAATCACAGATATCGATTGTTTCCTGACAGCGGTTCTGTGCGTAAAGGATTGAACAAAGCAGAATGTAGGCAGCCTGGTAGTTTCCGTTGATTTGAACGGCTGAACGTGCACGGCGCTCTGCTTCTGCATAGTTTTTGTTTTGTGCTGCAAGATAAGCGGCCAAATAATGAACCTGTGCGTCTGATGCGTGATATTTTAAGGCCTGGCGGATAAATTTTTCTGCCTGAGACTTTTTGCCTGTTTCGCTAGAAAGAACTGCAAGCGATAAAAGTGCCTTCCGGTTAGTTGCCTGGCGTTTTAAAACATTGAAGTACAAATCCTCGGCGCCGTCATAAGTTCCGTTGTAAAGATTTATTTCTGCAAGACCAAAGCGTGCGTCGATGTTGTTCGGGTATTCAAGTAAGATTGAATTGAATACTTTTTCTGCCTCATCAAGCTGATGGAGAGAAATTAAACACATTCCGCGCAAGACGAGAATGTCCGTTCGGTTTTTGGCAAATTTTTCTGCAGATTCAAGATAAGTAAGACAAAGGCTAAAATCGCCAAGTTCATATGTAACCTGGGCCAGATGGAACCAGCCTTCGCCAAAGGCTTCGTTTGAGCGCAAAGCCTGCATAAAGTCTTCGCCTGCCCCATACCAGTCCTGACGATTTTGTTTTTCAAGTCCGCTGTTATAATACTTTAACGCAGACGGAGAAAAATCCTGGGCAAAACTGCTCATTACAAAATTCGAAACTACTAAAACTAATAATGCAGACAGGCAAAACTTTTTATTCATCTTCTTTTTCCGATTTATCCTGGTCATCGCTTTTTTTAATCACTTTTATCAGATTAACGCGGTGACCTTCCATATCCTGAATTATAAATTCATAATTCTTCCAGTTGATTTTTTCGTACTTAACCGGAATCCGGCCAAACAGGTCGAGAACAAATCCGCCGAGTGTATCAAAATCTTCTGTCGGAAAGTTGGAATTTATATTTTCGTTTAAATCTTCAAGATTAACGCGGGCATCACAGAGCCAGATCTTTTCGCCGATTGACAGAATGTCTTCGCGTTCGTTGTCAAATTCATCCTGAATGTCGCCGACAATCTCTTCGATAATGTCTTCCATGCAGACAATACCGCTGATTCCGCCGTATTCATCGATGGCAACGGCAATGTGAAGGTGGCGTCTTTTGAATTCGCGCAAAAGTCCGTCAATCTTCTTTGATTCAGGAATAAAATATGCTTTTCTGAGGAGTTTTTCCAGTTCAATTGGTTCGTGGCGTGAAATAATACCCAGCAAATCTTTTACATACAAAATACCGAGAACGTTGTCTATAGACTCACTGTAAACCGGAAATCTTGAGTGGCCGCTTTCTGCGATGATGGCCATAAGTTCGTCTTCCGGGGTGTCGATTGAGATAAAATCGACATCAATTCGAGGAATCATAACTTCTTTTACTGAAGTCTGGCTAAGGTCCTCGATACCCTTAATCATGTCTTTTTTTTCTTCGATTAAACTTTCAATACTCTCGTCCCGCCCCACAGGTTCGGGGTTGGAGTTTGATTCTTCTTTTTTCTTTCCAAAACTAAATAAACTCATATAAGTCCTTTTTTTATATAATATAAAAGAGCCAAAAACTCTTTTTTTACCCTATGATAGAAATATCGGCAAGTTCTTTAAGAACCTTTTCCTGAAGTTTGAGCATTTCGTCTTCAGGTTCAATTCCAGGCTCAACATGCGCTTCACCGTGGTCCATTCCGTTCAGATGCAGGGTTCCATGAATCAAAAGCCGTTTTAATTCTTCATTCAGGCTTACACCAAAGTAATCTGCATTTTGCGGAAGTGTGTCCAGACTGATGATAATGTCGCCGGCGCTGTACCAGGTGCCTTCATCATCAGTATACTCCATTCCATTCTCAAAAGAAAGGACGTCGGTCGCACTGTCAATGTCCCTGTATTCTTTGTTCAGCTGGTGAATGAATTCATCATCGCAGAAAAGAATTGAAATTTCTTCGTTGTCGTATCCGAGTTTTTCTAAAACGGTCTGTTCATAATCATGGATTTTATTGAACCATACTGGTTCTTTCATATCTTCCTGCATGGAAACGAGAACTCTATTGCTCACTGCCGTTCTCCTGTGAATTGCCTTCAGAATTTGTCCCGTCCTTTTCGTCAGGGTCTTTCTGGTTCTGATATTTGATTCGGCCATGGTAGTAGGCAGCAAGAATCTGTACGAAAGAATCCTTGATTTTTGTCAGTTCACCGAATGTGAGTGCACAATCGTCGAGCTGGTGAGTTTCGATTTTTGAATTGATAAGGGTCTGGATAAATTTATCGAGGCGCTGGGCTGTCGGTTTATCAAGTGATTTGCAGGCAGCTTCTACAACGTCTGCAAGCATTACAACCGCACTTTCCTTTGTTGTCGGGCAGTTTCCGTCGTAGCGGAATTCATCTTCGCTTACCTCAGGATTTGTTTCTTTTGCCTTGTTGTAAAAATATGCCATTACACTGTTTCCGTGATGTTCGGAAATGATTGTGGTAATTGCGTCCGGAAGATGCATCTGGTGTGCTTTTTCAACCCCCAGCCTGATATGACTTTTTACAATGGAAACAGAAAGTGACGGGTTAAGGTCAGTGTGTTTGTTTTCTGTGTCGATGTTGTTTTCTGTAAAATATTCAGGATGGTCCATTTTGCCGATGTCATGGTAATAAGCGGCAACACGTGCCAAAAGTGAATTTGCTGAGATTTCTTTACAGGCACTTTCGGCAAGCTGACCAACCATAAGGCTGTGCTGGTAAGTTCCGCTGGCTGTAAGCAGGAGTTTTCTTAAAACCGGAGCATTCTGATCGCTCAAATCCATCAGACGGAATACGGATGCAGTATTAAGTACGATTTCGAGAGGTGTCAAAATACCGAGTGCTAGAATTCCTGAGATAAAGCCGTTAAACCAGATTCCTGTGAGAACAAAAAGTGAATCTGAAAAATTGTCATTGAATATTACTTTGAGTAGAACAATGTAAACCACATTGAGCATTGCAGCCCCGATTGAAGAAAAAATCATGTCGATACGGCGCTCGATGTTTTTTACGATGCGGGAGAAAGTTACTGATGAAGCAAGCGTAAGGAGGAACGGAACGAGTTCAAAACCGCCGGCGCACAAAACGCCGAAAGAAATTACGATGGAAAAGAAGAAAGCTGAAAGCTGACCAAAAAGCACGCTTACGAGCGCAACACACAAAGTTGCCGGGATGATTACCGGAAGCTTGTATACTCCCTGGAAATACGGTGCCTTTTCGCCGAATGCAGTTACTGCAAAAACAATGAGGAATAAAATCGAATACAGGCAAACCTCTTTAAATTCAACACGGCGACCGAGTAAAACCGGGTTAAAAAGTACAAAACAAAGTGCCGAAAGCAGCATCAAAAACAAAAGACTGTTTGCAAAAGCACGGTAGTCAAAAATCGACGGGCTTGCGGCCATTTTGCTCAGTTTGAGATAGTCTTCTTCAGAAATTGCAAAACCTTTGCGGGTTACCTTTTCGCCTTCTTCGACTGCAATCGGAAACTGCTCGTCAGCAGGAAGCGACTTGCTTGCGATAATTGTGCGGTCTGCAATCTGACCGACTTCGTATTCATCAATCGTAAATGAACCGATTGTCTGAGAAGTATTTGCATCAAGGTAAATAACGAGTGCTGACAAAATAAAAGTTACAGTAAAAACCATTAATTTTGGCCAGTAAAGTTTTACATAGTTAAGGGCAGAATCAAACATTTCTGCAAAAAAAGATTTTTCTTCGGTTGTATTATTCTTTGCCATTTTCATACGCCTGTACAATTTTTTTAACAAGTGCCGATCTTACGACGTCAGAGCCGTCGAGATGAACGATACTTATTTCCGGAATTCCCTGCAAAAGCTGTAAAGCATGTGCAAGTCCGGACGGGATTCCCCTCCTTAAGTCTGTCTGGGACTCGTCTCCGGTAATGAACATTTTGGTATTTTCGCCCATGCGGGTCAAAAACATCTTCATCTGCTCCCTTGTGGTGTTCTGGGCTTCATCAAGGATAACAGCTGCATTATCAAGAGTGCGTCCCCTCATATAAGCCAGAGGAGCAATTTCTATTATATCATTATCCTGCATTTTACGCACTATGGAACTTCCTGCACAGACGTTCATAGCGTCATAAAGCGGTCTTAGATACGGACTTATTTTATCCTGCAGGTCTCCGGGCAAAAATCCAAGGTTTTCGCCTGCTTCTACAACGGGACGTGTCAGGATGATTTTATTTATTCGGTGACTCATTAAAAGCCTTACACTTTCTGCAACTGCAAGAAAGGTTTTACCGCTTCCGGCAGGACCTTCTGCAAAAACAAGGTCGTTTGTCCGGAATGCTTCTACGAGTTTTGCCTGATTTAGCGTTTTTGGATAGACTTTTTTAATTCCGCCGGGGATCGAAATTGCAAAGCGGCTGGCGTCAAATCCCTGTGCCGAGTTTCCTGCAGCAAAAGAAGTGTTGAGGATAGATTGAACCATATCCTCGTCCCATGCAGGATTTTCTGAAATTTCGTCAGTGATTCTGTCGAGGATGAATTTGAACTTCTGCTGAATTTCTTGATCTTCGGTTTCGATGGAAATCTCATTACCGGTACAGAAAACCGTAACACCAAGGTTTTCTTCGATGAGTTTGAGGTTGCTGTCGTTTGTACCGCAGATGCGGGCTACAAGTGCCGTTTCCGGCAAAACTATTGTATATTCACTCATTATCTATTAAGCTGCCATTTTTCTGTACAACGCCCTTATATCGGGCACTTCAAGTGGCAAATAAACTACTCCTTTATTATGGATTTAACTGCCACTCTCCATACTCATCCACGATTTCAGTCTTCATGCTTGCCATCGGTCTCCACGATACGCTGATTGAAAAATAAGGGCTAAAGTCGTAGTATGCGCCTTTTGTGGATGTGGCAGAAATCAGACGCGGCTTTACCTTAAATTCACAATTCAAGTCCCAGTCGTCCAGATCGTGTGTGATTGCCACATTCAGACTCTTGAGCTTAAATCCTGTAGACTTTCGTTTTGATTCATCATCAAACCGGAAAGAATTAACAAGGTCGGACAAAAAGTTTCTTTCGCCCTGCCCCTGATAATAATTATTATAATCGCTTTCAGGACAGAAGTAACGGTAAATACAGCTGTTACGGCTTTCTGAACTGAATGTGACATTCAAAAAATCATTTACCTTAAAGGTAATTGCCGGAATAAAAGTAAAATAACTGTTTGTCGGGCGGACAAAGTCATAAACCACGCTTGAACTCAAAGAAGGAGAAAAACTGATTCTTTCGCTCCAGTATTTAAAGTTCTTTGTTCCGCTGGTATAAGCCAGGCTCAGTGAATACGGCTGGAATTTTTTGTCCGAACTGCTCGTCCAGCCCTTTGACGAGTCAAAATCGTAAGTTGTTGAATACGACATTGTGTAGGCAAGCTGGGTTCCGTAGCCGCTCAAAGACAGACGGAATGAATCGTGTTCCCATTCCTCAAGGTCGTAAACGTAAGACTGTGTCAGATTCAATTTGCTGTTAAAAAGTTTTAAACTGAATGACTGGGACAGGTCCTGCTTAACCCAGGTAGAATCCGTACTGCTTTTCTGCTTGATTCCGGTTCCGACGGAAAAACTTGAATACGGGAATCCGAGAGACAGGACTCCGTTGTAAGAGTCAACCTGAGGCGGAAGTGTTGTTGTGAGCGAAAGTTTCTGACTGTAATCACCTTCTTTTGCCGCCAGAACAAGATTCAAATTGTGGGTTGTAACACATTCGTCATCCCAGATGTCTGTTGTCAGGTATTCCCACTCAGGATTTTCGATATCGTCACTGATGTATTTTGTCTGGATCATTTTGACAGTGGTATTCCATGTCAGGGAAGTTCCGGAAAAATGTTCCGTGTAGTAAAACGGCTTGAATGAAAGCGCATTTGTATCAGTCAGATCAAGTTTACGCGCATTATAGTCGGTCTTTTTGATGCTGTCGGCGGAAGTCTGGGTATAACCGCCCTTGTTCTGGTCCATGCACAAATAAGGGTGTTTTTGGTAAACAGGATTAAAGTTAAAGGTGCCTGTCAAAGACAAAAAACTGTCCTTGTAGCCCAGAACACTTGTCAGCGTTGTCGGAGCCTTGGCCTGAACATATGTTGACTGCAGGGTTTTCCATTCAAAATCTTCCGGGCTTTTCAGGTGGGAAGACGAATATGTAAACTGAGAACTGAATTCAGGAGAAAGGCTGTAGGAAAGTTTATAAGAAATACCGGTCAGAGTTTTTACAGACGGGTTTACAGTTGCAATTTTTGGAAGGACAGACTCGTCAAACAAAACTTTTGGTTCTTCTTCATCATCTTCATCGGCATCTGCAACTTTCCCGCCGTTTGACGCATCAGGGTTTTCCGGGTTTTCGGAGTCTGTTTTTTCTGAAGTATCAAGTTCCTGCGGTGGAACAAGTTTTATCGACACGTTCTGATTCTGCGTATTTTTTGAAGTTGACGGATATTGAATCAGAGTACCTGCAATTCTAGTGTTGATTTTAAATGGCGTAATCTGACTCGGGTAATAAAAGTAGCGTTCCGGAGTATAAGTTGACCAGGCGGAATCTTCTGCGTATTCATCACGGTTCGAAAGCTCCGTATTGCTTTTTGAAGAAAAGACAATCGAAGAAGAAAAACTGGAAATTGAGGCCGAACTGATATACGGGTTCAACCAGGAAGGTATTTTAAAGTTATATGAACCGTTGGCCTGCCATGTAAATGACGAAACAGTCGTAACGTCATCATCTTCTTCAGTGGCAGTTCCACTCATCAAAAAGTCAATCCAGTCCATTGTTTCCGTGCGGTTGTTAAAGTCATAGTCAAAATACGGATCCGAGTACACCGGCATGGAAAGCGTCAGGGAAAACGGCGTAGAAATTGAAAATTTTAAGTTTGCCTGATAGCGGAACGGCATGTTAACGGAAAGGAGGTTGGATTCATCACTGACCTTGTTGCCGCTTGCATTGTACGGAAGATAGATTCCGTCGTTTTTAAATACGGTATTTGAAAAACCAAGTTCAACTGTGGCTGATAGTTCATTGATATACTTTTTAGGCTTTAAAACAGTGTCGGCTCCGACCATTGCGCCCATATTCGAGTAATAATCGGCCATTATCTTAAAGTAATTGGTAGTGTCACCCTTATAATCTTCATCAAGGTTGTGGAGAACGATACCTTCACGGACCTGTTCCTTGAGCGATGAAGCCTTCATAAAGCTGAAAAAGTCGATTTTGTCTTCATCATCCTCCGAGCTTGAATCGCTGGTGGATGCCGCTTCGAGAGGCTTTCGTCCGTACAGATAAGTTGTAGTGTTGATAAAATAGCCTTCGCGGAATTTATAACCCATTGTCGGGTTGAATATAAGCTCGTCCTTTGGATAATAAAATGCCGGAAAGTACAAAAGAGGAATCCGGCCGACATACAAAAGTGCATTAAAGAATGCAAATTCGCCGCCAGGTAAGAGCCAGATTCGGGATGCCTTGATTTTCCAGTGCGGATTTTCGTCATCGCAGAATGTAAGTTCACCGGTTTTAAATGCGATTGTTCCCGAGGAGTCACGTCCAAAAACGTCTGACGCTACAATCAGTGTCGAACCGCTCGGCAGGTTGATCGCATCAGAAGAAGTCTGTACGGCGCGTCCGTTATCAAAAATACCTTCAAGGGTTGCAGTATTGAATAAAAGGCTTCTTGCAGAAATCTTTTCGCCGCCGCCTGAAGAGCCGCCCTGTTCAAGTTCAACATTACCTTCTGCGTAGAGCATTTCCGTCTGGCGGTTATAATTTACGTTGTCAGCAGAAATGGTTGTTTTATCCGAGCCCTTTGTTACGGAGATTTTAACTTCGCCGGTCAGAACGATACAGTCCTCGCCTGATACGGGGTCCTTTTTATATTCACTTTTTCGTGCGCCTTCGATATTGATGACAGACCTTGTATCATCTGCGGCAAAAGTCAAAGCCAGAGAGAAAACTAAAAAAACAGCAAGAAATAATTTTTTTTTCAATTCTTAAAGTCTGTTACCCTTTTTTATGCAGTTTTTTGTAATTGTTAAGCTGCTCTTCGATAAACTGTCCGGTATAGCTTCCAGTCTTTTTGTAACGCCCTGCAAGTTCTTCCGGGGTGCCGAAGTCGACGATTGTACCGCCCTTGTTACCGCCTTCCGGACCAAGGTCAATGATATGGTCAGCCTGGCAGATTACATCAAGGTTGTGTTCAATCATTACCACAGAGTTTCCCTTATCAACAAGCCTCTGGATTACATCCATCAAAACCTTTACGTCGGCAAAATGAAGTCCGGTTGTAGGTTCATCAAGAATATAAAGGGTGTTGCCTGTTGACGGCCTTGCAAGTTCTGTGGCAAGCTTTACACGCTGAGCTTCTCCACCACTCAATGTTAAAGCACTTTGTCCAAGTTGAATATAGCCGAGGCCCACACTTTTTAAAGTTTCCAGTTTTCTTGAAATATGAGGAATGCCTGCAAAGAAATCTGCGGCTTCTTCAATTGTCATGTCCAGCACGTCAGAAATGTTTTTGCCCTTGTAGCGGACATCAAGAGTTTCCTGATTAAAGCGTTTGCCCTTGCAGACATCACACTGAATGAATACATCAGGCAAAAAGTTCATTTCGATTGTAATTGTACCGGCTCCCTGACAGTGTTCGCAGCGTCCGCCCTTAACATTAAAGGAGAATCGCCCGCCTTTGTAACCGCGTGCTTTTGAATCAGGAAGGCTTGCAAACAACTCCCTTATACTGTCAAAAACACCCACATAGGTTACAGGGTTACTGCGCGGAGTGCGTCCAATCGGGCTCTGGTCGATATTTATTACTTTATCGATATTTTTGATGCCTGTGATTGATTTATACCGGCCTGCCCTGTAGTCGGTTCTCATAAGTTCGTTGCTTACAACCGGATAGAAAACATCGCTCAAAAGGGTTGATTTTCCACTACCGCTCACACCCGTAATACATGTAAATGTCCCGAGAGGAATGTCTACGTCAACATTTTTTAAGTTGTGTTCGCTCACGCCGCGGATATTGATGAATTTACCGTTTCCCTTCCGGCGTTCCTGTGGAATTTCCATGTAAAGGGATCCGTTGAGATACTGGCCTGTAACGCTTTCTTTTACGGCCATAACCTGTTCAGGAGTACCGCTGGCAATAACGTTACCTCCGTGAACTCCTGCTCCAGGACCGATATCTACGACCCAGTCTGCAGTCCGTAAAGTCTGTTCGTCATGTTCAACAACGATTACTGTATTTTTAAGGTCACGAAGATAAGTCAGGGTTTCAATAAGGCGCTGGTTATCACGCTGATGGAGACCGATGCTCGGTTCATCAAGAATATACATTACGCCTGTAAGTCCGCTTCCAATCTGAGTTGCAAGGCGGATACGCTGGGCTTCACCGCCGCTCAAAGTGCCGGCAGAACGCTCAAGGGTAAGATAGTCAAGTCCCACATTCTTTAAGAATGAAAGGCGTGCCTTGATTTCTTTTAAAATCTGGGCGGAGATGAGTTTTTCGGTTTCCGTGAGTTTGAGGCTGTCAATAAAATCAAGACTTTCAAGAACGCTGAGCGCACAGAGGTCAATAATGTTTTTGCCGCCGACAGTTACACCGAGGGCCTCATTACGAAGCCTCTTTCCGTGACAGCTTGTACACTCGCTGACAGACATAAACTTTTCTTCCATGCGAACACGCTGGGATTCGCCCCACGCTTCTGAATGACGGCGCTTCATGTCTTTGATTACACCGATCCAGGGACGGCGGTATTCAGAAAAACCTTCTCCGCTCTGTTTGCGGTATATCCAGTGCATTTCTTTTGAATCATCCCCGTTCCACAAAAAGTCGTACTGCTTTTTAGTCAAATCTTTAATCGGAGTGTCAAGAGAAAATCCGCCGGTTTCGCTTACAGCGCCAAAGAGGGATTTATTCCATTCGCTGTCAGGATTGTAAAATGGAAAAGCGCCTTCGTTAAAACTCAAACTGTCGTCCGGGAGAATCTTTTTTAAATCCCACTCCATCTTTTCGCCGATACCGGTACATTCCGGGCAGGCACCGAAGGGATTGTTGAATGAAAATAAGCGCGGCTGCAGTTCCGGAATCGAAATACCGCAGTCCGGGCAGGCATTTTTCTGACTGAAGAAAACTTCGTCTTCGTGATAACCCTTTTCGCTGTCGTCTTCGACGCGGCGGAGTACAATTATAATTCCATTTGAACTCTGCAGGGCGGTTTCTACGCTTTCTGCGAGGCGTTTTCGTGACTCATCCTTGATTACGATGCGGTCAACAACGATTTCGATTGTATGTTTTTTCTGTTTGTCGAGCTTGATTGTATCATCAAGTTCTACCATCAGGCCGTCGATACGCGCACGTACAAAACCTGATTTCTGTGCATCTTCGAGGATTTTCTGGTGTTCACCCTTTTTGCCGCGGATAACAGGTGCAAGCATTGTAATTCTTGTGCCGTTTCCCCAGCTCATAATTGAATCAATAATCTGGTCTTCCGTCTGTTCTTTGATTTCACGGCCACAGTTTGGACAATGAGCGTGGCCTATGCGGGCAAACAAAAGGCGGTAGTAATCATAAATTTCTGTAACCGTACCGACAGTTGAACGCGGATTATTGTGAGTTGTTTTTTGTTCGATTGAAATTGCAGGGCTCAGGCCTTCGATAAGGTCAACATCAGGCTTGTCCATGCTGCCAAGGAACTGGCGTGCATAACTGGACAGGCTTTCCATATAGCGGCGCTGACCTTCGGCAAAAAGAGTATCAAAAGCAAGGGAAGACTTTCCTGAGCCGGAAAGTCCGGAGATTACAACTAATTTGTGGCGGGGAATTTCTACGCTTATGTTTTTTAAGTTATGTTCTCTGGCGCCCTGGATGACGATTTTTTCGCCGGAAACCTTATTTATATTCATCAAATAA
Organism: Treponema sp.; assembly: GCA_024697295.1. Lineage (GTDB taxonomy): Bacteria > Spirochaetota > Spirochaetia > Treponematales > Treponemataceae > Treponema_D. The sequence continues at coordinate 43,780 of JAILFZ010000120.1, forward strand.
ATAACCTCAAATCCGCCGGTTAGATTTCCATGTTCATTACGTGACGGACTTCCATGAGTGTTTTCTGGGCCATTTCTCTTGCCTGTTCAACACCCTGTTTGAGAACTTTGCGGATATATTCAGGATCTTTTTCGAGTTCTGCGCGCTTTTCGCGTAAAGGACGCAATTCTTTATTGAGGGCTTCTGTAAGACAGTCCTTGAGCATTCCGCCGCCACCGTTTCCAATGTTGTTTGCAATTGATTCCGGTTCTTCGCCTGTACAAAGTGAAATTATGCGCAGAAGATTTGCAACCTCAACCCTTGTTTCAGGTTCGTATGTGATTTCACGCTGACCGTCAGTTTTAGCCTTTTTGATGAGTTTTGCAGTTTCGTCTTCGGTCGCACTGAGCATGATGGTGTTTCCGAGGGATTTAGACATTTTTGCGCTGCCGTCAAGTCCCATAATCATAGGAGTTTTTGACAAAAGTGCATGTGGTTCCGGGAAAACAGGATTTTCCGGACAGAATTTTTTGTTGAATCTCTTTGCAATCAAACGTGCAACTTCAAGATGAGGAAGCTGGTCCTTTCCGACAGGAACTACATTTCCCTTGCAGAAAAGAATGTCAACTGCCTGATGAACAGGATATGTAAGCATACCTGCATTTACAGACTTCATTCCGGATTTGATGATTTCGTCTTTTACTGTCGGATTGCGGTCCAGTTCTGCACTTGAAACTAAAGTCAAAAACGGAACCATGAGCTGATTTGCTTCCGGAACATGGCTGTGAGGATAAATACATACGTTTTCGCCCGGTTCAATTCCGGCCGCAAGGTAGTCGATTACCAGCTGTTTTGTATTCTGGCTGATTTTGTCGAATGCGTCGTGGTCAGTCAAAACCTGGTAATCGGCAATAAGAATCATTGTCGGAACACCAAGTTTTGAAAGGCGTACGCGGTTCTTTAACGAACCGAAATAGTGACCGATGTGAAGGCGGCCGGTCGGACGGTCGCCTGTAAGTACACGGTATTTTTTAGGATTTACAAGAATATCCTGTTCAATTTTATTACTTTGTCTGACAGCTTCTGCCAGGATTTTATCTGCGTTGGTTTCTACTTCTTCTGCCATTATTTTATCCTTTTAATGAAAAAATATTATACAGAAAAACGGCAGTTACTTCAATAAAGGAGATTATTTTTAACGGCGTAATCAAGACCGTCCTTATTCCAGCTGCCGCCGCCAACCTGAGTAAATTCATCAAGCCATTTTTTCCAGGCTTCCGGAGTAAGTTCGCGCTTACCGATTACAAATTCAACAATTCCCTGTTCAAAAAATCTCTTTACGTCAGCATTTGGAACAGGCATGGCATCGCTTCCGATTGCAGGAGTGTACGGAAGTTTATCCATCTGCTTCAACACGTCAAGAGAACTCATTTTCTTTTTTGAATATTCACAGGTATATGTAGGATAGCGTGAATACAATTCAATATCGCTGTTGTAGAAGACATATGCGCGGAGCTGGGTGTAAATCTGCATTTCTGCCTTTGTAAATCCCTTCTTTGGATTAGGAATCCCCTTCGTGGTTGGAATTCCGTTTTCGTCAAAGACGTAGTTGACTCCTTCCTGCCCCCAGCCGAGAAGATAATAGCCTTCGTCGCTGCTCATCCATTCAAGAAGTCTGGCTATAGCTTCTTTTTTAGCCTTTTTCTTTCCTGCCTTAGCACTCAAAGCAGTAATTCTGTATCCCTGGATAAAGCATCCGGTTGAACTTTCACCCCGCGGGCCTTTAGGCGGATTGATTACAATCCACTCGCCGTCCGGAAAGTTTTTGTCAAACGGCTTGTAGTTTCCTTCCGCCGCTAAAGCTGCGTTCTGTTCGCGCATACAGCCGAATTTTCCCTGTTTCCAGGAAGCACGGAAGTCGTCTTTTTTGTAGACAAGCCAGTTAGGGTCGATTACATGTGCATCACAGAGGGATTTTACATATTCAAGGGCTTCATAGTATTCTGGACGGAATACGTTGAGGCCGGGATGTTCTTTTTTGAGCGACCAGGTTCCTTCAACACCGAAGGCACCCATAAGAGGTTCAAAACGTCGTCCGAGGCCGTCCTGGTGGGTATACTGTTCGATAAAGGCTCCGAAACCGTAAGTATCTTTTTTGCCGTTACCGTCAGGGTCGTTGAAGGTAAATGCCTTCATTACCTCAAGGAATTCTTCTGTAGTTTCAGGAACTTTAAGACCAAGTTTGTCAAGCCAGTCCTTGCGGATGACAAGACCTTCATTTCGTGGAATCGAGCCGGGGCTTGCAAGACCGTATGAAATACCGTTTACGGTTGTATAACGGCGGCTGTTCTGGTCATACATGATTGAAGTCCGCTTTGGCATAAGAGCATACATGTCGTCAACAGGAGCAACGAGCTTGTTTTTAACGAGCATGAGCCACGGTTCGCGGTTTACGGTAAACAAATCAGGAAGTGATTTTGCAGCCGCTGCAGCGTTGATTTTTACGTCGCGGTCCTTTTCGCTTGAAGGAAGCATTGTAAGCTTTAAATCGATACCGAGTTTTTCGCGTACAATATCATAAACAATCCAGTCGCCTGGAGGATCGCCTGCTTCGCTTACGGTTCCGCCGTACCACATGTCGATTTTAATCAGCTTTTTTGAATTTTTCTTTGCGCCGGTCAAAAAAAGGCCCGCACAAACAACACAGAAAGTCAGTGCAAAAATTTTATTAAGTTTTTTCATAATAAAAAGTCTAGCACAGGATTTTAAAATTGAAAAACAAAATTTCATCCCCTCCGAATGTCTAAACTTTTCATTTTTGATTGAATTGCATATACTGTCCGCATGAAAAACAACGCTCAAGACAAAGACCTCCTTCAGTTTGAAGAATGGCTCAATTCATTTTTGAACTTTGAAAAACTGCCGCAGAAAAATATGTTCTGGCTGGACACAATGCAGCATTACTGCTCGCTTTTAGGCAATGTGCAGAATAACTGCCCGTCGGTTCACGTTGCAGGTTCAAAAGGAAAAGGCTCAGTCTGCGCGATGATAAGTTCAATTTTAGAAGAAGCAGGCTATAAAACAGGGCTTTACACTTCTCCGCACATCATCACTTTTCTGGAGCGAATCAGCCGGAACCAGAAGCTTCTTTCAAAAAAAGTCTACAAAAAATCCGCCGTACAGCTTAAAGAATGCGTCCAGAACGAATTAAATTCAGCCTCACAAAAAGAGCACCGCCCGATTACCTGGTTTGAACTTGTAACCCTCTACGCCTTTTTGTGCTTTAAAAATGCAAAAATGGACTGGGCGGTTTACGAAACAGGGCTCGGAGGAAGGCTCGATGCAACAAATATAATAAACCCGAAAGTCTGCTGTATCGGCCCGATTGAACTTGAACACACCGAATTTCTTGGCGACACGGTAGAAAAAATTGCCGCCGAAAAGGCCGGAATCATAAAACCTGATACCCCCGTTTTTGTTCAGGCGCAGGAAAAGGATTCTGTAAGAAAAGTGTTTATAGACAGGGCTAAGGAGCTCAATGCCCCCATTTATTTTGTAGATGAAGTCTGTAAAAGTTCAATAAAGTATACATCTTCACATTCTTTCAAGCAAAAAAGTTTTATGGAAGTCGAAATTCGCTCTGAATTTTTCAAAAGGCCGCTTAAAACAACCCTCAGGTTTACAGGCGATGTCCAGGTAAATAACGCGGCCCTCGCTGCCCTTGCAGTCAAATCCATACTTCCTGACATCGATGAAAAAATTATTGAAAAAGGTCTTGCAAGGGCAAGTCTTCCGGGGCGTTTTGAATTATCAAGGCCACCGAAAAAGTTCAAAAACTGCCTTTCAATCATTTACGACGGAGCCCACACTTTTAACAGCATAAGCCTGACCATGCAGACAGTCCGGGAACTTTTTGCGGATAAAATAATTACATTGCTTTTTGCCTGTGCCAAAGACAAGGATGTGAATTCAATCGTGCCTCTGTTCAAAAATCGTGTTGAAAAGGCCTTTGTTACGATTCCGGGGCTTGTAAAGCAGTCGGATTTACAGAAAGTTGAACAGGCTTTTGTAGAAAACAAAATTGAATACAGCGCGGACAGTGACTTTAAGGCTCAGATTGTAAACGCCCTCACCTTTGCAAGCCAAACAAAATCCATTCTGCTGGTTACAGGTTCCTTTTATCTGGTCTCAGAAGCCAAAAAGTTACTCAACAAAAACCCGGGGAACCCGCTTTGAAACGCCGCAGGTAATTTCGTAGCTGATTGTATTTGTATCGTCAGCGATTTTCTGGGCACTTTGAAGGGCGCCGCTTTCTTCAGGTCCAAAGAACAAAACCTTGTCCCATCTTTTGACTTCGTTGTTTTCCGCTCCAAGATCAACCATGCACTGGTCCATGCAGATCCGTCCGCAGACAGGATATTCCCTGCCGCCGATTGTAACTTTGAGGCTTACCTTGTCCTGATTAAAGCAGCGGAATAGTCCGTCAGCATATCCAACCGGAAGCACAGCAATTTTTGTAGGCTTTCTGCTCGTCCACTTACGGCCGTAAGAAATGCTCATCCCCCTGTCAAAGTCGCGTATGGCACAGACTTCACTTTCAAATGCCATAACAGGCTTGAGTTCAATTTCAATTCCAAGTTTTTTGAGTGTCTGACGGTCAAAATCTCCGGGATAATAACCGTAAACAACGATTCCCGGACGGCACATATCAAGGTGCATGTCAGGCCTGAGCAGGGTTAAAGCCGAGTTTGCGCAGTGGCGGATTCCAGGGTCGATCCCTGCGTCCTTTACGTTCTGAACGGCGCTCATAAACTTTTTGAACTGCTCTTCCGTGTACTTCAAGTCACTTTTTGAATTACAGTCAGCGACAGAAAAATGCGTACACATTCCGCCGAGTTTAAGGCTTCCGGTTGAACTTATGTATTCTGCAACCTTTCCTGCATCCTGCGGGAGGCATCCGAT
>JAILFZ010000127.1 GCA_024697295.1 Treponema sp.
ACGGAAAATAAAATTCCCGCAAAAATCAGGTTAAATACAAGTTTTGAAAAATTCAAATAATCTGTGATAAAATCTTTTTTGATTTTTGCAATTAAAGCGGGCATAATCTCCTCCTATAAAGCCTCGGCGGCAGCCGCGCGCCAGGACGGCGCGAATAGCAATTGCAGGCTTTAGAATGCAATTGCCCATGATAAAAATTACAGGACGTAATTTTTATCATGCCTCCTCCAGTCATTTCCTGTATTTTTATTTTTAACTAAGCGCACTAAAATGAAGTTTAACGCAATAATAAAAAATTATCTTTACTGAACATTAAATTCAAATTGATTATAACAATTTTTTATTACAACACCATCAATTTTGTCATTTTTAATTCAGGTGTTTGCATAAAAGAATTAAAATTACTAGAATGACTTTATGATTACAGATGTTATTATTATGGCCGGCGGATTTGGTGAACGCCTCTGGCCGGCGTCGAGCCCATCACATCCAAAACAGTTTATGGCTCTTAACGACAATATTTCCTTTTTGCAGGAAAGTCTAAGACGCTCGCTTGCCTTAAAAATCTCCGGCAAAATCATAATCGTTACAAGAAAAGACATAGAAGGTGAGTGTGTCAATCAGATTAAAGCACTTGCCGAAAGAAGCGATGACAGCGATGCAAAAAAACTCCTTGGTGAAACTATCGTTCTGGCAGAACCAAGTCCAAAGCACACCTCAGCTGCCATCATGATCGGTGTTCAATTATTGCAAAAGCTTGATCCGAAGAAAAAACACACGTTCCTTGTTTTGACAAGCGATCACGTAATTTCTCCCGTTGGCAAATTTGTAAGCGATGCAAAAAATGCAGCGAATGCAGCACACTCAGGAAAATTTGTCTGCTTCAGCATTGTGCCGACAGAACCGAGTACAGGCTACGGCTACATCAAGGCCGGCAAAGACCTTACAGGAGACGGTACGACTTTTGAAATCGAAAAATTTGAAGAAAAACCAGATTTACCCACGGCGACAGAATATCTGAAAAGCGGAAACTATTTCTGGAACAGCGGAATGTTTGCTTTTGAAGGCGATATGTTTCTCAAGGAAATGTCTGTCTGTACGCCAGAAATTTACAACGCTTTTGCTCCCGTTCAAAACGGTAAAAAACCATCGCTTACCCAGAAAAACGGTGTTTACATCATCAAAAAATGGAGCGAAATGGAGCTTGCTTACCAGGACGTTCCGGGAATTGCAGTTGATAAATCAATCGCAGAAAAAACAAAGTCCGCAGCTGTAGTAAAGGCAAGTTTTAACTGGACAGACGTAGGCAGCTGGGACACTTTCAGCCAGTTGTGCACAAATCCTGCCAACAGCAAAGTAGTAGAAGTTCAGAGCAAAAATAATTTTGTTTACAGCGATGTTCCTGTCAGCCTTTGTGGTGTTGAAGACCTGGTTGTAGTAGTAAAAAACGGCAAGGTACTCGTAATGAAAAAAGGGCTGTCTGCTCTGGTCCGTGACGCCGTAAAACAAATTGAAAACTGATTGAATTGAACACGAATTTTTGATAATTTTATATCGAGGTAAAATAAATGAAAAACATACAGAATAAGTGGATCCGCGGTGCAATCCCAGCTTTGCTTCTCCACTTTAGTATCGGTACCGTATACTGCTGGTCAATTTTCAGCCAGGAAATTGCAGATTATATCGGTTTTTCTAAAGGCGCAGTAGAATGGGCATTCAGTTTTGCAATCTTTTTCCTTGGAATGTCAGCTGCTTTTCTTGGTAATCTTGTTGAAAAAAACATCCACAAGTCTTCTTTAATTGCATCAATTACATTTGCACTTGGACTTGCAGGAACAAGTTTCTTTATTTATTACGGCGGAATGCATAAGGGCTCGGCTCTTGCACTTGTAGGAATCTACATCAGCTACGGTTTTATAATGGGTATCGGTCTTGGAACCGGTTATTTAAGTCCTGTAAAAACCCTTATGCTCTGGTTCAAGGACAAAAAAGGTCTTGCAACAGGTCTGGCAGTTGCCGGATTTGGCGGTGCAAAGGCAATCGCTTCTCCAATTATGACCTGGATGCTTGCAAACTTGGGAGAAGGCGGAATTTACAAAATGTTCGCAATTCTTGCAGTTGCATACTTTATCATGATGATGATCGGACACTTCCTCCTTGCAAAACCTGCTGACTGGGTTGAACCACAGGTTAAGGCAAAGGAAGACGGAATTCTTGCAACACTCAAACGCGAACCGATTGCTTCATACATTGCAATCTGGCTCATGTTCTACATCAATATTACATGTGGTCTTGCAATCATTTCCCAGGAAAAAATGATCGTAAAATGTATCGGTCTTGCTTCAAGTGTAGGCATCATTTCTACAATCAGTGCAATCTTCAATGCAGGCGGACGTCTTGGATTCTCTGCATGGGCTGATTACATGAAAGACCGCAAAACCGTTTACTACATGATTTTTATTCTTTCAATCGCATTTACAGCAGTAGTACTTGCTACAAAGGGTATCAGCACAGGTGCCGGTAACGCACTTTTGATTTTCTTTGTACTCGCCCTCATCTTTATCGTAAACGCAGGATACGGCGGCGGATTCTCAAACGTTCCGACACTGCTTTCCGACCACTACGGAATGGGTTCAATCAGTGCAATCCACGGAATCACACTTTCTGCATGGGCTTTTGCAGGCTTGAGCGGAAACCAGATGGCAAACTACATCGTAAGTCACACAGGTGAATTCTTTACAAATGCACAGGGCGTTTCAGTAAACCCGACAGGTTACCAGAACGTTCTTTATGTCACTGGTGCTTTGTATATCGTGGCACTTTTGCTCTGCCTTTTCCTCGTAAAACCAACAAAGAAGGATAACTAAGATGAAAAAAATTATCAGCGGTAAAGTCCGCGAAGTTTATGATCTCGAAGACGGAAGAATGGTTATCGTTACAACTGACCGTATCAGTGCATTCGATGTAATTCTCCCGACAATGATTACTGACAAGGGCAAAGTATTGAACGCCCTTTCTAATTTCTGGTTTGACCTTACAAAAGACATTACTAAAAACCACATGATTTCAAGCAGCCTTAAGGATATGCCTGCTGAATTCCAGAAACCTGAATACGAAGGACGCACAATTCTTGTAAAAAAACTTAAGATGATTCCTTATGAAGTAATCGTCCGCGGTTATATGTTCGGTTCAATGTATGAAGCATACAAAAAGGGTGAACCGTTCCTCGGCCACTCGTTCGATAAAAAATACGAACAGGCAGAAAAACTTGATGAACCAATCGTAACTCCTTCAACAAAGGCTGCCGAAGGTCATGATATCAACGTAACGCTTGATTACATGAAAAAAGACCTTGGCGAAGAACTTGGTTCAAAAATCGAAAAAACAGCACTTGCAATCTATAAAAAATGCTATGAACACGCTGCAAAAAACGGAATCATCATTGCCGATACAAAATTTGAATTCGGTCTTGATGAAAACGGAGATCTCGTACTTGGTGACGAAGTTTTGACTCCGGACTCAAGCCGTTTCTGGAACGCAGACACCTACAGGGTTGGAACAAGTCCTGCAAGTTACGACAAACAGTTTATCCGTGACTGGCTTAAGGCCAACAACCTTGCCGGCGATCCAAACATTAAGGAAGTTCCGGCAGATGTTGTAGCTCAGACATCAAAACTTTATCACGAATGTGTAAAAAAGATTACAGGTAAGGATTTGTAATAACTGTGCTTTACAGATATTCAAAAGACAAAAAAGGCCGTCCGATAAAGACGGCCACTATTTACACCAAAGAAGAACACAAAATACCTGTAAAAAAAATCGACCCGGATTGTTTGAAGGTAATTTCTCATCTCAGAGACTACGGTTTTGATGCCTATGTAGTCGGAGGAGCCGTCCGCGATTTAATCGTCGGCAAGACTCCAAAAGACTTTGACATCGTAACAAACGCAACCCCGAGCAGAATCAAAAAACTTTTCCGTAACAGCAGAATCATCGGAAAAAGATTCCGCCTGGTACATGTATTCTTTGAAGACAAGATTTTTGAAGTAAGTACATTCCGTTCAACAATTGACGGCTCTGTCGGAAACGCCTTTGGTTCAATTGACGAAGATGTACACAGACGCGATTTTACATTAAACGCCCTGTATTATGATCCGCTAAAAGAGCAGGTAATCGATTATGTCGGTGGAATTCAGGACATTAAAAACAGGGTAGTTCGTCCGGTTATCCCTTTGAACCGCATTTTTGAAGAAGACCCGGTCCGTATGCTCCGTGCCGTAAAATACAGCGCAACCTGTAAATGCAGGATGGGATTTTTCTTAAAACGAAAAATCAGAAAGTCTGCACATCTTCTGCTTCCGGTTTCTCCGTCAAGATTGACCGAAGAAATGCTAAAAATAATTAACAGCGGACACTCATTTGAAATTGTAAGCGCCTGCCTAAATACGGACCTTTATATGTATCTGCAGCCGGCCGCATGTTCAATGATGTTTGATGTCAAAGGCTTTGAAGAAAGCTACATGCAGCATCTTAAAGAACTTGATGAATTTGTAGCAGCCAACAAAAACGCAAGACTTGGTCAAAAACTTACCTTTTTGATTAAAGACTTTGTCGCTACCTTAACTGACTGGAAAAAAGAAGTTTTGTATAAATCTGCAACAGGTGAATTATATTCAAAAACCTGGAATCAGGTACGTAATTTTGTTCTTCCGATAAACCCTCAGCGCACCGAACTCGAAAACGCAATCCGTGCAACCTTAAAAGAGCTTGGTGTGAGCATTAAAATTCCTAAAAACGCATTTTCTGATAAAAAAAGAGCCAGAAAAAACTAGGCACTTATAACAAGAATACGGTCGACGATAATTGAAACATCTTCGACCAGTATTCCTGCGTCACTTTCAATCCCACTGACAATGGATTTTTTGATATTATTTGAAACTTCAGTAAGCTGTTCGCCAAAAGGAACATCAACGGTGATAAAAAGCCTGTAGCCGGAAGCATCTGCCTTAATTGCAAGCCGTTTGAGCCTGATATTCTGGTTTAATACAGTCAGAGAGCGGGCAGCGGTGCGTGCAAGATAGGCCTGAGAAATATTTTTGCGGACTGTTACTGCAAAGGCGGGTTTTACGACCGATTTTTCAAAGAGTTTTGTATTGTCGGACGGTTCGTCTTTTATGTTTTTAAAAAAATGACGGAAAAATTTTTTTCGCGCAAGACTTACCTTAACCTTTGTTACAAAGATTCGTCCGTAACTGCCTTCCGACTGAACTTCGTAGGCTCGTACCGGAATAACGTGCTTGCCTTCAATCTGACGGCTTATTCTTGCCTGATCAATCTGTTCGGGAGTTGCAATGTCTTCAATTTTGATGAATTTTTCAGGCATTGGAAGCTGCAGGCGCATTGCAATTTTACAGACCATCTTTTCGCTCGTTCCAAGAATCAAAATCCTGTTTAGTTTATGTGCCTGAATTGCACGGGCAACTTCGTCGCGATGTTCCTTGTCGTCAAAGAGGGCTACGCGGACGGCTCCCATGTATGATTTTTCGAGCTTGGCAGAGTGTCCCGCAAGAATCTGGTCTTCATAAATTAAAAGTCCGTCATCAATGATTGCTTTGATATGATATTTCTGGGCAACGAGTTTGGCACGGAAACTTTTACCTGTTCCCGAGCCGCCGTAAAAGGCGATAACTGAGATTCCTTTCTTTTTGAAGCCGAATAATTCACCCAAACCCATAATTAAATTATAATTCGGAAGGCAATTTTATCAAGCACTTGTTTAAGAATTCAATAAAGTCATTGTCGGGCGGACAGATGATTTTCTGCGGTAAATTGAACAGGGCAGGTTCTGTAAATTCAACACTAAGGGCGTGTAAATAAAAATTTCTTGCTGAATTAATTTTTCCGCCATTGTATGCGTCATCGCCAAGCAGAGGATGGCCGTGAAAGGAACTTGTTGCACGGATCTGATGTGTTCGGCCGGTGTAGATAATAAATTTTGCAAGTGTTATGTCCTTTCCTTCAAACTTTCCGAAGGCAAGGGGGCAGACTTCTGTCAAAGAGTCTTTTGCTTTTGTTGAATCTGTATCGTCTGCTTTTACATTGACCGTATGAAAGCCATTTTTCGTTTCACAAGATTTTTCAATTTTTTCCCGCCATGTTTGTGGTGAATCAATTTTTCCGACCGTTACTGCAAGATATGTTTTAATGATTTTGTGTTCTTTTATGATATTTGAAAACCACCGCGCCCCGGAAAGGCTCTGGGAAAAACAAATCAGTCCGGTTGTCTTTTTATCAAGGCGGTGGAGCGGACCTGTTTTAAAAGAAAGACTCTTAAGTTGTTCACTTTTGTGCACGTTGTCATAGTCGTATTGAACGATTTTGGCAAGAGAAAGCTCATTTTTTCCACTTTCCTGGACTGCAAGGTTGTATTTTTTGTTTAAAAAAAGTAAATCGTCATTACGTAAAACAATTGAGTTCTCATCGAGGGGCGGGATTTTTGAAGGCTGATTATTTATTTGAGGCAAAACTGATTCATCTTTTTTGCGGTACAAAAAGTCTGCAATTTGAATTTTTTGTCCTGCCAGAACTTTGTATTCACCCCTGCGTTTTTTGTTGTCGACTTTGATAATTCCGCTTCTTATAGCCTTGTACAGTTCAGAAAGATTGAGTTCTGGAATAAATTTTCTTATAACCTTATCGAGCCTTCGGTTCTGGTCATCTTTTGATATTTCAAAGTCCAAAAAATTCATCGATTTAATATATCATACTAGACAAAAAATTGCATAGCGATAAAATATATATCATGTTAGAAGGTCTTTCCGGACAGTTTAAGGCTTTATTTAATTCGCCCGTTTTTCTGTCCTGTATATTCAGCTGGTTTTTTGCACAGTTTTTAAAAACCATCATCAAACTTTGTGCAGGAAAAATACACAGCGCATCAGAACTTATCGAACTTTTGCTTTGGCGTACCGGTGGCATGCCTTCAAGCCACAGCGCCCTTGTCGCATGTCTTTCTACATCCATTGCTTTTAAGGCAGGACTTGATTCAGAAATTTTCATCCTTTCCTTCTGTTTCTTTATGGTTACCGTTCGTGACGCACTCGGCGTCAGACGTGCCAACGGAATCCAGGCAAATGTTTTGAATAGAATCGGTCAGAGTTTAAAAGATCAGGGACTCATTGAAGAATACAAAAACTTAAAGGAAGTGCAGGGACACACTCCAATGGAAGTCATAATCGGCTGTTTGCTCGGCTTCTTTATTGGAGTTGCATTCTCAGTTCTATAGCATGAGCCTTTCAAAAAAAATATTAATCAGTTCATCAATCATCATATTCTCACTGTTTATCTTTATTCATTTTAGAACAGTTTCTGTAAGCAAGGCCTGGAAAGGCTATACAATGATCTACGCAAAGTCACAGGTGCTGACAGAAAACCAGATTCTTGAATTTTTCTACAGCAACGGCTGCAAAAACATCATAAGCCGCTACAATCAGAGTATTCCGGTTTATTCAAATCTGGCACCAATCCAGGTACAGTCACCGGACTCGTATATTTTTAAGAGACTGGGCTTTTTTACCGATTCAACCCGGCAGTATTTTGTATTTTACATAAACGAAAACCAGACTAAACACATAAACCGCGCACTCATTGAAATAAATCAGTCGGGAAAGGCACAGGCTCAGTCTGACACTACAAAAAGCTATCCGTGGGTTATGCCGGTAATCGTTTTGGCCTTTTGCGCCGTTTTAATTTATTTTTCCAAAAACAAATATCTTTTTCTCTCATCAATTATTCCGGTTTGCGTCCTGGGCTTTTGCAGACCCTTGCATACCTTTTGTTCCGCATTAATGCTGTTAAGTTTATCACTTTTTTTAATGCAGAAAATCTGGGGAAGAAGGGGATTTTTTAATGACAAAAAAAACGGAATCTATCTTTTGCCGCTCATTGCAAGTCCACTTGTTTTTCTTGCCTTTTCATCGCTTTTATCATCGGTCTTTTATATTTTGTGCCTTATTTGCTGCTCCGCATGCCTTTATCTGAACCAGCTCCTCAATTCATATTTTGAAAAAAAACACGAATCAAGCTTTAATTTTGTTTTGATAAAGGGCTCTTCCAGTATCAGGCTGATTGATTCATCAAACATCAGGGTTTTTGGTGTTTTTGGGCTCCTGCTTTTAATTGTACTGCTTTTGAGCATTTTTTCTGCTTTTTCAAATCCTGTATTTACAGATTTGAACAGACCATTGCTTCCGTCTCCCGTCAAATCGTTCAGCACGGATTTACCATCCCTCGAAGAATTTGAAAACTGGAGCTGGAATACAATTACTTTTCCGTACAAAAAATTGAACGAAGCAGATAAAGCCTCAGAGCGGGGCGCTGAGCGGGGCGCTGAGCGAGGCTCTACAATTCACCTCGACGATTATACGCTTTTACAAACAGGCAAAATTCAACAGACGAATTCAAAAGTTTTAACCTTTGATTCTTCCTTTGTTGATACAATTTATGATAAAGTAAAAAAACTTGATTATCCTGCAATCGAAAAATTAATGATAAAACAGGGAAAAAATTCTTATTTTGCATATACAAAAAATTCAGCTTCAAGTCACGAAAGGGCGGGACTCTTTGTGATTCTCCTTCTTGCACTTGGACCGGCTTTATTGTGTCTGCATTTTTGGGTGGGTAAAAAACAGCAATGGCTTTAATTTATGATTTTTTGTCCGAGGATGCGGGCCTTATCACTAAAAGTGTAACAGGCTTTTTCCCGACAATAGCAGTTATTCCTCTTAAGCACACGGACGAAGACATTGATATTTTAATTCAAAAGGACTCTACGGTAAAAGA
>JAILFZ010000128.1 GCA_024697295.1 Treponema sp.
TTTTTTTTCCAAAAGACTATCATTTATTTTAACACTATTTTAACTTATTACAAAAACGAATTATTATACAAACACCTGCCCGTATGTTTTTAAGTTCATGACGGGGCGCACTTCAATATCTGTTATTTTCTTTTTTTTTCTGTTACAATCCAGTAAATGCCGCTCCTGCGGATCCTTTATTTTTTTATGGAGACAAAACAATGAAAATCGCATTGATTAACGAAAATTCACAGGCTGCAAAAAACGCAGTAATTTTTAATGCACTCAAAAAAGTTGCCGACAAGCACGGATTTGAAGTTGTAAACTACGGTATGTACAGCGCTGACGACAAAGCTCAGTTGACATATGTTCAGAACGGTATTCTTGCCGCAACCCTTTTAAACTCAAAGGCAGCTGATTACGTTGTAACAGGCTGCGGAACTGGCGAAGGCGCAATGCTCGCCCTTAACAGCTTTCCGGGCGTAATCTGCGGACACATTGCAACTCCGCTCGATGCATACACATTTGCACAGATTAATGACGGAAACGCAATTTCAATTCCATTCGCACTCGGTTTTGGCTGGGGCGGTGACCTCAACCTCGAATACATCTTTGAAAAACTTTTCTGCGAACCAAGCGGACAGGGTTACCCGCGAGAACGCGCAGTTCCGGAACAGCGCAATAAGAAAATTCTTGACGGTGTAAGGGAAGCAGCATTCAGGCCGTTTACAGAAATCCTTACTTCCCTGGACAAGGACCTTGTTAAGGGAGCATTTGCAGGAGAAAAATTTGCAGACCTCTTCTTTAAGGACTGCAAAGACGCAAAAATTGCAGAAACTGTAAAAAGCTTAATGTAAGGCTTTCCCGCCTTTGACAAGAAGGCCTATAACTTTGGCTGCGGTGAGGTAAATATCCATCTCACCGTACTGCCATATTCTTTTACTGCATGCAGCACATCTGAAAATCGCCCGCCTGCCGTCACCCATATCAACCGGAGTACAGAAAAATGCATGAACGTGCTGTTCTTCAAGAGCGTCCATAAGCTCAGGCTGGTTTGAAGTTTTTAATGAATCCAGGTTATTTACGTAAAACAAATCCGAATTCAGGGAAAAATAGTCTTTTACCAGTTCCAGATCAAGGGGTTTAAATTCCTTGAATTTTGCAAGATTGTGAGTTTTTTCAAAAGCAAAAAAATCGTCAATCTGAAGCGCAATGTGATCCACCATGTAATAGGAACTCAAAAAATTGAATAACATTTGAATTCCATCCGAAAGCTTTTCTGTCTGCGTCAAATCCCTGAACACAGTGGAATGCAGATACATCGAACTCAAGGTTTTTTCCCGTTCAGTTTTGAGGACGATATTTGCGTGTTTTTCAGGAAGGTAAATGATAAAGCAGTTACGGCCCTTCATTTTGCCGCGGTACAATGCCTTATCAGCTGTATCTATGAGATTTTCGTATTTTTCAGCATTTTCCGGGAATCGGGCCACCCCCTGGGTCACCGTTACAAAGAGCCCCGGAACAACGGAGATTTCTTTTGAACTGAGTGCGTCTCCGATTTTTTTACAGTTTTTCCAGACTTCGTCGTATTCAACAATGTCGGGGTAAACAACCATAAATTCATCACCGCCAAAACGGCCTACAGTACCTGCCTCCCCCACAGCATGATGAATGCGCGCGGCAAATTCCTTGAGAACTTTGTCACCTACAAGATGTCCGTAACTGTCATTTACGTATTTAAAATTGTCGATATCGACAAGCGCAACGGTAAAAGGAACCCCGCCGGATACAAGAAAGTTTATATATTCAACAAGAACTTCCCTGTTGTATACCTGAGTAAGGTTGTCGCGTGAGCCGGTTTTTCCAAATAAAAAATCAATCCCCATTAACCTAAATTATATCACGCAAAAAATCAGATAACAAAATAATTTGTTATATAAGAGTATTGAATTTATTTAAAAGTAACGCAGAAACCGACAACCTTCTTGCTTTCATAAACGCCGCTGTCGATGAGTTTGTACATCACGCTGAAGTCTTCTTTTTGTCCGACAGGAATAATAGTCGCACCCACGCTCGCACAGATTTTTCTGTCCCCGAGTTCAGGGATATCGATTTCGGAAAGATTTTCTTCAAATCTTGTGAGAATTTTCTTTGCGCTTCGTTCAGTCTGTACTTTTGGAGCATACGCACTGAATTCATCACCGCCCAGACGGAATACGATGTCTCCGTCGCGGAAGGCTCTTTTAAGACAGTCACCTACCGCAATAATTACCTTGTCGCCTGTTTCGTGACCATAGTTATCGTTAATCGATTTAAACTTATCAACGTCAAGAAGAATGAACAAACCTCCATTACCTGCTTTAAGAGCATCGGTAACCTTGCGTTCGCCGCTTCCACGGTTTAAAAGGCCTGTCATCAAATCAGTTTCTGACATTGCAATCAGAGTTTCGCGCTCTTTTGCCGCCTGAACCACGTCGTCAATATTTTTAAAACCTGCGATTATCGCTTTGTTTTCGAGCAGCATGTACTTGAACTGATAAAAGTGAACTTCACCCTCATCCAGTACACGGTAACTCGATTCATATTCATTTTTAACCGACAGTTTTGAAATTACATTGTCCAGATCCATGCAATGCTGCATATATTCAACATCTTCCGAATATACACGGTCCTTTATGTACTGGTTTTTAAGACCTTCATACGGAACGATTTCCGGCGAGGTTGGAGAAAGCCCCTGTGTTACATAGCCGGTAAGTTTTAACACTTCTGCAGTACGGTTAACCGGATCAACCCTGAAAATGTTCTTGTAATCGCGGCTCAGGGCTTCAAACATGCCGAGCTGTTCCCTTGCAGCCTCTTCCGCCTGTTCCTTAAGGTGGTCGTATTCTTTTTGAATCCGGTCTGCGACAGTTTTTTCCTGTTCAATCAAAAGTTTTGAATTCCGTCTGTTCAAGACAATCAAAGTTATAAACAGAAACAGGAGCGAAAGTACAGTGATAATAATTTGAATTCTGTTGCGGTTGAGGATTCTTGAAGTAATTGAATTAATCTGGCGCGAGATTACATTATTGTAAACCAGGATTGTCAGAATCCAGTTGGAGTTTTCAACCGGGGCATAATAAACATAAGCATCAATTCCATGATATTGAATATTTACGTGGCCCGGCTTTCCAAAATCAAAATCGTTTTTAATTTTATGAACGGCTTTTCCTTCTTCGAGTTTTGCTTCGCTCATTACGTCGAGAAAGTTTTTTCCGCTTTCAAAATTGCCAAAATCAGTGTTGGTCAAACATTCACCGTTTTTATAGTAAACGTTGCAGTAAGTTTCCATTCCTTCGGTGTGCAGGGTCATCGATTTGACCATTCTGTCGATATTTACCTGAACAAAGCACACCTTCAGTTTTTTGCCCATGAACGACAGATTGTTTACGGGAAGTGCAAGAATTACCTGCTTTTCGGCACCGTAGAGATTGATTGTGCTCAAAACAGGTTTTTCAAGCAGGCCCTGCAAAAACGGATAACGGCTCAAACCGCTTACGGTACTGTGTTCATTGTAAACAATTCCGTTTTCGTCAACAAAACTGAATGTTTCGATTCCGTAGAGTTTTCGGAGTTTTCCAAGATATTTTCTGAGAGATTTTTTGTCTTTTAAGTCGTCTTTTGTAATTACCTGGAGCGCGTTGCCGATGTAGTGATAGTTTCTGTTTATTTCGTCACTAATGAATTGAACACGGCGGTTTGCAAGCTCTTCCACGTAAAATTCACTTACACGGGATACCGCAGCAGCTGTACCACGCCCTGCACTGTCTGTAACCCACACTGTTGTAGCTGCGAGGACAAGAATTACGAGAATTCCCCCCAAAACTGCAATATAGCGGACCCTGGAAAGCTTGCTGATGATTTTCTTTAAAGTACTATCGCCTGAATCTTCTGTTGACATCTTGACTGAGTTCTCCATAAAGCATAAGTAGCATCTGAGCGGCATCTGCCTGGTAAATCATGGTTGTACTTTCTTCAGTTTTTTCCGGGTAACCTTCCCCGGGTTTTACGCCGTCCGCAATTTTTACAGCAACCTGCATTGTATCAAATCCGATTGAATAACAGTCCTGAACGCCAAGAGCATAGATAATTCCGTCACGCAGATATCTGAGGGCTTCCTGGTCGTGGTCCATTCCGACGATTACCATGTCACCTATTTTTTTTGAATCTATAACGGCTCTTGCAGCACCAACCGGGTTGCTCATGTCACAACCGATAATACCTGCAAGGTTCGGATATTTTTTTAGAAAGCCAAGCGTGAGGGCGTAGGCACTTTCAATGTCGTCTTCGTCATAGCCGATTTCTACGACCTTCATGTTGCGGTATTTTGAAATTACATCTTTTGAACCGCGGGCACGCTGTTCATGACAAGGGGCACCGTCGTTGCCTACAAGAATTGCAACTTCGCCTTTGTAGTCGAGCCGTTTGCACAGGGTTTCGGCCAAAGTGCAGCCGTCTTCATAGTTGTGTGTATTGCCGACGTATGCGATTCGGTTACAGCCGTCTTCTTTACTTGAATCCGAACTTGAGAATGTCATAACCTTTTGTCCGGTTTTAAGGATTTCGTTGATTACAGGTGTGATTATTTTTATATCGCATACATCAACACCGATAACGTCGTATTCGCCTGAGGCAGCGGCCCTGCGTAATCTGTCTGCCTGGTCCTGTGCGGATACTTTAACCGGTGCCAGATAGTCGTATGTAATTTGAATTCCGCGGTCTTCAAACTGGTTAACCGCATCTTCTACGCCAATGGCAACGGCATCCCACCATGAGTGGTTGATTTTGTATGTAAAGTAAAAGTTGTAGCTTGTCTTTTTTGGTTTGTAGGAGTCCAGTTCGTGCTTAAAGTTTACGGCATTGCCTACTGTTGCATAAAAACCGGGAGATTCCCTTGCATCAGGAGGAGGCAGAGGTCTTATAGAGCTTTTTTTGTTGTCACAGGCACTGAATAAAGCAAGTGTCGAAAATAATGTTAAATAAAAAAATGAATTCTTAAATCTCTTTTTTAACATATAAAACTTCTCTTTTTAAACTATATTACTCAAATCCTCAAAATTCAATAAATTTCTGTTCTAAGGTAAAATTAAAAGGAAGTTTCTGGTAAGGCAAAGTACAGGAAAGCTGATCGTTAGTCGGCCAGCGGTCTCACCAACGGTCGGACCAAAGGTCTCACCCGCCAAAAAATACGTGTTCAATAAAAATCTTTAAGCCCATGCCTGTAAGGATGATGCCTCCAAGCAGCTGGGCTTTGTCTTTTAAGAGGTCGCCGGATTTTTTGCCGATAAAGGCCGCTATAAAAGAAAGTGTAAAGGTTGTACAACCGATTATTGCTGAGTCAGAAAAGATATTGCCGCCAAAAGCCGACAGACTGATTCCGACAGCGAGTGCGTCAATACTTGTTGCAATTCCCTGGATTAAAAGCGGTACAAAAGGAACTGCGCCTTTTTTTTCGACAGAGTTTTCTGCGGGAGAAGCGCCGGATTCAATTTTTCTTTCTTTCATTTCTTTTACGGATTCGATTATCATTTTGATTCCAAGAAAGGCGAGCAGAATCAGGGCCAGCCAGTGGTCGATTTTTTTTATCTTTTCGTAAAAAAGTGAACCTGCAAGAAAGCCTGCAACCGGCATCAAAAACTGAAAAAAACCAAAACAAAAACCGCATTTTACGGCCGTATCAAGAGTTGATTTTCTGTAAAGCATTCCGTTTGTGACGCTTATTGCAAAAGCGTCCATGGAAAGGGCTACACCCAGTAAAACTACATCTAAAAATGACATTTCTTTTCTCTGTTTCTAAAAATCCTGAACAAATTGAATTACAATTTTTACCAGCAACATGAGCGCTACAACTGCAAGAACAGGCTTGATGAATTTTGCGCCTTTTTTTATTGCAATTTGTGAACCGGCAAGGTTTCCTGCAACTGCACATAAAATACATGGAACTGCGATTTTATATTCAATTTTTCTTTCTTTCATTTCTTTTACGGATTCGATTATCATTTTGATTCCAAGAAAGGCGAGCAAAATCAGGGCAAGCCAGTGGTCAATTTTTTTTATGTGCTCATAAAAAAGTGAACCTGCAAAAAAGCCTGCAACCGGCATCAAAAACTGAAAAAAACCAAAACAAAAACCGCATTTTACGGCTGTATCAAAAATTGATTTTCTATAAATCATTCCGTTTGTGACGCTTATTGCAAAAGCGTCCATAGAAAGGGCTACGCCCAGTAAAACTACATCTAAAAATGACATTTATTTTTCTCCGCTTCTAAAAATCCTGAACAAATTGAATTACAATTTTTACAAGCAGCATCAGCGCTACAATTGCCAGAACAGGTTTGATGAATTTTGAGCCTTTTTTTATTGCAATTTGTGAACCGGCAAGGTTTCCTGCAACTGCACATAAAATACATGGAACTGCGATTTTATATTCAATTTTTCCGGCCATCGCATACGCAACAGCACTCGACAAATTGCTTGCCCAGTTTATTACCTTTGTTGTGCCTGTCGCATGAACCATGTCCAGTTTTTCAAAATAAACAAAAGCAAGAATCAAAAACATTCCGCAGCCCGGTCCAAAAAATCCGTCGTAAATGCCTAAGACAAATGCAATTAAAAACGAAAGCGGAACGGCGATTTTCCACGAAATTTTAATGTCCTGCTCAGGTGCGTTTCCAAAACCCTTGTTAAAGAACATCAAAACTGCAACTACAGGCAAAATTATAATCAGGCAGAGTTCAAGGGCGTGTGCCGACATAATCAGGGCCAGCTTTGTTCCAATCAGTGCCCCGCAAATCGAACCCAGAATTCCGCCGGGTGCAAGGTCAAGGCGCACGCAGCCGGAACGCAGATAATTTATACTGGCAGAAGATGTTCCAAAAGCCATTACAAATTTGTTTGTTCCGTATGCGGTGTGTATCGGAAGTCCTGCTGCCATGTAGGCCGGCAGTGCAATAATTCCGCCGCCACCGGCTATTGAATCAATTAAACATGCTAAAAAAATCAGAGGACAGACTATTAATAAAGTAATTCCCAATGAATATGTCATAAACTCTGACGGTAGATCTCGTATAATAAAACGCCCGCCGCAACCGACACGTTCAGGCTGTCGATTTTACCGCAGGTAGGAATCGACACAATTGAATCACACTGCTCTTCCAGAAGACGCGCAATTCCACTGCCTTCGCTTCCCATAATGATGACTGTTTTTTTTCCAAACTGAATTTTCTGGACGCTTTGTCCGCCCGCATCAGCTCCGTACACCCAGAAACCGGCATCCTTTAACTGCTGAACTGATCTGACAAGGTTTGTAACTACACTGACTGGAACCCACGCACTCGAGCCTGCACTTGAGCGGGCAATAATTTCGTTTTCCTCAAAATCATTTGCTCCGCGGCGGGCCGGCATTACAACGAGGCTTGCTCCAAACTGGTCGCATGAGCGGATAATTGCGCCGACGTTGTGCGGGTCTGTAATTGAATCCAGAACGATGACTGTCTGACGGCTTTCTTCATCAAGACCGGAAAGCCACTGGTCAAAATCAATCCGGTTTTCGCTTTTCTGTTTATCGCCTGCAGCGACAAGGACGATTCCACGGTGGTCTCGCGCAACGGCAGGCAGATTTTGAACCAGACTGTCCAAAGCCCTGTTGTCCACCTGTGCGGCAGGAATGTTTGCTTTTTTGGCAAGTTCGAGGATTTTTTTTACACGCGGGCCTGCCTTGCTGTATTGAATCGAAAGTCCGTCCGCACTCTTATTCTGTTCTGCGCGGCGAACTCTTTCTTCAACTGCATGAAAGCCCGTAATAATCTGTGACATCTGGTGTACCGTCCGGTCAGTATTATCTACCGCAGCATTTCTTGTATTTAAGTCCGCTTCCGCAGGGACATGGATCATTGCGTCCAACCTTTGCGCCTTCGCGAACAACTGTCATCGGCTTTACATCGCCTGCTTCGTAGAGCCATGTGCCGTTAATTTTCTTAAAGTAAGCATTTTCGTGATGGATATCACGGATTCCGCGCTTGTCTGTGTAGGTTGCTTCAAATTCAACAAAGCCTTCTTCGTCTTTTTCCGTACCTTTTTCTGTGCGCAAAATCTTAAGTCCGTGCCATGTAGACTCTTTTGACCACTGTTCTGTAGCCTTGCGGTCAATTTCGGCAATTTTTTCGCCTTCTTCGCAGGAATTGATGATAAAGTCAATTTCGTGAGCTACGTAAGATGAATAGCGGGCACGCATAAGGGCTTCTGCTGTAGAAGCTTTAACAGTTCCTTTGATTACAGGTTCGCAGCATTCGCCGTAAGTACGTCCAGAACCACATGGACAAAGTTCAGTTTTCTTCATATTAATTTTTCCTTGTCCGAAAAGTATACGAAAACA
>JAILFZ010000003.1 GCA_024697295.1 Treponema sp.
CAACACGCCGACAGGCAGTCACAAGGATTATGGAATTTCATATCTTGTTAACTGTATAGAAACGATCCACGGTCTCAAAGGCGGCTCGTCTGTCTTTCTGGACGCTACCTACGGAGAACTCGGTGCAAGTCTTGCCCGCGCGCTCAGAGGCAAAAAACACCTTAAGGCCGTCCTTATTTATCCGAAAGGAATGGTCCGTGGTTTAAGCGAAGAAGATTACATCTGGAACGGGGGAAATATTCTTCCTGTTGAATTTGAAGGAACTGAAGCCGGCTGCTGCGCTGTTGTCCGTGAATTATTCAAAAACCGCAGCCTGATTGATGAATTCCATTTGACTGTGGCTAACACGGCAAATATCGGACGCCTCATGCCTCAGCTGTTCTTTTATCCTTTTGCGTTCAGCCGTTTGAAGGGTAAGGTTTATTCTGACATTTACTACGCAATGCAGTGCGGAAACTACAGTAACCTTGTTGCAGGCCTTTACAGCTGGAGATTGAGTCTTCCTGTAAACGGTTTTATCTGCCCGTCAACTCCTGAACTCACACTGGACCCCTACGGACTTTGTGTAGTTCCTGATGACCTTGTACCGTTTACAAGACGCGGAAATGCCGACCCCGCCAGTCCGTCCAATCTTGAGCGTCTGGAAGACATTTTTAACCGCAACTCACTGATGCTAAAAAACTTTGTTTATCCTGCTCATGTCAGCGATAAAAAGACTGATAACGCGTGCCGCGAACTATTTGTCAATTACGGCATTCTTGCTGACCGTGCGACAAGTTCTGTTTATGCGGCCATCCGTGAACGCAGGGATCTAATCGACGAAGATGAAGCCACCACAGTGCTTGTTATGCGCGATGAGCCTTCATTTGATAGTGAATATATCCGGCACACGACCGGAGAGCTCCCAGAGACGCCTGTGAGCGTTAGAGAGGCTTTTATTCCCAACCAGTTGAACAAACCTCGGGTTTCAAGCGGAGAAGAGATTATTTCTTTGATGAAGACTTATCTGAAGTAGTCTTTTTTGCCTTTTTTGAAGCAGGTTTTGCCTGTGTCTTTTTAGCCGGTTTTGCAGTTTTTGCGGCCGGCTTTATTTTTGGCGCTAAAGTCTTTTTTGTCGTTTTCTTTGTTTTTGGCTTGAACGGCGCAATAAAGTTTTCGCACTTGAATTCAGCGGACTTCTGTGCTTTTTTAAGCGACTTGAATACAGATTCAACTTTCCTGATGTCTGCCTTCTTTGCGTCTGCAAGGTAGAATTGCTCGGCAAATTCGAGGGCACGGCTCATCATTTCTTCATTGAACCATTTGATTCCGTTGAATTCGTTGGCTCCGGTCAAAACAGCACTGTCGGCTGATTCGACGAGGAGTTTTGCGATATCGTAAGCTTTGAGCGAGGTTGCTGCGATAATAAAGGCATTGTCAAAGTAACTGTACAATGAGCCGTTATCAAGATCCGTGTTTCTCAAACCCTGTTCCAGAATCCGCATCAAAGCCCACTTGCGCGCACAGCCTGTTTTTGCAAGCGGAAGAAGGAGTCTGTAGAGATTGATAAGTTCAGTTGTGCCTGAGACCTTCGGAGCCTTAACCGCCTTGTATGTTTTTTTTCTTGAAGCGCCTTTTCCGGCAGTTTTCTTTGAATTGGTCTTTGTTTCTTTTTTGTCTGACTGCTCAAACTCGTCTTTTGCAAAGCGGTTTGCCTGCTCGTAGAAATCTTCAAGCAGAGTCTGGAGAGAAGCCTTGTCTTCTTTTGAGAGCGGCTTTGTTTTTTTAGTTCCGTTTTTGAGAGGCTTCTGGTTTGTAATGTGAATCTGTATGTAGGCCTGTAAAAATTTGCGTAAACTTTCGTACAGGTCGTTGTAGTGGTAATCCTGCCATGCAACTTCAAGATTCTCGCAGCCGCGTCCGTTCAAAAAGTCGCACAGTTCGCCGAGGTGTCCGTCCAAATCCTTTTTCTGGCTGATATCGAGGAATATTTGTGTTTCAAAGCCGTTGAGTGCGATAAATATTCCGTGTTCGCAGATGTCTGTTGAACGGCGGATAAACCACTTGTTTGACCGCTGTTCGCGGAAAATCATGTAAAAGTCTTTTTCGCCCCAGAGACCGAGTCCTTCAGAGATTGAACGGCTTACGAGTTTTTTATCGTTTTCGCCCGAACCAGTTTTAACGGCGTATTCGCAAGACTGCCTGATCCAGCCGCTTGCACGCTCATACTTGTTGTTGTAAAAAACAACAGAGTATTCACTGCCGCATCTGTTTGAATAGGCAAAGACGTTTTCGTTTACATTGCCGTTTTCCCACACATCATAGAACAAAAAGTCTTCTACACCTGCAAAGAGGCTGCGTTTTTTGAGGAGAGGAAAGATTTCGCGTTTGTGGCGTTCAATCAGGTAGTTGTCCGGCTGTTCGTCGCGGTAGGCGCGTGTGTACTCCATACCGTACTTTTCTTCAAAGCCTTCAATCTGGCCGTGACCAAACATCGGAAGACCAGGCATTGTTGCCATCAGAGTGCATACACCAAAATACTTGTCGCCCTTACCAAACTGCGCAACTGCAGTTTCTTCGTCAGGGTTGTTCATAAAGTTTACGTAACGCTTTAGAATCTGCGGATCAAAGGTAATTGTATTTTTTACAGTCTGCCTGTATTTGTAGTTTTCTTCTTTTTTGAGCATGTTCATAAAGGCCGAGTTATAAACCCGGTGCATGCCCAGAGTTCTGGTAAAGTAGCCTTCCATCATCCAGAAGGCTTCTGCAAGGAGCAGTGTGTCCGGCACTTCTTTTGCAACCCGGTCAACAACTTCCCGCCAGAACTCGTTTGGAATCCGCTCCTCAAACTGCTGTGCGGTCAGGGCAAATTCACTGCGGGTTGCGATGTCTCCGCCCTTGCCGGGCTCAGGATACCACAGTCTCTTGATGTGTTTTTTTGCAAGAACCATTGCAGCGTCAAAACGGATAATCGGAAAGTTACGCGCAACGTGTAAAATCTTCTGCATTACTTCTTCGCGGGCTGCCGGGTTTAAAAAGTCAATCTGGGCTGTATCGTTCCATGGCATTCCGGTTCCGTCGTTGCCGTGGTAAATATATCTTGTATCGCCTGTCGCGGTGTCTACCCGCTTAAAGCAGACTGCGCAGTCATTTTTTGAATAATAATGGTCCTCAAGATAAACTGCGACACGGCTGTCGTGGCTCAAATTTGGTCCGTTGAAAGTGTATTGCGGAAAAGGATTGTCACGCCGCTGTACAAAGAGATCCGGTTTTTCTACAACCCATTTTGCGTCCATTCCGGTGTGGTTAGGAACCATATCGCTTGCAAGACGGATTCCGCGCTGCCAGAGCCTTGTGCGAAGGTTTGCAAGGGCATCCCAGCCGCCAAGGTTTGAGGCGATTTCATAGTCATCGAGCGAATATGCACTTGCCGCAGCTTCCGGGTTTCCGCAGATTTGTTTTATTGTACGGCTTGCAGGACTGCGTTCCCAAAGACCGATCAGCCAGAGGCCCGTAAAGCCTTCGTCACGGAGCAAATCTAATTCTTCATCCGGAATCTGGTCGAGCCGTGTAATCTGGCGGTTGTATTTTTTTGAAAGCTGAAAGAGCCAGACAAGAACGGTTTTTGCCATTAAAACAACGCGCGGCATCCATTCCTTGTCGTCGCTGAATCTTTCGTATTCCCTCATCAAGTAGTCGTAGTTTGGAGGCGACATGTCAGGGCTTGAGCCGTTTGTCGGGTGCCAGTCAGGCTTCCATTCTTCTGATAAAAGGTCACTGCCGGCAAAAAGACGGCGGAGCCAGTAATCTTCGCCTTCACCTTCGCCGGGTGCAAGTAAATCTGCCCAGTGGATACGGACATAATTCAACTGTTCCTGGAGGTTGTCCGGCGCAAAGTTAACCGGCTCTTTGAGGAAGGTAATCAAATCGTGACCGTAGGCCCCCCAGTAAGGAAGTTTTTTAAAGTATGCGATTATCTGAATCCAGCTGTCTTTCCAGATTGAATTCATCGAAAGTTTTGCATCATCAAACAGAATCTGAAACGGCTTGAACGCAGGGTTTTCGTTTGCAAGGTGCAGAAGGATTATTTCTTCAAGAACCTGCTCTCGGTTTGTTCGTATACGGCCGGTTTTTCGTTCGGTCATTTCTGTATTCAAAAAATCCGTAATCGTTGTACTGCCGTCATAAACTGCAACCGGTGGAAATTCCTCGCAGAAGCTTACAAGCATTGAATCGATTTTGTCTTTGCCAAAGTTTGCTTCCAGATCGGAAAGAAGTTCCTTAAAAGCCTGCGGATATTTCTGGCGGCGGTAACTGTAACATGCAAGGTGGAATATTTCGTCCAGAAGCCCCATTGCGTTGAGAGTGCCTGCACTGACCTGAGTGCGGTTCAAGGAATCAAGATACCGGTTCAACCTGACCTGAAACTCGCGGACTGCGCCGA
Organism: Treponema sp.; assembly: GCA_024697295.1. GTDB lineage: Bacteria > Spirochaetota > Spirochaetia > Treponematales > Treponemataceae > Treponema_D. The sequence continues at coordinate 4,424 of JAILFZ010000003.1, forward strand.
TGTTTGCAAGAATTACGTTTCCGGTAGAAGAAAAGAGAGATTTTGAAAATTTACAGGCGTCTCTGACAGCTTTAGAAATATGGAATTCATTATACGAATATGTCAAAATCGCCTCCAAAAACAAATGACTCTATTCATAAATTATAACATGAAACTAAAGCTTTGTCGTATATTTTTCGTTCCAGTGCCAGATAACCTTAGCCAGAGCGTTGCTGAAGGGCTGCGGCCGGGTAAAGTCCGGAAGCCAGTCAGTGTCCGTCGACAAATCCTGGTAGAATAAGTATTCAAAATCGTAGGCATCAATCAAATCGCGTAAATCGGCGTCTTCTGTCGTGTTTACAAGACGGTTTTCGATGACGGAAAGTGCCTTTCTGCGGTGTGCAAGTTCTTCGTCAGTGCCCTTGAATGGAACAGGAGTGTACTGGCTCATAAGGGAAATGATTGCCTTTCCGTCGGCGTTCTGCTTGAGCCAGTCCAGAACATCTGCGGTTTCCATAAAGCGTCCCGGCAAAAAAAGGTGGCGGATAATTACGCCCTGAAGAATCTTGTCCTTTTTGACCCCGTCTTTTTCGACTTCGACAATGTTGAGCGGGTTGTGTTCGATCATCCATGTCAGGGCCTTTTTTGAAGCTTCAGGATAATTTTTGGCTCCAAAAAGACTTTCGCTTAATTCGGAACTCAGTGTTTTAAAATCAGGCAGCCATATTGTTACAAGCCCGTCCAGCAATTCAAGCATCTCGGGACTGTCGTATCCGCTTGAATTCCAGCAGATTGGAAGAGTCAGGCCCTGTTTGCGTGCTTCGGTTAAAAACCGGGCAAGAAGTGGAATATGATGGCTTGGAGTTACGAGATTTATGTTTTCTGCTCCGGCGTCCTGGAGGCGCAGACATATTTCTGCAAATTCTTCTTTTGAAAGGTCGCGGCCCATGTTCTGCTGGCTTATCTGATAGTTCTGGCAGAAGGCGCAGCGGAGGTTACAGCCCGTTAAAAAGATTGTACCGCTGCCTCCAAAAACAGTTACAAGAGGTTCTTCGCCAAAGTGAAGGCATGCAACGGCCGCACGCAGCTTTTCGGTCTGTGTACAAAAGCCTGTTGTTTGAGTACGGTTTACTCTGCAGTTTCTCGGGCATTGGGTGCACGAATTATATAAATTATCAGATGCCATCGTGTGAAAGAATAATGCTCATCATTGACTGCAAAAAGTCCAGATCCAGGTCTTCTGCTTCGAGGTTTACAAAGTCCCGGAGGGTTTCCCAGTCATCTGAATTCAATATGTCATATTCTCCGTCATCGTCGCCGTCTAAAAATGACTGGAAGGCAGTGATGCGGTTAAGGTTTTCTTCTGACGGTTCTTCTGCAGGGTTATCTGATGCCGTTACATAGGTATTGAACCAATAGTCACTGATTGAACGCGCAAGATTAATTGAATTGCGGTTTGATGTTTCGAAAAGTTTACAGATCTGCAGGCACACCCGCTGTCCGTCGTAGGTACCGCCGTTGTCAGCGCGTTCGTGCTTTTTAATTCTTTGAATGTCAGCCAGTAATTTTTGAATTGTTGTCATGTGCATATTATAAGAAAACAAAGCTAAAAGTACAATTAAAAGCATATTCTTTTTTGTGTTAGAATATGCTAAAAATCTCGAATTTATCAACAATTAGATTGTTTTTTTCTTGACTTTGAAGTTAAGGAAAGTTAAACTAAGAATATGGACTTAAGAACTGTATTAACACCTGAAACTGTAGAGTTGCATCTGCAGGGTAAAACAAAAGAAGATATCATTGATGAGATGCTCGAAATACTTATCAAGGCAGGAAAGGTGACTGACAAAGCTTCTGCCCGTGAGTGTGTTTTGGACCGCGAACGCAAAATGTCTACCGGTATGAAGCACGGAATTGCTATTCCTCATGGAAAGACAGATACTGTTTCTGATCTCGTTGCCTGCATTGGTATTTCAGACAATCCGGTTGATTTTGATTCATTGGATCAGGAACCATGCCGTATCTTCATTATGACACTCTCACCAGTTAACAAAACTGGTCCACATCTTCAGTTCCTTGCTGAAGTTAGCCTTCTTTTCAAGAGCGCAGAAAAACGTCAGCAAATCTTAAACACACAGGATAAGGCTGAAGTTATTAAAATTCTTACTGAATAGTTTGTAAATTCAGTTTGAACAGGGGAAAGCCTCTTGGCCTATTCTGGCCGGGGGCTTTTTTTGTTGGAGGAAAATATGAAATTTGAAAAATTGTTTGAGTCTAAAGATAATAAATTATATAAAATTGATGGAACTCAGGTTCCTGTTACAAAAGAAATGGCTTATCCGGTTAAATGGAGCGACGTAGAAGGTGCCGAAGAAGAATACGACGAAGCAGTTCTTGCAAAACTCCGCGACGACCTTAAAAAGCTGGAAGAAGAAGGCCGCTATGTATTTATCGAGCCTGTATACGATAAAGACGCCATTCCCGGACAGTTTATTTCGGCAATGAAGCATACAAGCCGCCGTATCAA
>JAILFZ010000031.1 GCA_024697295.1 Treponema sp.
AATAATGATTCCCCGCGCCTGATGTGAGGCCTCAAGTACAAGGGCCTTAAGTTTTAATCCGTCGTAAGATTGAATTTCAATAAGCGGGCAGTTCTGGTCTTTGAGCCACTGTGCGTCCTGCATGTGCTGCTCATAGTTTTCTTTACTGCCATAAAATTTTGTAAGCTGTTCTGCACTCGTGTCAGGCTCCTCACGGCCAAAGGTCGGGATAAACACAAAACAGAAAGTGCAGATGTTGTACAGAAGGATGAGGGCAAGAACCGCTCCCAGAAATATTCCGGAACTTTTAAGATCCGCCTTTGATATTTTTAGTTCAGCCATGCTCCCTGCCCTCTCTTCGTTATTAAGATTACTGAATTACAGTTAATTTTCCGGCACCGCAGCCTGCGCTTACGATGTCTTTTACTTTTGCAGCCTTGTCTACAGAATATTTGTAGTAGTCAGAAGGCTTCCATTCACTCTTTGCGTCAACAGCAGAAGGTTCAATGTTAAGGCTTCCGATATCAAAGAGAACACCGTTGCGGTTTGGAGTTACAGAGCGTTTAGCTTCTTCAAATGAGTTGGCTTCGCTGTAAATGCGGCAGTCCTTGCGGCGGTCAATGCCGGAACCCTGCTGGTCTGTGTAGAGGTTATTGTAAATGTGAATTGTTGCAAAGCGGACAAACGGGAGACGCTGTTTACAGCCGTCATACCAGTTGTGGTCAACAGTGATGGTCTGGTGGTTGATATCGCCTGTGTTTTTGTCGCTGTTACCAACCAGCATTGTTTTGTCGCCGTGAGAAAAGTGGTTCCATGAGATTGTTACAAAGTCAGATGCCTTTGTAATGTCGCACTGTCCGTCGTAAACACGCCAGAATACATCACGGCGGTCTTTTGTTTCGTATTTGTCAGACTGAATTTCTGCGTTTGTAAAAGTCTGTTTAAAAGTACAGTGGTCGATCCATACATATTTTGAAGACTGAATTGAAACGAGGTCCAGGTCAGCATTGAGACCGTCCGAGTCTTCAAGTTTCGGGAACGGGTTGTAACAGTCGCTCAAGATAAGGTTACGGATTACAATGTTCTGAACACCTTTGAGCATAAAGGCAACACCGCGCAGTTCAGCATCGTTTCCGAGACCGATAATTGTTGTGTCGTTCTTTAAGCGGAGAACAACGGCAGCTTCGTATGATTTCTGGAGAGTTGTGCGCAGTTCAGCAACTTCGCCAAACTGATCCTGGTCATAGTTGAAAGAAGCAGTGTATTTCTGTTTCCATTCTGCGTAAGAATTACATGGAAGGACAGATTTTGCAGTTTTTGTTGCGATAAATTTGTCCAGCTGTGGAGTTGTTCCGTTGTATGTATCAGGAATCATTGTTCCGCGGCCGGTGTCGCTCATTTCGATTTTTCCCTGAACATAGATTACTTTCGGGCCTTCAGCGTTAACGGCCTTAACAAGTTCAGCACGGTTTGCAACAGTATAAACTGTTCCGCCGGCGCCGCCCTTGGTTCCGTTTTTTGCATCCGGAGGAGTAATTTCCTTTCCGGCAAGGTCTTTAGTTCCTGCGTAAGATGCCCATCCGTGAGGTGCATCAAGTGCGCTGATTTGTTTAGCAGAACTTTTTGCCGAAGCGCCCTTTGCTGCGCTGTCAGTTGAACCGCATGCACCGAGCAAAAGCATTGTGCTCAGGGCGGTTAAAAGTGCTGTAAATAATGATTTTTTCATATTAAATTCTCCTTTAAAGCCATGGCGGCAGCCGCGCGCCAGGACGGCGCGAATAGCAATTGCAGGCTTTAGAATGCAATTGCCCATGATAAAAATTACAAGGACGTAATTTTTATCATGCCTCCTTTTGAAAAAGTATTCTAATTTACCGTGTACGAAACAGGAACCTTTCCTGCTCCGGCACCATTTATTGTATCTGATTTTAATTCCGCTGCAATAGTTGAATATTTATCACGGATATAAACATAAGGCGGAGTAAATGGGTCAGAACCAAAACTTCCGTTGTTGTTTTCGCTTCCTCCGATTACACCGTCAGAATCTCTGGT